>JAFWYO010000155.1 GCA_017517715.1 Bacteroidales bacterium
GCCGAAGTCTGTTATCGACGGCTGATAGAAAGTTGTGTGGTTCAGCTGCGTGCTCTCGCCTATGCGTTGCTTGATTTTGCCGCGTAGCGAAATTCTTGACACAAAACCGTCTATGGTGTCGGCCGCAGGGTCGGTGATATGGTAGTTGACATAGTCCTCGACAATGGCGGCACTGATCGAATAGTCGCACCTGCCGGGGATGGAGAATAAGCGGTATTTCACTCCCGCCAGCAGGCTTATCTTGAAGTCATAGCCTTTGAAGTGATTGACAACGAGGTCGGTGGCTAAAAATGGCGACCAACGGCTGTATTGATACAAGTCCATTTTCGCACCGCCTCCCAGCTCGTGGTTCGTCGCCTCGCGTTTCTCTTCGGCATAGAGATAGCGATAGCTGGCATCCAGCGCCAAGATGCTGTCGTTGCGGCTGACGCTGCCAGTGTTTCGGAAACCTATGTTGTTGATGTTGCCGCTGTTGAACGTCCCACCAAGGCCCAGATTGTATTTCCATTTGCTTTGGGCCGAAACGGATGCTGTCGACAGCAACAGTATTGCTGTAAGTATTAAAGTTTTAGTTCTCACTGTTTTGTGCAGGTATAATTCGTCTGATTCCTTCGACAGCGGCCAGTATGAAAATAGGAGCGAAGCAGAACAGGTAGCGCGCACGCGCTTCGCACAACGTGTGGAACAGCGTCAGCATCAGCAGCGCCCAAAATAGGATGTCCATTGCCCGCTCTCCGCTTTCCGCTTTCCGCTTCCTCGGCAGGGCAGCGAGCATAGCGAATATCATAATGCCGAACCAAAGTGATGTGGCACAGGTTGTCCAGGCATCGTTCCAGCGCCCTTTTTCCCCGCGGATGTAATAGACATTGCGTGTCAGTCGCGACAGCCAACCGTCACGTTCGGGAACATATTTGTAGAATGCGCCTTCGCGGCCCCAATAGAAAGTTCCGTCGCTGAAATTCAGCAAGTTCTTGCGTCCCCACAACAGTAGGGTGCCATCGGGACCAAGGGCTTTGTAGCGTTTCATCGTCTCCTCCATCTCGGCTCTATGGCGCTCTTTTTTCTTGGGGTAGCTGCGCGAAAAGTCAACATCCTGAGCACTGTATATACCTATCGACTGATAATTGGCACCCATCATCAGGTAGTGCGGCGCGTCGAGCCCCTTCGAGGTGTGCAGATGCAATCCGCATCCTGCCACGGCGATGTGGGCCAGCAGCACACCGGCAGCAATGCCGCCAAGGGCTGTTCCGGTGGGACGCAACAGCTTTTTTATACTGTCGCGATTGCGTAGCATATCAAACAGTTGCACAATTACGATGGCGAAACCGACAAAGAGCGTCTGGGGTTTGATGTAGTAGCCCAAAGCGCTGACGGCGGCAAAAACGAAAATCCTGACCCACTGTCTTTTGAATGGTGCCGCTGTGGCCATCCAGAGCAACAACACCGACAGCATCAGTCCCCAGATGTCGGAGTAGGGGACCGACCACCACGGCGACAGCCATACCAGCAGCGTGTAGAGCACATAAACCAACACCGCGCAGTCCTTTCGGTGCCAGATGTGCATCGCTGTCTGCACCAGCATCAGTGCCGTCAGTCCCGCTCCGATGCATTGCAGCATCAGCAACGGGAACAGCGTTGTTTTCAGGCCCCACAACGGGCCGGTGACGAAAAACACCAAGGCGAAAAGCCTGCTCAGCAGCAGGTTGTTGGGACTCCAGCGAAAATACGACTCAAATTCCTCGACCGACCTTCCTTCGGCCATAGCCTGCGCCAGTCCGGTCACCTGCTGCACGTCCCAGTCGGTGTGGACATAATAGCTGTAAACCAGCAGTGTCTGGATGCAGGTCAGTGCTGCGGTAATGGCCCAAAGCCGTCCGCGGTGCAAAGTTTCCGAACGGCAGCATTTGAAGACGAAGAGCGACGTAATCGCCACGAAGACAAACCCTCCGACCATCATCGGTATGTGGTAACGCCCTTCGAGAGGGAGACACCATTTCCAGTCGGCAGCATCGGGGAAATGGCAAAAGGCCACGATGACGATAATCGTCGCCGAAAGCAGCAGCCAGCACCAGGCTGCAAGTCTGTTGGAATAACACTTGGAATTCATAGATTGACTTAATAACGCCCATATCACTAAAATATTGCTTCCGATGCAATAAAAGCCTGTTTCTTGCGTTTTGTGCGGCAAAAAACAATCTGCCACTATGACTGTAATGTACATCCACGGCTACGGCTCGGACTGCAATGCCACCAAGGGACAGCTGCTGCGCAAAATGCTGCCGCAGTGCCGCGTTGTGTCTCCCACGTTCGACTATCTCCATTGCACACCCTGGCAGATCCAGAAGCAAATACACGACTATGTGGAGGAAAAGAACGTCTCTATGCTTGTCGGCAGCAGCTTCGGAGGCTACCAGGCCCTCTGCGCAACGGCCTTCTTCCACGGCCCAGTGTGGGTGGTCAATCCGGTCCACGATGTTGTTTCCACCATCAGGCGTGTTATTATTAATTCTTTAAGCTTTCAAGGGTCGCGTTTCGACATCGATTTGCTCGATGTCTACAGCGATTTCAACCAAAAGGTTTTCTGCAGCCAGTCAAAGCTCAACCAGTCCGGGCGCTGGCCGGCCGATATTCCGCTCAATTTCGCCCTCAGCGCCGACGACGAACTGCTTGGCGACCACCATCCGCTGCTCGACCTTTTCCCGCATCACGACAAGGTGGTGTGGAAAGACAATAGCGGCCACGTCTTCCTCAAATTTGAAGAGCTGCAGGCGGATATAGAACAATCACTTGGCACCGAAACCGCATCTGCGCAATAGGGCGCTGTTGTCGGGATCGCGATGCATAAAGCTGCGGAACAGGTCGGCGGGATGGCTGCTGCCTCCACGACTCAGAATCCGTTCGCGAAACTTCTGTGCCGTTTCGCCGTTGAAGATGCCGTCGGCCTTGAAGCGCGAAAAGATGTCGGCATCGAGCACCTCGGCCCATTTGTAGCCGTAGTATCCGGCGGCATATCCTCCGCTGAAAATGTGCGTAAATGCCGTGCTGGTGCAGCATCCGCCGACGGTGGGCAGCAGCTGCGTCATTGCCTCGTTTTCAAAGTCTTCTATCCTAATGTTGTCGGCAAGGGGCTCGGTCAGTGTGTGGAATCGCATATCGACGGTGCCGAAATTCAGCTGGCGCAGGCAGAGCCATCCAGCTTCGAAGTTCTCTGCGCGGCGCAGCTTGTCGATATATTCCTGTGGTATTGTCTCGCCGGTCTGGTAATGGTGGGCGAAGGTGTTGAGGAATTCAGGCTCGAGGCACCAGTTTTCCATCAGCTGCGACGGCATCTCGACAAAGTCGCGTGGCACGCTGGTGCCGCTGACGCTGGGGTAGCGGACATCGCTGAGCAGGCCGTGCATCGCGTGGCCCATCTCGTGCATAAAGGTGCGCAGCTCGTCGAAACTGAGCAGGGCGGGCTTGCCGTCGGTGGGTCGTGTGAAGTTGCAAACCACCTGTATAAGTGGACGTTCCTCTTTGCCGCCGAGGTTCGACTGGCCGCGGAAGTCGGTCATCCAGGCTCCGCTGCGCTTGCCGGCGCTGGGGAACATATCCAAATAGAGGACGCCCATAAAGCGGTCGCCGTCAAAGACTTCGTAGGCCTTGACGTCGCTGCGGTAGACTTCGACCGAAGGCGCCTCGACGAAGCGTATGCCGTACAGACGGCGATAGAGGCCGAAGATGCCTTCGCGCACCTGCTCCAGCGGCAGGTAGGGACGCAGCAGTTCGCTGTCGAACCCGTAGCGTTCCTGCTTCAGCCGTTCGCTATAGTAGGCAAAATCCCAATTCTGCAGTTCGAAATCGGCACCGCACTGCTTGGCAAACTGTCGCACCTCGTCCAGGTCGCGACGGGCATATCCGATGCAGGCATCGCGTAGGCTGTCGAGGAAAGCGATGACAGTCTTGGTGTTGCGCGCCATCGTGCGCTCCAGCTTGCAGTCGGCATAGTTCCTGTATCCAAGCAACTGGGCCTGTTCGAGGCGCAGGTTGGCGATGCGGCGGGCTATGGCGTTGTTGTCCGACTCGCCGCCGCGGTTGCCTCGGCTGTTGTAGGCGCGCCACATCTGCTCGCGCAGACTGCGCTTGGAACAGTAGGTCATAAAGGGACGGTAGGAAGGAGCCTGCAGCGTGAAGATCCAGCCTTGCTGGCCCCGGCTTTCGGCCTCCTGGCGTGCGGCGCTGCGGACGCCTTCGGGCAGCCCCTCGAGGTCGGCGGGGTCGACGGTGTTGAGCGTGAAGGCGTTGGTGTCGGCCAGTGCGTTTTGCCCGAACTGCTCGGTCAGGGTGGCAATTTCCTCGCTGATGGCGGCAAAACGGCGTTTGTGGTCGGCGTCGAGGCCCACTCCGCCGACGATGAAACGGCGATGGTATTTTTCCAGCACCTGCTGCTGCTCTTCGCTGAGGGACAGCGTTCTGCGTTTTGCAAAAAGCGCGTCGACACGACCGAACAGCCGCTCGTCCATCCAGATGCCGTCTTCGAAACGTGTTATTTCGGGCATCAGCTCCATCACCAGTTTTTGCATCTCGGGCGTCGAATCGCACTCGTTCAGGTTCAGCAGCAGGGCCACAGCGCGGTCCAGCTGCTCGGTGGTCGTTTCCATACGGTCTATGGTGTTTGCGAATGTGGGCGCATCGCTTTGGTTGGCAATGCTTTCTATGTTGAGGCGTGAGCCTTCGATGGCCTCACGTATGGCGGGTGCGTAGTCGTCCAGGGCGATGCTGCCGAAAGGTGGCGTCTGGTGCGGCGTGGCCCAGGTTTCGTTCAGGGGATTGCTGTGCATAGGAGTGTTTTTATTTGACAAAAAATATCACCGCAAAACAATAATTTTTTTATTGTGCCGTTTTGATAAAGATATAACGCAAATCACAATTTTTATTGTATTTTTTAAAATATTCTTTTGTTTATGAAAAAGCTTTTTTTGACTTTGATTGCCATCGCTCCGCTGCTGTTTGCTGCCTGCAACGGCGAAGACCCTGAAAAAGAGGCAGCCATACGTCGCGCCGACTCGCTGCAGACCATCATCGACTCGAAGGACGGCGAAATCGACGCCCTCTTCGAGGTGCTCAACGAAATCGAGACCAACCTCTCCGAAATCTCTGCACGCTACAGCAAGGTGAACAGCCTCAAGCAGGGCAATCCCGAAATGAACTCGCGTGTCAAGGGACAAATCACCGACCAGCTGGCCGAAATCGACAATATGCTGTCGCAGAACAAGCAGAAAATCGCTTCGCTCAATGCCAAAATCTCCTCGCTTGGACAGGAAAACAGCAAGCTGCAGGAGTTTGTCGACAACCTCAACCAGCGCATCGCCGACCAGGAGAGCCAGATCAGCACCCTGATGAACGAACTGTCGGTCAGCAAGGCCACCATCCAGCAGCTGTCTGAAAACGTCAGCGACCTCACCAAGTCCAACCAGGAGAAGGACGACTACATCGCCTACCAGACCAACGAGGCCAACAAGGCCTACTACATCGTCGGCTCGCTCAAGGAGCTCAAGGAAATGGGCATCGTCAACACCAGTGGCGGCTTCATCGGCATCGGCAAGAAGCAGAACACCTCGGCCGATATGGATGTCAGCAAGTTCCAGACCATCGACCGCACCAAGGTTACCACCATCGCCATCGGCCAGCGCAAGGCACAGGTAATCTCCAAACACCCCGAAGGCTCGTACGAACTCATCTACGACGAGAACGACACCAAAAAAGTCGCCTTCCTCTCAATCAAGGATGTCAACGCCTTCTGGCGCTTCACCGACTACCTCGTCGTCTCCTCCAAGTGAGACTGACATAGTTCCGAAAAAAGAGAACGGAGATGCGAACGCTTGTTTCGCATCTCCGTTGTTTTTTAATCCATATAAGACAAAACCGAGCTTGCGCTGTGCGTCTTGCTCTATGTGCAGGCACTTTTGAGTTCCGTGCACCACACCAGCACCGC
>JAFWYO010000156.1 GCA_017517715.1 Bacteroidales bacterium
GTTCGGGTTCTGGTTCAGGCTCGGGTTCGGGTTCGGGTTCTGGTTCAGGCTCCGGCTCCGGTTCGGGCTCGGGTTCCGGTTCCGGCACCGGTTCGGGCTCGGGCTCGGGCTCGGGTTCTGGTGCCGGTTCCGGTTGTGCCATTTTTGTTGTGGCGCCAGTAAGGATGGAACTGGTTGTGACGGGGCCTTCTTTCAGTGGCTGTTCAAAAGCCGAAAAGGGGTCGTCGGTCTCGGCAGCACTATGGTTGCGGACGCCTACTACGGGCTGCATATTGAATGCAGATTTTTTCAGGTTGAGGGCTTCGGACGTCTCGAAAGCATACTTCCCGTTGTTGGCGACCAATGCGCCGAGGTCCTGGAGCTGGCAACGCCCTTCGGCCTCTATTTTGGCTGTCAGAGCATCGACATAGTTCTTCCAAATCTTTTCGGCAGTGGGTTTGCTGACGCATTCTTTGTCCGCCAGATATTGTATGAAGTCGGTGCCTTCTATCTTGTTGCCAACCATTTGTATGGTGGTGCGGGTGGGATAGAAAGTCGACGTAGTGTTGTCGTAATGTGCCTCTTCTTCCTGTGCGGCAAGGGTACCGATGGTCGGTATTGCCACAGCTTTGCCGGTTTTGAGGTATTCTACCAGATAATTGGTGATATTCATTTATTTTTACGTTGTTACGTTGGTGTTCGGTTGTTTATAGCTTAAGCAGGTCTTCGGGCATATCTATTGCCACGCTTTCTTTTGTTGTTTCGAGAACGTGGATGGTGTAGCCGTTTTCCATCCAGCGCAGCTGTTCCAGCGACTCGCATTTTTCGAGCGGTGTTTGTGGCAGTTGCACCACTTGCTGCAGTATTTCGCGGCGGAAGGCATAGATGCCTATGTGTTTGTAGTAGTTGGTGCGGCGTGTGCGCAGCCACATCTCTTTGGCTATCCCGCGGATGTAGGGCAGCGGCTGGCGGCTGAAATAGAGCGCATTGCCGTTTTGGTCGCACACCACCTTCACGGTGTTGGTCGAGTTGAGTTCGGCCAGGTTTTTGATCTTCTTTTTCAGGGTCGCAATCTGGCAGTTGGGGTCGTCGAAAGCTTTCACGACAAGCTTCAGGTGTTCGGCCGCAACTTTGGGTTCGTCGCCCTGGATGTTGATGATGACATCGTACTTTTCGATGTCTTCGCCGATTTTCTGTATGGCCTCGCCACAGCGGTCGGTGCCGCTCTTGTGGTGCTTGCCGGTCATAACGGCTTCGCCTCCAAAGGCCGCCACGGCGTCCATAATGCGCTTGTCCTCGGTGGCAACGATGACGCGGTCGACGATGCCGGTGCCGTATACGCCGTTCCATACGTGTTCAATCATCGGTTTGTTGTCGATCATTACAAGGGGTTTGCCCGGGAAACGGGTCGAGTTGTAACGTGCTGGGATAATGCCTAAAATTTTCATATTGCTTATGGTTTTTGAATGTTAAAACAATCCATTGAATACTGCATCGATTTTGTTTATGACGGTACCGAGGTCTTCGCGGCTGTCGGCAAAGTTGAGCTCGTCGATATCGATGATGACCGACTTGCCTTTGTCGTAGCTTTCAAACCAGCGCTCGTAGCGTTCGTTCAGGTTCGTCAGATAGTCGAGGCGTATGGAACTCTCGTAGCTGCGCCCGCGTTTCTGAATTTGTTTGATTAGCGAAGGGACTTCGCCGTGCAGGTAGATGAGCAGGTCGGGCGGCTGGACAAACGACTCGAGGAGCTCGAAGACGGCAATGTAGTTGTCGTAGTCGCGGGTGCTCATCAGCCCCATCGCCTGCAGGTTGGGGGCAAAGATGTACGCATCCTCGTACAGTGTGCGGTCTTGCACAAAGTTCAAGCCGGTCTGCTTCATTTCCAGCAATTGGCGGTAGCGGGTGTGGAGATAGTATATCTGCAGGTTGAAGCTCCAGCGGCGCATATCTTCATAGAAACTGTTGATGTAGGGGTTGCCTTCCATCTTTTCCATCAAGACTTCGTAGCCGTAGTGCTTCGCCAGTTTGCTGGTAAGGGTCGTTTTGCCTGAACCGATGTTGCCTGCTATAGCTATGTGCATATCTTTGTTTACTATATTTAATACTTTATAATATCATTTTTCGCTATTGCAAAACTATTCAAAGTAAAAATTTTACTCTGATATTTAGCAGAATAGCGGAGAAATGAGTCTTTTTTCAAAAAAGCAAATATACGAATATTTTTCGTTTCCGCAAGTGTTTAAAAAAAAATCAATAATAAAGATTGTTTGGTTTTCTGAAATTTTTATTACTTTTGCACTTTATTAATTAATTGCGCGTTTAATATAAAATACTAAAAACCAATGTCTTTAATCAAGTCTATTTCGGGTATCCGCGGCACTATCGGCGGACCTGCAGGCGACGGGCTCAGCCCTCTCGATGTCGTAAAGTTTACGGCTGCCTTTGCCACCTTTATGCAACGCCAGCAACCTTCCAAACGTCTCAAGATGGTTGTGGGGCGCGATGCACGCCTGTCGGGCGCTATGGTCGACCGCCTGGTCGTCGGCACCCTTATGGGTATGGGAATCGATGTCATTGAAACGGGTCTTTCGACGACTCCTACCACCGAAATGTCGGTCATCGACCACAAGGCCGACGGTGGCATCATCATTACCGCTTCGCACAATCCGAAACATTGGAATGCCCTTAAGCTGCTGAATGCCAAGGGCGAATTTATCGATGCCGCCGAAGGCAACGAGGTACTGCGTCTGGCCGACAGCGACGAGATACGTTTTGCCGAAGTCGACAACCTGGGCAAGGTGACCGAGGATAACGATGCCATCGACGGCCACATACGCCGCGTGCTGGCCCTGCCGCTCGTCGACCGCGAGGCCATCGCCAAGGCCGGCTTCCGCGTCGCCGTCGACGCCGTCAATTCCACCGGCGGTATCGCCATCCCGCGCCTGCTGCGCGCCCTGGGCGTCAGCGAGGTCGTCGAGCTCAACTGCGAGCCCACAGGCCGTTTCGCCCACAATCCCGAACCCCTGCCGCAAAACCTCACCGAGATAGCTGCCGCTGTGCCGCAGCAGAAGTGCGACCTCGGCATCGTCGTCGACCCCGACGTCGACCGTCTGGCCTTGGTGTGCGAGAACGGACAGATGTTTGGCGAAGAATACACGCTTGTCTCTGTGGCTGAGTATGTTCTGCAGCATACGCCCGGCAACACCGTCAGCAATATGTCGTCGACCCGCGCCCTGCGCGATGTCACCGAGGGTATGGGATACAGCTATGCCGCCTCGGCCGTGGGCGAGGTCAACGTCACCACAATGATGAAGCAGACCAACGCCGTCATTGGCGGCGAAGGCAATGGCGGTGTCATCTATCCGGCACTCCACTACGGTCGCGACGCCCTCGTCGGCGTGGCCCTGTTCCTGACCAACCTGGCCCATCGCGGCCTCAAGGCTTCCGAGTTGCGCGCCACTTATCCGGAGTATGTGATTTCGAAAAACCGCATCGACCTTACCCCCGACATCAATGTCGACAACATCCTGCGCCAGATGGCCGAAAAGTACAAGAGCGAGCGCGTCAGCACCATCGACGGCGTCAAGATCGACTTTGCCGACAGCTGGGCTCACCTTCGCAAGTCGAACACCGAACCCATCATCCGCATCTACTGCGAGGCCCATACCGCCGCAGAGGCCGACGCCCTTGCGCAGCGCATCATCAACGACATCAAGAGTATCTCATAAAATTCCGTACGAGTGTTGAAAATCAAGCATTCCATATTTGTTCTCCTCGCGACCGCCTTTGTCGTCTTCGCAGCTTGCGAACCGGAAGACGACCCCGTCGACGTGCCTGCGGATCCGGTTGAAAACCAGGAAGAACCGCTCAATCTGCGTCTGGCTCCCGCCAAGGATACCGTTTTCGAAGCCGGCGGCGTCAGGTTCAATATGATATATGTACCTGCCGGCAACTTCACGATGGGGGCCTCGACCAATCCGGGCTCGGGCGTCTACGACCCCGACGCCGACATCCTTGAGCAGCCTGCTCATACGGTGCATCTCGACGCCTTCCTGATGGCCGATGTCGAAGTGTCGCAGTTCCTCTATTTCGCCGTGACGCGGAACAATCCGTCGACCGTTTCCGACCTTTCCTTGCCCGTGCACGACGTGTCGTTCACTCGCGCACAGCAGTTTATCGACACGCTGAACAAAATGACCGGCTACCGTTTCCGCCTCCCCACCGAAGCGGAATGGGAGTATGCCGCGCGCGGCGCCGGAAGGGCCGACTCGAACTATCTTTTTGCTGGCAGCAACAATCTGGACAGCATCGGATGGTCGTCGCGCAACAGCGGAGGCCGCGTCCACCAGTCGGCAATGCTGGCGCCCAACGCTTTGGGAATCTACGATTTGTCGGGCAACCTGATGGAATGGTGCACCGATTGGTACGGAAGCTACACCTCTGGTCCTCAGACCAATCCGCAAGGCCCGGAGATGCCCTCCAACGCCAACTTGCAAAAACGTGCCCTGCGCGGCGGCTCGTACGCAATGTCGCCCTACTATCTGCGCAACACGGCGCGCCACTTCGCATTCGGCTCGAAGGAGTCCGACGACATCGGAATCCGCCTCGTAATCAGCGTAAAGAACTGAGAACTGAGAACTGAGAACTGAGAACGGAGAGCGGAGAACGGAGATCGGAAACCCCGAAGGGGTGAGGAGACCACAGGCAGGGGTGAAGCGCAGCGAAACCCCTGATCAGGCCACCCAAATAACAGAACCCCGAAGGGGTGAAAGGAAAACGGAGAACTGAAAACGGAGAACTGAAAACAGAAAACGCTAATGTGAGAACTCAGCTTGACAATTGACAATTTTTTGCCCAAAAGCAATCAGATTCGACCCCGACGCCCAAAGGACGTCGGGGTTTTGTTTTGCCAAAAGAAAACGGCACGCCTTTTGCACCCCACCAGCACTGGCATTTCGACCATCGTTCGACCATCGTTTAACCATCGTTCGACCATCGTTTAACCATTTTAAATGGTAGAAATATCGTTGAACGAACGTTGAAGTAACGTTGAAGGAACGTTGAAATGGCAGCGCTGATGATGGTGTGCTTTGCGTGTGGTTGGCTGATTCAGGTTGTCACTTTTGTGTCCTGCGACTGGATTCGGTTCCCGGGTTTATGATAAAAGAAAAAAGCGGCAAAACCTGCTGATTTTGTCGCTTTTGTACCGCATATCGGAGTCGAACCGATGATCTACTGCGTGAGAGGCAGTTGTCCTGGACCACTAGACGAATGCGGCGTGTTGGTGTCGACTTTGCCGACAACCACGTTTTTATGCGTGGTTATTGGTGTGATTTCTCTTGCGAAATCGGCTGCAAAAGTACAACTTTTTTTTGAATTGAAAGGAAAATGACGAAAAAAAGTTTTGATTATAAGGTATGCTGTTGATTTATATTGCGATACAAAAACAAGAAAAAGTGCCTTTCGGCCGTGATTGGCAGAAAGGCACTCTGTTTTTTGGACTCGAAAAACGAAAATTCAGGCCATATTGTGGAACACGTTGACCACGTCGTCGTCGGCTTCGAGGCGCTCGATGAGGCCGTTGACGTCCTCCTGCTCCTCGGGGCTCAGCTCGCGCATCGTCAGCGGTATGCGTTCGAACTTGAACGACTTGATTTCGTAGCCTTTGTCTTCGAGGTACTTGGAGATGGGGCCGTAGTTCTTGAAGTCGGCGTAGATCATTATCTCGTCCTCGTCGCGGAACACCTCGTCGATGTCGCAGTCGATGAGCTCCAGCTCCAGTTCGTCCATATCGATGTCGTCGCGCCAGGCCACGACAAAGCTGCACTTGCGTTCGAAGAGGAAGTCGTTCATTCCCATCGTGCCCAGCTCGCCTTTGCCGCGCACGAAGGCGGCGCGGATGTTGGCCACGGTGCGGGTGGGGTTGTCGGTGGCTGTCTCGACGACGAAGGCGGTGCCGTGAGGGCCCTTGCCGTCGTAGACGACCTCTTTGTAGGCCGATTTGTCTTTTTCGGTGGCACGTTTTATGGCGCGTTCGACGTTCTCTTTGGGCATACTCTCGCTCTTGGCGGTCTGCATCAGCAGGCGCAGGCGCAGGTTGCTCGACGGGTCGGGGCCGCCGGCCAGCACTGCCAGTTCGATTTCTTTGCCTATCTTGGTGAATGTGCGGGCCATATGTCCCCAGCGTTTCAGTTTTCTTGCTTTGCGGTATTCAAATGCTCTTCCCATTGATATAAAGGTTAAATAAAGGTTAAAGGTTAAAGATTAAAGGTTAAAGAGTTTTTGGAATCGGAGTCGTTTTCAGCTTTCAGTTTTCCGCTTTCCGCTTTCAGTTTTCCGTTTTCCGTTCAAATCAGTCCGCGGTTGCGTTTGAGTGGTTCGACGCTGGGCTGTTTGCCGCGGAAGTCGACGTACATCTTCATCGGGTCGATGGTGTTGCCGTGCGAGAGGAGGAAGCGGAACTTCTTGGCCAGCTCGGGGTTGTAGAGGTCGCCGCTCTCGCGGAAGGCCTCGAAGGCGTCGGCATCGAGGATGGCGGTCCAGGTGTAGCTGTAGTAGCCTGCCGAGTATCCGCCGCTGAAGATGTGCTGGAAGTAGCAGCTCTTGTAGCGGCTGATGATTTCGGGGATGAGGCCTATTTTGGCCATTGCCTGGTCTTCGAAATCGGGCAGGACGATCTTGGTGGGCTTGGTGATGCTGTGGTAGTCCATATCGAGCAGCGAGGCTGCCAGCAGCTCGGTGTTGATGAAGCCCTGGCCGAATGTGCCGGCGGCTTCGATTTTGGCTATGAGGCTGTCGGGGATGGCCTCACCGGTCTTGTAGTGGCGGGCGTATTCCTTCATCACCTGCGGGTGGCGGCACCAGTTTTCCATCACCCGGCTGGGCATTTCGACGAAGTCGCGGGGCACGTTGGTGCCGCTCAGCGAGCGGTAGTGGCACTGGCTCAGAATGCCGTGCAGGCAGTGGCCGAACTCGTGGAAGAGGGTCTCGCTCTGGTCGAAGTTGAGCAGCGAGGGTTTGTCTTTGGTGGGCTTGGTGAAGTTGCAGACCATCGAGATGATGGGGATGACGTTGTTGCCGTCTTTGTCAATGTATTGCTCGCGGAAGTTGGTCATCCAGGCGCCGCTGCGCTTGCTTTCGCGCGGGAAGAAGTCCATATAGAGGATGGCGATAACTTTGTCGCCGTCAAGCACTTCGTAGCTTATGGCTTCGGGATGGTACTTGGGCAGCTTGTTGTTTTCGCGGAAGGTGAAGCCGTAGAGCTTGTTGGCAACGGTGAAGGCGCCCTCGCGCACGTTGTCGAACGGGAAGTAGGGGCGTATCTCGTCGTCGTTCAGGGCATAGCGCTCCTTGCGCATCTTCTCGCAGTAGTAGCGCCAGTCCCAGGGCTGCAGCTTGGCGCCGGGCTGGTCCTTCTCGAGCATCTTCTGGTATTCGTCGCGCTCCTGTTTGGCTTTGTTCAGGGCCGGAGTCCACAGGTCCATAAGGCACTGGTAGACAGCCTCGGGGGTCTTGGCCAGGCAGTCGTCGAGCGTGTAGGCGGCGTGGCTTTCGAAGCCGAGGATGTTGGCGCGTTCCAGACGCAGGTTGACGATGCTGTCGATAAGGACGCTGTTGTCATAGTTTTCGCCAGTGCAGCGGTTGGCGTAGGCCTCCCACATCTGTTGGCGCAGCTCGCGGTCGGTGCAGTTCTGCATAAAAGGTTCCCAGCTGGGGATGTCGAGTGTGAAACGGGCGTGGTCGTCGATGCCGGCATCGGCGCTGGCTTCGAAAGCCGTTGCCAGCTGGTCGTCGGTGAGGCCGATGCTGCGGGCCTTGTCGGCATCGAGGCTGAGACTGTATTGGTTGGTGGCGGCCAGCACGTTGTTGCCGAAGCGCAGCGTCAGCGAGGCCAGCAGGCTGTTGATTTCGCGGAAGCGCTCCTGCTTGTCGGCCGGGATGTTGGCGCCGTTGCGGACAAAGTTCTTGTAGGTCTCTTCGACCAGACGCATCTGCTCGCCGTCGAGTCCGAGGGATTCGCGCTGCTCGTAGACGGCCTTGACGCGCTCGAAGAGCTTGGCGTTGAGCATAATGTCGTCGCCGTGGGCGGAGACGAGCGGTGTGGCCTCTTCGGCAATCTTCTCCATTTCAGGGCTGTTGATGCACTCGGCCAGGTTGAAGAAGACGGCACTGACCTCGTTGAGCAGGTCGCCGCTCTGTTCGAGGGCCTCGATGGTGTTGGCGAACGTCGGCGCTTCGGTGTTGCCAGTGATAGCGTCGATTTCGGCCTTTTGTTGCTTGATGCCCTCCTCGAAGGCGGGCATATAATGCTCGGGTTTGATTTTTTCAAAATCAGGGATGCCGTAGGGCGTGTTCCATTCCCCGAAGAAAGGATTGTCCATATTGTCCTTGTTTTTGCAGGCTGCTGCCAGTGTCAGTGCTGCGCAGCCGATGATGAGTAAACGTTTATTCATTGTTATATTGGATGAAATGTTTGACGGTGATATGGTGGATGTTAAAATGTATTGTCCCTTAACTTCCCTTAACTTCCTTTAACTTCCTTAATTCCCCCTTACTCAATATTCTCCAGTATTTTGATTACCTCCTCGAAGGTTTCTGCATTGAGATGTTTTGCCAGGATTTTTTTGTCTTTGTCCAAGAGGTAAATCTGCGGTGTCGTTTCGATGTCGTAGACGTCGTGCCAGTCGATGTTGGCCTCGCCGCCGTCGATGTTGAGCCACTGCAGGTTATGGTCTTTGATGAACTGGTGCCATTTGGGGCGAGTCTCGTCGTCGGGTTCGCTGAGGATGGCGAAGGTGCCGATGTCGCACGAGTCTTTGTATTTGGTGTAATTTGCGTACAGGTCGGGGATGATGGTTTTGCAATGGCCGCACGTGGGCGACCAGAAGACGAGGAGGGTGTATTTGTGGTTCAGGGCGTGGAGGTTATGCCACTGGCCCTTGTCGTCTTTCATAATCAGCAGCGGGGCCTGCTTGCCGATGAGCAGTTTGTCCCACTTGTCGGCGCGCTTCACGTTCATATCCACGGTCGAGGGCGACATCCATTCGCACAGGCCCGGTTCGATGTATCGTTTTACGAGATGGACGTATACGGCGTCGTAGCTCATCACGTTGCTTTGCAGGTATTTTTCGGCCAGCGTATGAACCAGATAGCGGAAGTTCTCTTTCGACGGTTTGGCTTTGTCTATCAGCTTGTCGACGTATTGTATTACGGTTTCGGGAGGCGCATTCTTGAGGTAGTGGTCCAGATAGCGGTCGAGGCGGCGTTTGAAAATCATTTGCGGAGTGCGAATCAGGGCATCGTCGTCGAGGCGAGTGTAGTCAAAGTAGTGGTCCATAAAGTATTCCCATTTCTGCCTGTCGGTCAGTTTGTTGCCGTTGGAGTCGGTTTCGGGCACTTCGGGTTCGCGCGTGGCATTCATCAGCAGGGCCAGCATACTGTTGGGGTTTTTGTCGATGAAGGCGTATTTTATGCTGTCCATTCGGAGGGACTGCCTGCGGCGGAATTGGACCATTGCGGCGCTGTCGGTTCCTGCGGCCACAGCCGAGTCGATGGAGCGGTAGATCTGGCGGTTGGCCTTGTGGTAATCGAACAGCAGGCGGTTCTGCTCGGACCCTTTGACGCTCATATTTGTCTGCCAGCCAGGCTCTTCGGTGTTGAATTGGAAGTCCCGTTTCTCGTTGCCGTAAACCGCAAATTCGACATAGGTGCCGCCGGGGTTGACAAAGAAGTAAAGTCCCGGTTTGAGTTCGCGCTCCTTGTCTTCAAACACGAACAAACCTTTGGGCGACAGGCGGGCGGTGTCGAAAGCGTAGGTGCCGCCGGCATAGTAGTTGCCCAAATACATCACGGTGTCGGAGTTGCCATAGATGAAGAGCGTGAAGCGGTAGCCCTTTGGCGGCTGTTTCTTGTCGCGTGCGGCGTGCAGAGACGGAATGCTTAGGCAAAAAAGTGCCAGCAGGATTATGAATATTTTGTGCTTTTTCATCGTTTTTTGTTTTTCTCTATCGGTGTATAGTAGATTTAGAGGCCGAAAAAGTTTGTTAAAAAATGCTAAAAGTATGCTATCTTTTGTTAAACGGGTGCGTTAGGTGCTGAAAATTAGTTTTTTTGTTTGTGTTGGAATCTGGGCTATATTATTATGTGTTATTATGATTGTTTCAATAAATAATATTTGATAACGTTCAAAAGGAAAAAATCGTGTGATATGGACGAATTTTTTTTGCAAGGTGACTTTTTGTGTATAGATGTGTACTAAATTTGCCAATTTATTGTGGTGTAAAACAGTTGTTTGGCAGATTTTGAGTGCCAACGGGCATCTAGTTTCCAAAAAATATGTAAATTTGCATTTTCAAAACTTTTACGAAATGAAATTGAAAGTACTGATTATTACCGCATTATTTTTGTCTATGGGTTTTGTTGGCAATGCCCAGCATTTTGAGCGCGACATCGATGCCGAACATCTGAAAGGGGAGGTGAAGTCGGTCCTGACCACGACCCGAACCCCGCAGGGCCGCATCGTGAGCCAGCCTGTGCGAAACAACTACAACCGGGAGGGCTTCTTTACCCAAAACACTTACTACGACACGTTGGGCAACCCTGTGATTATTGTCAGCTATACCTACGACAAGAAAAATCGCCTGGTCAAAGATATCCGAACCCACGAGCCCTATAGCGAGCTGCTTTCGCAAACCGTGTACAATTATGACAAGAAGGGTAATACCATTACCGCCGAGATGTTCGGAATAGCCGACTCGCTCGAGACGCGAACGGTTTATCGGTTCGACAAAAGCAACGACCTCAGGCAGGTGACCATCTATGATGAAACTGGCAAGGAAGTCGCTACGACAAAATATGAATACAACAACGTGGGAATGCGCTCGTTGGCGACATTTACCGAAGGCGAAAACGGCATCTATCGCGGAACCGACAAAATGCGCTATGATACCGAAGGTTTCCTGGCCGAACGCTGCTCGTACTACCTTACCACCCTGCGTCAGGCGTTCCTATATACATATTATTATGACGAACAGGGCAACTGGATCCAGGCCTATGTGTACCACGTTACGCCCACCGAGGGTTACCTTTACGAGGTCATCACACGTCAGATTTCGTACTACGAATAGGCGAATCGTCCGAGGCCCGATTTTCGGATTTTTGAGTGTTTGAGTTCCGGTTTTGACGGCTTAAGGGATTTTATTGTGTGAAGAATTGTGATAATTTGATTGTTTAAAATCAGGTAATTACAAATATATTTTGTGAATTTGGCAAAAATATTTTGCAGGTTCGGAAAAAGTGTGTACCTTTGCACTCTCAAAAATAGAAGAAAAAAGTAAAAATTTTTATAACAATCGTTTATAAAACCACTGTTTAAAACGGCAAAAATTTTAATAAGATGAAAAAAGGAATCCACCCCTCGAACTACAGACTGGTCGTGTTCAAAGATATGTCGAACGACAATATGATCCTCACCAAAAGCTGCGCCAACACCAAGGAAAAAGTCGTCTATACCGACGGTAACGAATATGATGTTGTGAAGCTTGAAATCTCGAACACCTCGCATCCGTACTTCACCGGTAAACTGAAACTGGTCGACACCGCTGGACGCGTCGATAAGTTTATGAACAAGTACAAAAGATACAACAAAAATAATAAATAAGTAGTTTGTTTTAGGTTAAATGTTAGGAAAAAGCTCTTCTTGCAAGAGCTTTTTTTGTTGCCTGAGTGAAACTTTTCCAAACCTTGTGCGTAAAAAGACAATGTTTGGACACCTGTTGTGGCCAGACACGCTATACACAAAGGAATAATACTCTTATGAAGAACAATTATATTGACGAACTTTTTCACGAAGTGGCCGAAGGTGCGAATGTTGGATCTGCTATGATAGAAGTGCTTCCTATGGGCGACGGCGTCAACCCGGAGGATTTTCTTTTCGAGAACAACCCTGACTGTCTTGATGTTGTACCTATCTTGCCTTTGACGGGCAACGTGCTGTTTCCCGGAACGATAACGCCTATAGGCATAACGAGGGATATGTCGCTCAAGCTGTTGCGTCGTGTGGCCGAAAACGGTGAGTATATTGGCGTTGTGACTCAGCGCAACGACTATTCCGACATCCCTGAACGTGGCGACCTTTACGATATCGGATGCCTGGCGCAGGTCGTGAAAGTCATAGACCTTCCCAACAATGAGGTCGTTGGTATCCTGCGTGGCAGCTGCAGTTTCCGCCTAGGCGAAATCGTGAGCGTCAAGCCCTACCTGATGGGCCAGCGGCTTCAGGCCGTGACGGCCGATATGACCGAGACTTTCTCGAAGGAGGAGCAGGAATCGGCCAAAATCCTGTCGCGAAAGTATTCGGCCTACCTTAAGTCGGTCAATCCTAACGATATAACTATCAAGACCCTCAAGGAAATACGCGGTCCCCGAATGCTGGTCAACTTCATTGCTTCGCACATAGAAATCGATGTCGCCGCAAAACAGAAGTTGCTCGAAATGAGTACCTATTCCGAACGTATTGTGGAGCTAATCAGCCATATACGCGGTCTTTCGACGATGGAGACCCTGCGTCGTGAAATACAGGACAAGACACGGGTGTCGATGGAGAAACAGCAGCGCGAGTATTTCCTGAACCAGCAGATGCACATCATTCAGGAGGAACTTGGTGGGTCGTCGAACGAAGAGGACATCAAGAATCTGCGCGCGCGTGCCGAAAAAATGCAATGGAGCGAAGAGGTGGCCCGCCATTTCGAACACGAGACGGAAAAGTTGCAGCGAACCAATCCCGCTTCGCCCGACTATAGCCTTCAGCTTAACTATCTGACGATGATGCTCGACTTGCCGTGGGGCAAGAGGGGCAGTTTCAATACGGATATGAATAAGGCTCGCAAGCGCCTGGACAGCAATCATTTCGGACTTGAAAAGGTGAAAGAGCGTGTGCTGGAAATGATGGCTGTGCTCAACCTCACCGACCAGCGCAAGTCGCCGGTTCTGTGCCTTGTGGGCGCTCCGGGAACGGGCAAGACCTCGCTGGGCAAATCCATCGCTTCGGCTTTAGGCCGCGAGTATGTGCGTGTGGCTTTGGGCGGCGTCCACGACGAGGCCGAAATCCGCGGCCATCGCCGCACCTACGTGGGTGCTATGCCGGGCCGCATCATCAGTGGTATGATGAAGGCCAAGGTCAGCAACCCCGTCTTTGTGCTCGACGAGATCGACAAGGTGCAGGCCAACAACTTTAGCGGCGACCCTATGGCGGCATTGCTCGAAGTTCTTGACCCTGAACAGAATGTGGCATTCCACGACAACTATCTCGATGTCGACTACGACCTCTCGAATGTGCTGTTCATAGCGACAGCCAACAGCACCACCGGCATCCATCCCGCTCTTATCGACCGTATGGAAATGATCGAGGTGCCGGGCTACATAATGGAGGAAAAACTGCAGATAGCAAAGCATTATCTCGTTCCGAGACAATTGAAAGACAATGGTTTCGAGCGTGGTGCCTACCAGTTCTCCACCGACGTGCTGCGCCGTATGATTGAGGACTACACTCGCGAGTCGGGCGTTCGTCAGCTGGAGAAGACCATCGCCAAGGTGGTTCGCAACCGCGCTGTCAAGGTGGCGTCGGGCGAACCAGCCCCCAAGCGTATCGGTGTTGCCGAACTGCGACCCATACTAGGGCTGCCGCTGCACCAGAGCGAGCGGCGAGGTTCCGA
>JAFWYO010000157.1 GCA_017517715.1 Bacteroidales bacterium
GCCTGTGTCGTGATAGTAGAGTTTGTAGAAATCAGCCTGATAGTTGCCCTTCAATGGTAGTTCTGCATTATTCAGACAATAGCACACGTTGACAACCCCTGCCTCTTTCAGCCACTCCACAGCACCGATATACTCTCTGTTCCTTGCTCCCTTGGCTATTTTTGAGATCTGATATTTCTTGTTCTCTTTGGCTAAAAAAGTTGAGATATGGCTGTATACGGCGAGAATCTTCGCCTTGTCGGTCTCTTTGGCATATTTAGTGATGTCTTCCTCGTAGTCTTTCAGCAGTTGGCGTTGTAGTTTCAGTGTGCCACCGAAATGGCCGTTGTCAATATACATCTTTACCACCTCGGGCATTCCTCCCAAGGTCATATAGTCACGAAAGACGTCGGTCATTGTGTCCAGCTCTATTTTTGAGAAAGGTTGCAGCGTCAGCATATGCTGATATAGGTCCTCGACCTGCTCTTCCCGATATCCTTTTGCCCAAAGGAACTCCTCGAAGTCCATCGAGTGCATTTCGTAGTCTTCCTTGAATCCGACGGCGTTGGATTCGATTTCCTCATAATAAATACCCATTAGCGAGCCGGAACAGATGACGTCATAACGCCCATCTCCGCAGAACGATTTCAGCGAGGTGGCACAATCGGGGCACTTCTGCAATTCGTCGAAGAAGAGTAGAGTCTCGTGTGGTATGAACTTCCAAGAGGGTTCCAGCAGCGATATATTCCTGACGATTGTATCAACCTCATATCCATCATCAAATATTGCCCTGAACTTTTTCTGCAGGACAAAGTTAATCTCGATAACCGATTTGTAATTGGCTTTCCCGAATGCTCTGATAGACTCCGTTTTTCCAACCTGACGAGCTCCTTTTACGACCAAAGGCTTTCTTTTGTGGTTGGATTTCCAGTCCCCAAGATAGCTATCTATTTTTCTTTTAAGTAGTTCCATTATCTACTATCACATTTTTGCAAATGCAAATATAGTAAAAAATCACATTTTCGGGTAAAAAAAATATCAAAAAATCACATTTTTTGACAAAAAATACCATTAAAAATCACATTTTCATAATTCGATTCGTTTGACAATCCTTCATTTAATCCCCCAAGTGCCCTGTACGCATAGGGGTTGCGTGCCATCCTCTCCGCCGTTTCAACCATTGTTCAACCATCGTTCGACCATTGTTCGACCATCGTTTAACCATTTTAAATGGTTGAACGATGGTTAAACGATGGTCGAACGATGGTCGAAAGGACAGTGCGTGTGGCAGGTGTGGCTCGCCGATTCTGGTTGTCACTTTTACGTTCTGCGGCTGGATCTGGTTAATGCGTTGGTCAATAGTTTGTTCGGCACTATACGTAGACGCACAATCTGGTCATTTTTCCATCTTTGCAAAAAGCAAAGATTGAAAATCTTTTAATTGTCTCTTTTTTCAATTGAATCTTTTACGGAATCTGGGAGTCTATCAAACATGGAATCAATTTCTTTGGGTTCAGTTATCATCCGTTCAGTTATCATATTTACTAATTTCATAAGTGCGATTGCTGTTTCTTTGTTGTCTACATCAAAGGCGATTTGACCAGGATGAACTGCTTTGTTTCCAACAACACGTACAATATCTAATGCTTTCTGAACGGATTTTGGCAGTCCTTTCTCTACAAGAGCACCAATGTTTTTATTAATGTCTCTATCAGTTTCACCAAGTTCATTACACAGCCTATCAACAGCAAGTCTCAATAAGGCGCAAGCTGCTCGTGGAGATTTGTTATATATCAATCCAGCTTCATTATATAATTGTTTTACTGATTCTGGCATATCAGCATTTGCCTCTTCCGCCACAATGTCAGGATAAACATATACACCATCAATCCAAATAATTTTCTTTCCACAACAACGACATCTATGAATTGTTAGTCTATTGTTAATATCTCTTATGCCTCCTCCTATTGAACTAATAACATCTGACTGAAAATGATGGCTCTCAATCTCCATTTGTGATAATGTATTACAATGAGGGCAAGTGTATCTTCTTAATCCTATTTCAGGTGTAATGTAGTTTTTTAACATATTTTCGTATTATTTCCCCATCTTTGCCAAAAACAAAGACTGTAATTCGGTTAGTTTTATGTTTTCTTGTTGTTTTAAATATATCGCATGAAAAATCGGTTCCACTTGTTTGTGAAAAACAAGCATTACCTTGTTGGAAGGAAGAGTTATGGTATATTTTTTAAACGTTTGTGCTGATATTTCATCAAAAGTTGATCCAGAACCTTCTCCTGCAATTATATCCTTTTCATTTTGCAATGTCATATATAGGTATTCAAGCATATAATCCTCTTCCAAGACAATAGATTTGAATCCTTGATTGGTGCAGAGTTCATTCGCTGCAATCGCCATAAGTCCAATGGGCGCACGGGAAGAAAACAATATGCTCCCTGCTGGCAACATTTTTGTGCTGCACGAATTATAGCCTACATTTGTTATGCTTTTGTTTCCACGAGCAATATACAGTGTTCCCTGTTTAGATAAATCGGCAGGTGAAATCCAGGCGATGCCTTCGTTGTTGTTGTCGCTCCAATAATCGGGTATCTCTGTTTTTGGTGTTGCTCCACTGACAATTTCACCAACTTCTCCGAGGGTGGCGAGGTGCCAGCCGTCGGGGAGGTTTTGTTTGTCGATGCCGGCGACGAAGGTTTTGCGGTAGAGGGCTTGGGCGGTGGCTTCGAGTTTTTCAATCATCTGATTGTTGAGGCGAATGCGGCGCGTCAGCGTCTCGTATTCCGACACGATTTCCCGCTGCCGCTCAATGCTCGGAACATAAATAGGCGTATCACAAAGCTTCGTCCAGTCATATCCTCCACGAACAGCTGAATCGGATTTAAAATCAGCATATCTGTCGAATTCTGGACGCATTATCCACATCATTAAATATTGTGGTAGTAATTTTGACGTATCAGAAATCTCAAAGGTGTAATATGCTGGAGAAACAATAATGGAATTTGCGGTCTCATTAATGGCAATGGGGACTTTATGTACCCGAATAACAGACATTGGATCAAAAGCAAATGTATTATGATCGACAATCTTATAGTTGCTCAAATCAACTCCGACAATGTTAGATGTTGATGGACGAAATTGCTTTGTCATACTCAATCCGAGTAAATTCGTTACATTCAACTCCCTATTGCGGACATTCACCTCGCGGATGTAATCGCCTAATCTATGATATTCTGCCGTCATTGCGTCTGTATAATTCTTTATAATTTTGCAACAATTATATAGTTTTGTCTTTTTTTACCATTGTTCTTTTACAATTCAATCATAGCCGAAGGGCTAAAGCCGTTCGTCAAATGTTCCTTTGAAGAGATATAGCCCAGCTGGTTGGACATAATGAGCGTGTCGCCAATTTGCGCTTTGATGTTGCGGTGCGAGTGCCCATATATCCAATAATCAATGCGGCTATCGGCTATAAAACCACCCAGTTCTACCGTAAAGGCTCCATTGATGGTACTGTTTTTGAATTCGGGTGCTGTGCATAATTGTGTGGGCACGTGGTGTGTGACGACAACAATCTTTTTTGCCTTGCTTTTGCTTATGGCCTGTTGGATGAATGCAAAGCAACGTTCGTGTTCTTTGTTGAAATCGTCTGCTGTCAAGCGGTGCCCATCATACATAATGCGATAGAAGTCGCTGACATTGCGTTCTGTCAGGAAGACATCGCAGGGCTCTATCTTCGACCATAATGTGGACACGATGATATCTGTATCGTCAAGGCGCACCACACTGTTATAGTAGGCAAACACATTGTGCCGAATCTGTTTGCAGAAGTCGTCCGGCATAGTGGAGAGGTCATAGTATCCATAAAAGTCGTGATTGCCCAGGCAGACGATGACCTGTTTGTAATGCTCGCTGGCCCAATCCCAGAATTTGTATGCTGAATATGTGTCGTTTATTGAGTCTGGCAGATCAAGATATGCGGTATCGCCAGCGACAAGCAGAATGTCGCCAGTCACATTCAGCGGATGATTGGCAAGCCACTGGCGGTTCAGAGCAAACTCCAAATGAAGGTCGCTGACATACTGGAGGCGTAAGCCTGTAGGATTGCCAGAGGCTTCTTGTGGTATTGGCTCAGGGTGCATATTTTCTTGTTCTGTCATTCTGGTCAGTAATTATTTCAATTGCAAAGATACAAAATTCTTTCCAATTCTTTCCAGTTCTTTCAAAATTGGAAAGAATTTTATAGTTTATACCCTAATATTTCAAACAATTCTTTCAGATCTTTGGTGCTTGCTTCCTCCTGTTGCAGCAGGTCGCGGAGGTCGGTTTGCAGTTCGCGCATCTTGGCATCGAAGTCCACCTGCTCGTCGCGGTTGCGGAACTCGATGTATTTGCTGGGCACGAGGCTATAGCCTTTCTGCGCAATCTCGTCGCGGTTGGCGGAATAGCAGTATTCGGGCTCGTTGCGGTAGGTCTGCTCGTGGCCTTGCTGCTGCCAGTTGTGGAAGGTGCGGACGACGGTGTCGCGCGTCTTCTGGTCCAGTTCCACATACTTCTTTTCGAAGGGAATGCCCATCTGGCGCAGGTCCATAAAGAGCACCTCGTTCTCGCGGTCGCGGTAGTGGATTTCGCGTCCGTTCTTTGTCGCTATGTGTGCCTTCTTGTTGTTGTTCAGTATCCAGAGCGTCACGCTGATGTCGGTGGAGTAGAAGAGGTTGCGTGGCAGTATGAGGATGGCCTCCACCTTGTCGTTGTCGATAAGCTTGCGCCGTATGGCCAGCTCGGTGCCGTCGGCACTCAGGGCGCCGTTGGCCAGCAGGAAACCCGCTGTGCCATTGGTGGAAAGCTTGGAGAGTATGTTGAGAATCCAGCCATAGTTGGCGTTGGAGGTGGGCGGCGTTTCGTAACCACTCCAGCGCGGGTCGGAAGTGAGCTGGTTGCTCTCGCGCCAGTCTTTCTGATTGAAAGGCGGGTTGGCCATTATGTAGTCGGCCTTGAGGTCGCGATGTTGGTCGTTGTGAAAGGTGTCGCCCTGCCGTATGTCGGCCGAGATGCCGCGGATGGCCAGGTTCATCCGTGCAAGCTTGAAGGTGGTGTTGGTGTTCTCCTGTCCGTAGACGCTGATGTTCTTCTGGTTGCCGTTGTGCGCCCGGACGAATTTCACCGACTGCACAAACATACCGCCCGAGCCGCAGCAGGGGTCGTAGATCTTGCCGTCGTAGGGCTCGATAAGTTCGGCGATGAGGTTAACCACCGATTTCGGCGTATAGTATTCGCCCTTGCCCTTGCCTTCGGCTATGGCGAATTTGCCCAAGAAGTACTCATATACGCGGCCTATCAGGTCGTTCTCGGCATCGCGGACGGTGTCGAGCCTGTTGATTTCGTCGAGCAGCGAGGCGAACTTGGTCTTGTCCAACCCCAGGTTGGAGTAGTAGTTGTTTTGCAACGCTCCGGCCAACTGCTTGTTCTTCTTTTCGATATTGGAGAGGGCGTCGTCTATAATCTGGAAGATGTTGGGTTGCTTGGCATTCTCCATTATGTATGTCCAGCGGCACTCTTCGGGCAGGTAGAAGACATTCTCGGCCGTGTAGAACTCCACCTGGTCGATGTATTCCTGCAGGCCCGAATCCAGAAGTTCCTGCTTGCGCTGCTCGAAACGGTCGCCGGCATACTTGAGGAAGATGAGGCTCAGCACCACGTGCTTATATTCGGCCGGCTCGACGGCTCCGCGCAGCTTGTTGCACGACTCCCACAGGGCGGCTTCCATACTTTTGACAGCCTTTGGTTTGGCTTGATTGCTTGTTCTTGGCATATTGTTTAATTCGGTCAATTAATTGTTAATGTTCCTGTCACCGTATCTCGACCCGGTGCTCCTGTCCGTCGTCGATGAGGTGGATTTGTGTCGGGGCGGGCTGCTGGGCGGTGCGCTGGTAGTGGATGATGTAGGTGCTGTTGCCGTAGCGGTAGCGTATGGTGAACTCGGGCCACTCGGTGGGGACGCGCGGCTCCATCGTCAGGGTGTCGCCCTCTTTGTGCAGACCCAGTATGTTCTCGATACCAGTCTTGTAGGCCCACGAGGCGGAGCCGGTGTACCACGTCCAGCCGCCACGGCCCGGATGCTGCGGGTTGCTGTAGATGTCGGCAGCGATACAGTAGGGCTCGACCTTGTATTTCAGCACGTCGGCAAGGGTCTGGGTGCGGTGGATGGGGTTGATGAGCGAATAGAGGAAGTAGGCCATATCGTAGCGGCCTTCTTTCAGCTGGGCCATAATGTACCACATAGCGCCGTGGGTGTACTGGCCGCCGTTTTCGCGCACGCCGACGGGGTAGTTCATTATGTATCCCGGCGAAGGCTGTGACTGCTTGAAGGCCGGCGTGAGGAGCTGGATGATTTCGTGCTCGCGGTTGACGAGGCGGTTGTCGGTCTCGCGCATCACGCTCTGTTTCTGTTCGGGCGTGGCCACGTCGGTCAGTATGCTCCAAGCCTGGCTGATGAGGTCTATCTGGCATTCGGTGTTGTTGCGGCTGCCCATTGGGTCGCCGTTGTCGTAGTAGGCACGCAGGAACCAGGCACCGTCCCAGGCCGAATGCTGCAGTGCATCGACGATGCGGCGACGGAAGGCTGCAAGTTCCTCGCAATAGGTCAGGTCGGCGCCGGGCATCAGCTGTGTCAGCTGCTCCAGCTTGGGCGTAAGGTCGGCGATGAAGAATGCCACCCATACGCTTTCGCCTTTGCCGCCGACGCCGACGGCCGACATACCGTCGTTCCAGTCGCCACAGCCCATCAGCGGCAGGCCGTGAACACCGATGCGCGTCATCGCGCGGTTCATCGCGCGCCGCAGGTGCTCGTAGAGCGTGGCGTATTCGAAGGTATCGTCGTGTTCGAATGCGTTATTGGCTGTTGCATCTCCGCTTTCCGCTTTCCGTTTTCCGCTTTCCGCTTTCCATTCCGGCAGTCGGTAGTTCATACCGCGTTCGGCCTCGCCGGGGGCCAAAGGTTCGGCCTGGCAGAAAGGCACCGTGGCTTGCAGAATGCTGCTGTCGCCGGTGACGCTGACGTACTGGTAGGTGACGAAGATGAGCCACAGGTAGTCGTCGCTGAAAGTGGTGCGCGCACCGAGGTGCATACTCTCGTGCCACCAGTGCAGCACGTCGCCTTCGGCAAACTGATGCGCTGCGTGGTCCAGTATCTGGCGGCGCGCATACGACGGATCGCTGTAAAGGACGCTCATCACATCCTGCAGCTGGTCGCGGAAACCGGTGGCGCCGCCCACCTGATAGAAACCGGCGCGGGCAAAGAGTCGCGAGGAATAGACCTGGTAGAGGTACCAGCGGTTGAGCATATAGTTGAGCGACCGGTCGGGCGTGTCGACCTGAATGTATCCAAGCTTGTCGTCCCAGAACTGGACAACCCTGTCGAATTCGGCGTTAATGTCAGAAATGTGGGAAGTGAGAAGTGAGAAGTGAGAACTGGCTGCCGCGTCAAGGTTCTCCGTTCTCACCTTTCCGCTTTCCACTCCAATAATGAACGCCATTTCTTTTTCGCCGTTGGCGGGCAGCTCGACGGTCAGTCCCAGCCGTTTGCGGTTGGGGTAGTTGAGGATTATGTCGGTCAGCGGCTCGCTGGCGCTGAGCAGCAGGGTCTGGTCTTTGTAGATGGGGTGGTACACGTTGCGGACGCGCAGCGTATTGGCGGCTTCGTCCCATTCCGAATACAGGTAGCGTGCCGTATCCTCTTCGGTGGTGCCCATCACAAGCTTGTAGACCATATCGAGTTGCAGCTGCTTTGGTGCATCGGTCTTGTTCTCGATTTTCAGCTGATAGTATTTCTCCATCTTTTCGACGGCGACAAAAATGCGCACATTGACTTTGATGTCGTCATATTCGGCATCGAAGGCCGACCAGCCCTGACCGTGGCGGGCGGTGGCTGGCACGAATTGCTGCTTGTCGATCAGCAGCATCTCGCTGGCGTTGTCGCGCACTATGTCGTTGCTCCATCCGGTCAGCTTGAACTGCTGGGCGTTGTAGGCGAAGGTGAATCCGGCCATCGTCGAACTGACGATGCAGCCGAACTTCTGGTTGGCGATGACGTTGATCCACGGCATCGGCGTGTTGGTGTTGGTCACCACATAGTCGCGGCCGTTGCGGTCGTAGCCGCCGTATTGGTTGTAGAAGTCCAGGCTGCTCCATACGCGGAATTCCTTCTTGGGCCGCAGGATGGGGTATTCCACCTTGTCCTGATAGTGCTGGTTGGCGGCCTCGAGGCGCTCCAGTTGCTGCTGTATCGTCAGGTCTTCGCTGGTGTTGAAGGTCAGCTGTGCCACCATACGCAGCAGTGTGCGCTCGGCATCGCTGATGTCGCTGCCGTTGATGACAAACACCTTGCCGACATCCTGGTGCGTGGCCCAGAGGTGCTCGGTGTTGGCCATATTGCGGATAAAGTGCGTCAGGCTGTCGCGCTCGTTCTTGCCGTCATTGGTGCCGCGATGGTCTCCGTCGATTGGCACGTCGTTGATAAAGACGATGTCGAGCACCAGTCCGTGGACTTTGTAGTATTCGAAAGCGCGCAGTATCTCTTTGGCAAAGCCCGATTTGGCCATACTGTCGATTTCAACTAGCAGGATGGCCAGGTCGCCGCTGATGCCGAAACGCCACAGGCCGCTCTGCGACAGCGTGTTCTGGGCCAGTATCGCCTGACGCTCGTTGCCGAGTGTGGCTGTCTGGCTTATGTATTTCGAAATGCTGTTGTAGAGGCGCATCTGGCTGCCTTTCAGCAGCGACATCTGGGTGCGCATATTGTTGAATACCGATGCGGTCTTGAAGGCGTGTTCGATGTCGGCCGAGTTCTGGAACATCGTGACCAGCTCCAGCAGCTGTTCGCGCGACTTGGCGAAGGCCGTGATGGCGTAGGCTTCCACCTGCTTGCCCGACGGTATGTGCACTCGGCGGCGCATACTCATTATGGGGTCGAGGGTTGTCCCGACGGTGCCCGACAGGGTGCGGCGGTTCTCGATGATGTCGGCGTGCTGCAGGCTGCCTCCGCGACCCAGAAATTTCAGTCGCGAGGTCTCATATTCGACCAGGTCGGACCAGCCGGAACGCTCCGTACGGTCGCTGTTTTCGTCCACCCAAAGCCTGTGCAGCGCAAAATGGCGTGTGTTGTAGGGCGCCGGACGGTTGAATAGCAGTGCCTCGTGCTCGGCGTCGTATTCGCTCAGCACCTTCATACTGGCAAAGACGCGGTGGCTCTGGTCCTCGCCCAGTGTGGCAAGCATCACCTCCGAATAGGTGGTCAGCTCCAGGTCGACATCTTCGCTGGTGTTGTTGGTGAATGTGTAGCGCCGTATTTCGGCAAAATGGTCCTTCAGCACGGTGATGTCGGTGCGGGTCTCGATGCCGTCGTCGCTGCGCAGGAAGCGCACCTTGTCGCTGGCAAAGCTGACGCGATAGTTCTTGGGCATCACGTCGAACGGGGCGTAGGTGTTGCACCACAGGCGGTCGCTTTTCAGGTTGCGGATGAAGAGGTAGGTGCCGTAGTGGTCGGCGCTGATTTTGCGGTAACGGTTCAGGTAGATGTTCTTGTATCGCGAAAAACCGCTGCCGCGGTCGTTGAGCATCACGGTGAATTCGCCGTTGCTGAGCACGCCGATTTCGGGCACGTTGGCTATGCCGTCATAGTCGCGGGCGTCGCTCTCGGTCTGCACTTTGCTGTATTGGTAGCGCTTGTACTGCGTCACTTTCAGGTCGATATAGGGCTTCACCTGCGCTTTCTCCTTCAGCAGGGTTTCCATCGACTGCATCACGGGCTCTTGCATAAAGTATTGCTGCAGGCAGCCTCGGGTGGTTGTCGCTCCCGATTTGTCGCGGCTGCCGCAGGTCAGGTAGTTGGCAAGCGAAGCCAGTATCATACCCTGGTGGTGGGCATAGTGGGCGCGGACGGGCACGTGGTCCTCTTCGTCGTAGCTTTCGAAGAATCCGAACTCGTCGTACATATCCAGATTCCTGAAATTGTGTATGTTCTCGTACACGGCACGGTCGTCGACCGATATGGTCATTAGCGAGCTGTAGGGCGACAGGACGATGCGGTCGGGCGTGGTGTTCTGGAACTTGAGGTAGGGGACGCCAAAGGCGTGGTACTTATAGTTCTGCGCGTCGTCAAGCTCGTTGTAGGCGGTCTCCGAAATGCCCCACGGCATACGCGAATTGGGAATGTCGAACTTCGAATTGCGAATGAATGCCCTCTGGGCGCGGATGGCGAAGCTGTAGGTCTCGTCCATCAGCGTGTGCTTGTAAGTGGGCAGGAAGATGAGCGGCATAAAGTACTCAAACAGCGTGCCGTACCACGATGCAACTCCCTTGTAGCCCTTGTATTGCACCAGTGTTTTGTCGAGGCAGAACCAGTGCTTGTAGGGCGCGTCGCCCTGGGCGATGGTGAGGAACGACGTCAGGCGCGCCTCGGAGGCAAAATTGTTGTAGTGGTAGGGCAGCAGGCAGCGGGCGCCCGAGTCGTAGCCGATGCTGAACACGTCGAGCTCGGGGTTGTACAGCTTCGAGAAGTCGGTCATATCTATCAGGCGTCCCACCTTGGCCATCAGCGATTCGGACTCATCGCTCTGCTCGTCGAGGTTTGAAAGGAACCCTTTGACGACATATAGGCAGGCCACGAAATTGCCGCTGTCGCAGGTGCTGATGAAGAAGTTGGGCAACGCCTTCAGGGTCTTGATGTGGTACCAGTTGAAGAGGTGGCCGTTCCATTTCTCCAGCTGCGAGACGGTGTCGATGATGTGGCCTATGCGTTCCACGGCCTCGCGGCGGCTGATGAAGCCCAGCTCGGCGGCGCTGACTATGGCGGTCAGCGAATAGCCGATGTTGGTCGGCGAGGTCTTGTAGTCTGTCTTCTGCTCGCGGTTCAGCTGGTAGTTGTCGGGTATCAGCCAGTTGTTCTCTTCGGTGATGAGGCTGTCGAAGAAATGCCACGTGTCCTTGGCCAGCTGGCGCACCTCTTCGGTCTCTTTCGCAGTTAGGCTCTTCTTGCCCTGCGGGAATTTCTTGCCGAGCCAGTACATTATGAATGGCGCTGCAACCCATACCGTCGCACATAATCCTGCACATATTAAACCAATCAAGCCCACATTGCCCATAACACCCATCGCCACCAGTGCTCCCGCCGCCACATAGTTGAACCAGAACTTGCCCAGATAGTCGCCCAGCGTGCCTTTGGTGCTCTTGGCGGCCTCGTCGCTGGTTACCCAGTTCAGCAGGTTCTTGTGGCTGAACCACATACGCCAACAGGCGCGGATGGCGGCGTCGGTATACATCCAGGCCTCTTTGGGCAGCAGCGCAAACTGCACCAGCGAGCGGTAGATGATGACTTTGAAGCCGCGCATCAGCGTCATATAGTATTTGTAGCGACGGCCGAAACTGGGCACCTTGGTGACTTGTCCCAGGATGAAGAACACGATGGGGCTGGCCACAGCAAGCAGTGCCACAAGCACATACCACGATGCGCTGATGTGGCTTGTCGACGGCAGCGACAGCGCATAGCCGGCAAAGATGATGACCAGCACCGCCAGGCTTAGCATCGAGCGGCGCAGGTTGTCGAATATCTTCCAGCGCCCGATGGTGTTCACCTGGTTCTTGACCTTCTCGCCGCGCTCGTTGCGCACCGTATTGCGCAGCCAGCCAATGATTTGCCAGTCGCCGCGCGTCCAGCGGTGGTGGCGCTTGGCGTCGTCGATATAGTTGCTCGGGTTGTCGTCGAACAGCTCCAGGTCGTTGATCAGGCCGCAGCGTATGTGGCAGCCCTCAATTAGGTCGTGACTCAAAATCAGGTTCTCGGGGAAGGTGCCTTTCAGCACCTTCTGGAACACGCGCAGGTCGTAGATGCCTTTGCCACAGAAACTTCCTTCGTTGAAGATGTCCTGGTACAGCTCGAAACTGGCCGTCGTGTAGACGTCCAGACCGCCAAGGCCGGCAAAGAGCTGGGCGTAGCGGCTCTTGTTGGTCACCTCGACGTCCACATTGACGCGCGGCTGCATAATGCCGTAGCCGCTGTCCACGCGCTTGCCGTCGGCGCTCAGCTTGGCGCGGTTCAGCGGATGGGCCATTGCGCCAATCAGTTTCTGCGCCGAATAGAGCACCAGCTCGGTGTCGGTGTCGAGGGTGATAATGAATTGTATGTCAGGTACTGCCAGCTGCAGCCATTGGCTTATGGTCTCGCAGCGGAAGCGCTTCTGTTTGTCGCCCTCGCTGGTCTGGCCCAGCAGCAAGTCGTTGAAATGCAGTATCGCGCCGCGCTTGCGCTCATATCCCAGCCAGGTCTGCTCGCCGTCGCTCCAGGCACGCCGGCGATAGACGAAATTGAATATCGGCGCACCGTATTTTTCGTTCAACTCCTTGACTTTCCGCTGCCCGGCTTCTGCGACTTCGTCGTCCCACGGTGCGTCGGCCTCGCCATACGAGGCGGCATCGCCAATCAGGGTGTAGAACAGGTTCTGCGGACGGCTCTCCAGGCGCTGGCCCTCGCTGGCGCGGTTGATGTTGCTCAGGTAGTACACCTCCATCTGCTCCAGCAGCTCGATGGTCTTCTCCTTGTTTTTCAATATTGTAGGCATAATGACCATCGTGGCGTACTCCTTGGGTATCAGTCCGTCTTTAAACTTGATTTTGAAGGTGTTCTGCGGCTTGTGTATCTTGTAGAGCAGCTGGTTGAAAAGGTCGATGACTATCTGGCTCATCGGCACCCACGTCAGCAGGGCGACAAGAGCGGTGACCCAACTGAAGTGGCTGGTAGCCAGCCAACTGAATCCGAATGCCAGCGCCAGCGACGCCAGCACCACTATCCACACATACCATCGCGCGCGGGCCTGCCACCGCTTGGGCGGAAACAGCAGCCAACCAACGTGTTGCCCATTGGCGTCGGCCTTCTGCACCAGCTCCTTGACAAGCTCGTATTCCGTCGTCGTTTTCGTCTTCGTTTTCGTTAATCTCACAATCTTCGCCCTGTAGTCCTCTTTCGTCTTGTCGTACATCTCGTCGTACATCGCGGCCTTCTCTTTCTTCAGCATCTTCTCCGAAAAACTGACACCGTCAATCAGTTCTGCCATAGGCAGTTTGGTCATCTTCTTCAACGAATTGAAGATGTTCATCATCATTAGGTTCTGACGCGCAGCCTCGTCCAGACGGTCGGCCTCGACGCTGCTTTTGTCGGTGGGCGAATAATGATATCCCTTTTGGCTTTCGAGGGTTTGGCATAAAGCGGCCAACTCGCTGATTAATATTGCTTTGATAAGCGGCAGCAGGGCATAGACCTCGGGGTAGGAGAGGTAGTCCTTCTGGCTTACCTGCACCTGCGTAAGGTATCTGAAAAGCAGTGGCTTGTCGATTTGGTAGTGGCACCGTTTCATAAATCCTAGCAGCAGGTCGCTGATCTGTGCTATGCGGTGCCGGTCGACCTTCCAGCGGCCGCTTTCGATGCCTTTCAGGTCCACTTTCAGCACCTTCTCCTGCTCGCTGATCATATAGTAGTTGTCCAGCACCCACTCGTTGGTGCTGCCCACCAGCCGCTGGCTCTTGGTCTCTTCGACCAGCAGCATATAATAGTGTGTAATTGTTTTGACACTCTCTTTGAAAACCTTGTAAACGCTTTTCATTCTTCTTGATATGATGTTATTATATATGAAATCAAAATTGCAAATTTACGAAAAAAAAACGTAATATCGCTGGACAAATGTGCTTTGCCCGGCGATATTTTATGCTATGTTGTTTATTGTCAGTGGTATGGTGCTGCAGCGAGCAGCTATTTTTCTTTTTCGAACAGCTGGTCGAAAATCCTTTTTAGTTGTTGGCTATCAGCAATGATGGTCCTCAGCTCCTCGAGTTTTGCCGCATTGGGCGTTTCGGGCAGCCAAAGACGCAGGTACCCGCCCTCGGCGTATTTTTCGTTCAGATGCGCCACAAAGCGTTGCCACTGCTGCTCTTTGTCCAGCTCGGGATAGTTGCCGAGACCAAATTGTACGGTTCTTCGCAGTATATTCATCGGCTCGATGTCGCGGTCGGCCTCGGCCACGATTTTGCCATAAAGGCTGCGGGGCTCGCCCGTTTTCGAAGCACGGTGGTCCTCGACGGCCTCGGCCATCAGCGAAAGCTGTGACGGACTGAACCATCGGCGCAACTCGCTGTCGGCCAGTAGTATCTGCCCCGAAACGATGTGGTGCCTTTCGCGTCCCTCGCAGAGACCCAGATCGTGGTAGGCGGCGATGGCGTAGGCCATATTCAGGTCGGCGTTATGGTGGCGCGCCAGCTGAAGACTGTTTTCGATCACCTTTTCGGCGTGGTCGCGACGGTGTGCAGGGTCGATACTTTCGTA
>JAFWYO010000158.1 GCA_017517715.1 Bacteroidales bacterium
ATGGTGCCGCCCTTGTTGTTGCCGCCAAACACCTTGGTGTAGGTGCCGCCGTCAACCACCAGGTTGATGTCGCCCACATAGTCCGCCGCCTTGGCACCGCCAAAGAGCATACCTATATTGGCCAAACAGCTGAGACTGACGCTGATTTTGTTTGGAGTGATATATGCCAAGGGGCTGCGGCTGCTGATCAGCGCGGCCTCGTTGCCGCCGCTGTACAGCTCGCCGATGCTCAGCGGGCACCTTGTGTAGGAATCCACACAGGCAGGTCTTCCATCGTTGCTCTCATCTCTTGAATCCACGGTGACCTGCACGCCGTCGTTGATGGTGCCGTACTGGTTGCTGCCGCCAAAGGCAGCCCCGATAGTACCACCGTAGATTTTCAGGTTGGTGCCCTCGGTCGTGATGTTGGCACCGGGGTTGTAGTGGGCCTCACTCTGATTGGTGTGGTTGCCAGTGACGCTGTATCCGTTGCCGCCGCCGAAGGCGTTCCCTATCGTGCCACCCCAGATGGTGACATTGGTGCCTTCCACATCCGAGGCGTTGCCGCCGCCGTAGACATATTCTATGCTGGAGTTGCAGCCGTGGATGGTCACCACTGGCGTGCCGTCATAGTCAGCCTTGTTGCCGCCGCCATACACAGCGTGGAGGGCATACTGTCCTTCGCCCGGAGCGGCGTCGGTCTTGTAGATATCTACATTAACGGTGCTCTGCGGTGCGCCGCCGGCGTTGTTGCAGCCAAACACGCTGCCCGAACCGGCCTCACCTTGGGGGTCGGATTCCGAGCAAAGCACACTGCCGCCAAACACCTTCACCTCCACGGCGCCGTTCACGTTGGCAGCCACACCGCCGGGGCCGTAGCCGCCGCCGTAGATGCCGCCACGGATGGTGCCATTGTAGAGGCTCACCGTGGTCTTGTCGCTCGTGGCATTGTTCACCGTACCCAGAGCCGAGCCGCCATAGACGTCGCCATAGACCGTGGCGTCGCCTGCGGTGCAAGTGCCCAGCGTGACGCTGACATTGCCAGCAACAGTGGTGGTCTGGCCATAGCCGCCGCCGAAGATGCCGTTGCCGGCATTGCCTTGGCCCACAGTGCCGCCGTCAACCTGGATGGTGACATTGCCAGCGATATTACCTCTCGTATTGCTACCGCCGTAGATGCCGTTTTCTACAAGTCCGCCTTTCATAGTGATGTTGACGATGTTTCCTTTCTGCATATTAGCACCGCCAAAGACCGAGCCTCTCACATCGCCACCAAGAATATAAATATCCGATTTGTTTGTATTTCCTGTTCCGGCAACATATCCGTAGTTGCCTCCGCCGTAGACATTGCGTTCCACCATCGACTGGTCGGCTATGACGATGGTCGACTGGTCGACTTCACCGACAGTGGCCGTGGCAGTGGCACTGGCGTTTCCGCTACCTGCGCCGAAGATGTTGCCGCCCGTTGCATTGCCGGGGCCTATGGTTGTATTGCTTCCGTTGCTGTTGCATTGGGCTGTGCCGCCAAAATAGATGAAGGTTTTGCCTTCAAGTTTTCCACCTGTGGTTTGGGTTCCATTGCAACCGCCGGCAATCCATCCGCCGACGGTACCGCCTGTGAAGATAAAGCGTCTTCCGCCAGTAGCGGACGAGAAGGCTGCGGCACCATAGACCGAACCTGCGACGGTGCCGCCTTTCATTCTTACAGTCACTGCGTCGTCGCTGGTGTTGCCTTCGTCGATACCGCCTGCCAGACTAAGATTCAATTGGCCACCTTCGATTGTCACTTTTCTTTTGCCGGTGTTGAACGTGTTTGCCATACCAAAATAGAACGAACGCCCTGCCGATGCGGTGCTAATTCCTCTCGTACCATAAGATCCGGATTTGATTGTGGCATTGAAGTATTCCTTTTCGGTTTGATTGGACAAAGATGGCGTGGCACCCAAAATCATATTGTTAATGACACGCAAAGGAGCATTCGTGTAATTATAGTTGGCTGTGCTTTCTTCAACAGCTCTGTCATAGTCGCATCCCATCACGCCACGAACACTATTGTCTGTACCGCTAAATGTTAGGTTGGCAGCATTGTTTCCATCGTTATAGTCGTAATATCCAGCCGTAAATGACACGTAGTTGAATACGCCGCTTTCAAGACGTATGGTGTAATCCAAAGCGTCACTTGTGTTATTGCTCATACCACGAACAATATTCACTGTTCCCGTGCAGCCGCGGCCGATGATGAGGTCGTGGCCGGCAGCTGAAAGGGTATAGGAAGTCATATTATAGAATCCAACATTTTCAAATTTCGTATCAGCTAAAAGGGTGATGTTGTTGTCGTTTCCTCTAACGGTAGAAGTGGTGTAGTCTGGTGCTTCTCCATTGGGATAGTAGCAGGAGATGGTCACAGGATAAGTGAGGTTGGTGATGCGCCTGCCAGTAGTTCCATTGAATTTATAGGCTTGCCTGTTAGAAGTCAGCGTCATAAAGTTGCGCTCCACGCCTACGTTTTGCGGAAGGACGCTGTTTTCATTGCTATTATTGCCCTTGATAAGGTAGGCGCGAGCCCATACTGCCTCCAGCACCACCTCCATACCATATTCAGCATTGGGCGCAAAGTAGATTTCTGTTTCGGCGTTGATGACGGCACCGACGGTAAGGGCCGTGCCATCACTGGCTGCACTGTAGACAGCGCCGCCGCTGAAGCTCTTCAGTCGCCAGCACTGGAAACCACGCCAGCCAGTGAAACTGTTGGCATCGGTTGTGCCGCGCGAGCCATAGGTGGGGCGCACCTGGAAGGGGTTGGGTATGGGGGTATAGGGGCAGCGCGAGGCGGCCGAGGACTGATTGCTGGAGCTATAGGTCCAGGCCGTCTCGGTGGCATCGCCGCGCTCTAGGGTCTTGTAGTATATGAAGGTGTTCTCGTTCTCGCCGCCTACATTGACCTTGGCACCGCCGGTATAGTCGTTTCCGCTGCTGGTGATATAATCGGTGTTTTCCACGCTGCTGGCGGTATAGTTATTATTGTTCATCATCATAATGCCGTCGCCGTAGTAGGTAATCTTCACGTCGGCGGGGTTGAGGCTGCGGATGGGGCAATCGGCGTCGCTATAGTAGCTCCACGAGTGGGGTTCGTAGTCGAAGAGGGTGACCGTGGAGCCAGATACGCCGGAGGGGAGGGTCAGGGTTGTGGAGGTCACGGGCGAGTCGTTCCAACCGTCCCTGACGGCGATGGCCTTGATGGTGGTCATCAGCGGCAGGCCGGGAAGAGAACTTGTATACGCTGTGCCGTTGGTTGCCGAAGGCGTTGTGCCGTCGGTGGTGTAGTAGATCGTGGCACCGGCATTGGCGCAGCTGATTGTGGCTGTGCCGGCCGAGGCGTCGGCAGTGATTACGGGCGCGGGCAGGGTCAGCTGCACACTCTGTTCCGTCACCGACGAGGCGTTGCCGTTGCGGACGGTGATGGCCTTGATTATGACGGGCGACGCGGTGAGCGGCAGGTCGAAAGATGAGCCGTTATAGACCGTTCCGGTCGACGTGGTAGGGTCGCTGCCGTCGAGGGTGTAGCGGATGGTAGTCGAGCCGACAGCAGCGGTGGCCAGCGTCACCGACGTGCCGTTGACGGTGATAATCGGCGCAGAAGGGTTGGTGCCCTGGATGGTAATGGTCTTCGTAGCCGTAAGGGTGATGCCCGCAGGGGCCGCCGGACGGCCAGTGCCAGCCGTGACGGGATAGCTGACAGTAAGCGTCAGCTCGATGTCGCTCGTGGGCAGGCTGCTGACGGTGACCGTTCCGTTGGTTGCGTTGACCGTGGCGTAGGCGTTGTCCGAAATGCTCCACGTAGCTGCACCAATGGTGGCATCGGCAGGAGCGCCAGTAAAACTGGTGCCGTTGGCGTCGAAATAATGGTTGGCATTATTGAAACGGTAATTGGTGTATGTAGGCTGATAGGCAGCACCTGCGGCACTGTAGTTGTAGGTAGTTGTAGCTGAAAGTACATCATTTCCACTAATGGTTGGTTCGGTAGAACTGCCGTTTTCCGTGGTGGTAACCTGGTATGCAATAACTCTATTATTAGCAGTGGTACCTGTCGCAAGCGTAAAACTATTGTAAGGCAGGTAGTACGTTGAATTATTCCAGGAATATCGGCTTTCAGGTTTGCTGGTACTCAGCACATTTCCATCAGTTATAGAAAACACATGTGTAGTGCTTGTAGTTGTACTTAAAGAAGCAGTATATGTATAGTTATTATTTCCAGTTCTAGAAATAATTAAATATCTTCCGTTGTTTAAAGGCACATTATTATCCATAGTCCAGATATAGTCCGGACTGAATGTTGTATTGCTAGACCAATTGGCACCACTGGCATAGTAGTAGTCACTTCCATTATTGCGCATAAAGACATATTGTGTCTGTGCCCCTGCTGTCAGCGTTCCTGCCAGCATCAAAGCTGCCATCAGCAAATATTTTCTCCGACGCTGTTTAATATCAGGATTTGAAATCCGCATTCCGTTGTCGTTTAGTCTGTTCAAATTAGTTGTTCTATTCATATCGAGATGTTGTTTTTTCATTCCGTTTAGTTGTTTTCGTTGTGGTTTGATTTGTCGTAGTGTTTTCGTTTTTTGTTCTCCTGCTCGTTTTTCGTTCTCCTGCTCGCAAGCGAGCGAAATCTTGTAAATCTTGTAAATTTTTTTCTTTATTCTCCTGCTCGCAAGCGAGCGAAATCTTGTAGATCTTGTAAATTTTTTCTTTATTCTCCTGCTCGCAAGCGAGCGAAATCTTGTAGATCTTGTAGATTTTTTTCTTTATTCTCCTGCTCGGCGTTCCGCCTCACGAAATCTTGTAAATCTTGTAAATTTTTCCGCTCGCTAGCGAGCGAATTGCTGATAATTGCTGTTCATTTGCTGGTAATTGCTGTTTAAAATTAAAAATTTATTTCTGATAATTCCTGGTTAATTACTGGTAATTCCTGTTTTAAAATTTATGTTAATTCACGGTCATTAATGGTCATTCACGTTCCAAAGTTAAAATCAAAATATAGTTATAGTTGTTGAATAATTATATCCTTATCAATACCCATTAATTCAAAGGCGAAGAGTCTACGGCCGAGGTCTTTGAACGAGGCTCCAAAATGGTAGAGAGCATCATCGAGGATCAGAAACCGGTCGTGGAACCGTTTGGCATACTCCTTGACGGTGATGGTCCGTCCGTATTGTTGTTTGTTGAGTTGCTGCAGGTGGAGAAGTGCCGTACCGACGTGTTCCGTATAGATTGCAGCATCTACGCCAGAGGCTCGTTTTTCAAGCAGATCGAATGTCGTAGCATCCACGTAGTTATCTATGAGTATAATCTCGCGCTGTGCAGACTTGACAAGGGCTTCCACTAACAGGCGGGCATCGAAGATCTGACCTTCAAACAATACTCCTTCGATCGGAGGCTGGTTGGTGCGGACGAAAAAGTCTATCTTCTCCTGATGGTTGGCGAGGGTGCGCTCTATCTGCATAAAACGCTGCTGCTCACGCTGCGAATGGGCGTCTATCCTTGCATCGATACGTTGTTCCATCTGCATCAGCTGACGGTTGACGGCGTAGCCTCTCACCATATACTCCTTCAGCACTTTGTTGGCCCACTGCCGAAACTCGATGCCTCGTTTGGTGTTGACCCGGAAGCCTATGGAGATGATTGCATCCAGATTGTAGTATGTCAAATTCCTCGACACCATACGGTTGCCTTCCTTGCGAACTGTTCGGAAATCCCGAACAGTTGCTTGGGGTTCCAACTCTTTTTGTGCGTAAATGTTCTTTATATGTTCGCTAATATTGCCCTTGCTTGACTGGAAAAGGTCGACAATCTGAGTCTGCGTCAGCCACACGGTATCTTCCTCGAGCCGCACTTCCAAGCGAGTCGTGGCGTCGGGCTGGTAGAGGACGATTTCGCCCTGCGGTACACTGCCTGATACTATGTTGTTTTTGCTCTCTGTCATTCTTTTCAGTCTTTAATCATTTTTCTCCTGCTCGCGTCGCGAGCGAAATCTATAAATCTTATAGATTTTTCCGCTCGCTAGCGAGCGAATTGCTGATAATTGCTGTTCAATTGCTGGTAATTGCTGTTTAAAATTAAAAATTTATTTCTGATAATTCCTGGTTAATTACTGGTAATTCCTGTTTTAAAATTTATGTTAATTCACGGTCATTAATGGTCATTCACGTTCCAAACCTCCTGCTCGCTTCGCGAGCGAATTGCTGTTGAAGATTTTGTCGGTTTGCAGGGTTAGGCCTTGAGTTTTGTTCTTTGTTTTTATTATTTTGTTATTTTATTAATAATTTTATGTTTACATATTATGTAGTACAATTCACTGACTGCCAAAATGCTACACCAGAATTGTCGTTCCGTTGCAGCTATTTTGTCAAAGTGCAAAGGTAATAAAATATTTTATACGTGCGCGAACGTTTCTTTTATTTTTGCAAATTTTAAGATTTTTTCTGCTTGGTTCTGTATATGAGAACGAAAGGAGAGTATGCCAGTGAGGTCTCTGTCAGGCGTAAAGATGTCAGCGAATTGTGCTTTTGAGGCGGCGGATGCGGGTGGCGCTTTGGTGGATGCGAGTGGCGGGGATGTCGCCGCGGCGCACCAGGGCGAGGATGAGGTCGATGGTGCGGGGCACGATGTCGGGGTCGTAGTCGGCACCGTTGTTGGAGAGGCAGAGCAGGTCGGCGCCGGCGAGGATGGCCAGCCGCAGCATCGTGGTGTCGCTATAGTGCTGTGTCATAGCGCCCATCGCCAGGTCGTCGGTGATGATGACGCCGTCGAAACGGAGGCTGTCGCGCAGCAGGCCGGTGAGGGTGGGGTGGGAGAGGGTCGCGGGCAGCAGGCTGTCGATGCGGCCGTTGAAGACGTGGGTGGTCATTATCATCCGCACTTGGCGCGAGGGGTCGTCGGGGTTGGCTTGTGCGCTGTCGATGAGTGCTTTGTAGGGCTCCAGTTCGGTGGGTTGCCACGTGTCGCTGACGTCGGCCAGGCCCAGGTGGGTGTCGCTGCGCGAGCTGCCGTGTCCTGGGAAGTGCTTGAGGCAGGCGACGACTCCCTGTCGCTGCTGCTCTTCGATCCATACGGCGGCGCACTGCGCCACGCGGCGTGGGCTGGCTCCGAAGCTGCGGTCGAGCTTGCCGATGATGGGGCAGGCGGGGTTGACGTTGACGTCGACGCAGGGGGCGAAATTGAGGTTGATGCCCAGACTGCGCAACGTGCTGGCTGTCAGCCTTGCGCAGCTGCGCACGCTGTCGATTCCGCCTTTGGCGCTTGTCGCCGCCGAGGGGAACGTCGGGAAGCCGTATTGCGGCTTGAGGCGCGTGACGCGTCCTCCTTCCTGGTCGATGCCGATGAGGAGTGTTTCGCTGCGAAGTCCCTGAAGGTCAGCGCAAAGGCGTTTCAGCTGTGCCGGCGAGCTGATGTTGCGCGGACGCGAATGCGAGGGGGCGTCGTATTCGAAGAGGATGACGCCTCCGATGTGGTGCTGGCGGATGTCGCGGACGATGTGGCTGGTGTCGCTGAGTGCGGTTCCGCGGAAGCCGACAAGGAGCATCTGGGCGATGTCGTCGCGCAGGCGCTGCTCGTCGCCGTTGGCGCTGTTGTTCTGGGCGTTGCCGCAAGCGGCCAGGAGCAGGGAGAAGAGGATGACGGAGAGGAACGGTTTCATTGTGGCTTTTTTTAACAGGAATTAATCAGTTTTAACAGGAATTACCAGGAATTTGGCAGGAATTAACAGAATTTTTTTTTAAACAGCAATTACCAGCAATGGGCCAGCAATTATCAGCAATGCGCTCGCTAGCGAGCGTTTTTTTCAACAGCAATTATCAGCAATTTTTTTTCGTTTAACAGCAATTACCAGCAATGGGCCAGCAATTATCAGCAATTTTTTTTTCGTTTAACTGCAATTATCAGCAAATTTTTTTATTTTTATATATATCGTAAATATCTGTGAATTAGCGTTATTTTCAAATAAATCTGACCAATTGCTTGCTGCTGGTGGCAAACTCTATAAATTCGTTATAATTCGTGTTTTGCTTGCAAAACAATATTCTGAATATCATCAAATTAATTCGTTTTATTCGTGAAATTCGTGGTCAAAAAAAATCGTGAGTTTTAGGAGGTTCCTGGGGTTGGTGTTACTAGTCTTTGTTGAAGGGTATTCGGTTTACGATTGAGCGGCCGAGGGTTATTTCGTCGGCGTATTCCAGGTTGTCGCCGATGGCTATGCCGCGTGCTATGGTGGTGATTTTTAGGTTGGGGAACTGGCGCAGCTGGCGGTCGATGTAGATGTTTGTCGTGTCGCCCTCCATCGTGGTGGGCAGTGCCAGGATGACTTCTTCGGTGCCTTCGGCGGGGATGCGCTCGACCAGCTGCCTGATGGTGAGGTCGTTGATGCCGATGCCGTCGAGGGGCGAGATGACGCCGCCCAGCACGTGGTAGAGTCCGTTGTACTGCGCCGTGTTCTCGATGGCCATCACCTCTTGGATGTTCTCTACCACACAGATAATCTTCTGGTTGCGTTTGGGGCTTGAACAGATGTGGCACACCGGCGTGTCGCTGATGCTGTGGCAGCGGCTGCAGTAGTGCGACTCGCTTTTGAGGCGCGTCAGTGCGCCGACAAAGGCGGCAAAGTCGCTGTCGGTGCTGGCGAGCAGGTGGAGCGCGTAGCGCAGTGCCGACCGTTTGCCCACGCCGGGCAGGGTGGCCAGCTCGTCGACTGCTGTTTCGAGTAGTTTTGAAGGAATTTCCATAATCACGCATAACGGAGAAGTGAAATATATATTGTATATGGGGGCAAGATTTGAGGGGAGGGCCAGTTGTTATAATCCGTGTTTTGCCTGTTTTGCTTGCTTTTTTTGTGTTTTTCTTTTTGAAATTCAGTCTTCTATCGTGCTTTTTGGCCTGTTTTCGTGAAATGGGTTTTTTTTTTCTTCAAAAATGTCTTTTTTTGATGCCTGTTGGCGGCTTTAAGGGCCTCCGAAGAGAAAATAGTAACAAAAAATCGTGTTCTGATTTTGCTGAAAATCAGATGTATTGCAAAAAAGTTTGCAAAAAAGTTGAAAAAATATTTTTCAGTTTGTGAAAAAGTAGTATCTTTGCAACCTCAAATCAAGAAAAAAGAGTTGTTTGAAACATTGAAAAGCCGATGTAACTCAGTTGGTAGAGTAGCTGATTTGTAATCAGCCTGTCGGGGGTTCGAGTCCCTTCATCGGCTCGATCCTTTGAATGCCAAAAGGGCATCGGGATTAGCGGGGAAGTCGCATAGTGGCAATTGCAACAGACTGTAAATCTGTCCTCTTCGGAGTTCAGTGGTTCGAGTCCACTCTTCCCCACAAACCTACAGAGAAGCGGAAGTAGCTCATTTGGTAGAGCGATAGCCTTCCAAGCTATAGGTGGCGGGTTCGAGCCCCGTCTTCCGCTCGAAAAAGGGCGGCGACAGAGAGACCGCCACGCGCTTCGAAAGAGGCATAAGCTGCAGTAGCTCAGCTGGTAGAGCGCATCCTTGGTAAGGATGAGGTCACCGGTTCAAATCCGGTCTGTAGCTCTTTTCGTGTGCAAGAATGGGATGAAGGCAATGAGGAGACGCAAAGATTGCGCCTCTATGCCTGTGGAAGAGGGCGCACGCTGAAAGACAATGAAAAATAACTTTATTAATAAACATTTTAATACGTATTAAAAAATGGCAAAAGAAAAATTCGATCGTTCTAAACCGCACGTAACATCGGTACGATTGGCCACGTCGACCACGGTAAGACTACCCTGACCGCCGCCATCACCCAAGTGCTTGCTGCTAAAGGTCTGTCTGAGGTTAAGTCCTTTGACTCCATCGACTCCGCTCCCGAAGAGAAAGAGCGTGGTATTACCATCAACACCGCTCACGTCGAATATCAGACTGAGACCCGTCACTATGCTCACGTTGACTGCCCTGGCCACGCTGACTATGTGAAGAATATGGTTACTGGTGCTGCCCAGATGGACGGTGCTATCCTCGTTGTCGCTGCAACCGACGGTCCTATGCCCCAGACCCGCGAGCACATCCTTCTCGCCCGTCAGGTTGGTGTTCCCCAGCTGGTTGTTTTCCTGAACAAGTGCGACCTCGTTGACGACCCCGAGCTTCTCGACCTCGTTGAGATGGAAGTTCGCGAGCTCCTCAGCAGCTATGACTATGATGGCGACAATATCCCCGTCATCCGCGGTTCCGCACTGGCAGCCCTCAACGGCGAGCCCAGCGGTGTTGCCCAGGTCGAAGCGCTTATGAAAGCTGTCGACGAGTGGATCCCGCTGCCCGTCCGTGCCGTTGATAAGGACTTCCTGATGCCCGTCGAGGACGTCTTCTCGATCACCGGTCGTGGTACCGTCGGTACTGGCCGTATCGAGACTGGTGTTATCCACACTGGTGACCCCGTCGACATCATTGGTATGGGTGCCGAGAAACTGAAGAGCGTCGTGACCGGCGTTGAGATGTTCCGCAAGATCCTCGACGAGGGTGAAGCTGGCGACAACGTAGGTCTGCTGCTCCGCGGTATCGACAAGGACGAGATCCGTCGTGGTATGGTCATCGCCAAACCCGGCTCGATCAAGCCTCACCACAAATTCGAAGCTACCGTCTATATCCTGAAGAAGGAAGAGGGTGGCCGCCACACTCCGTTCCACAACAACTACCGTCCTCAGTTCTACTTCCGTACGACTGACGTTACCGGTACCATCATCCTCCCCGAGGGACGCGAGATGGTTATGCCTGGCGACAACCTGACGATCACCGTCGAGCTTATCGCCGACATCGCTCTGAACGAGAACCTGCGCTTCGCTATCCGCGAGGGTGGTCGCACCGTTGGTTCGGGTCAGGTAACCAAGATTATTGAATAATCTTAAATAGTGAACAGTGATTAGTGAATGGTCAATAGAAAGTCGATTCACTAATCACTTCACAGGGGCATAGTTAAATGGCATAATGACGGTCTCCAAAACCGTAGTTGGGAGTTCGATTCTCTCTGCCCCTGCCAATAAAAAACAAATTAAAGATGTCTAAATTTGGTGATTACGTAAAATCGAGCTACGACGAACTCGTGCACAAAGTGTCGTGGCCTACATTCAAGGAGCTGCAGAACAGCGCTGTCGTTGTTGCTGTGGCCGCCGTCATTCTGGCAGTCATCATCTTCTTGATGGACTACATCTTCGGTGTCCAGGGTGGCGTGTGGAAAGGTATATTAGGAATCTATTATTCCATCATCGGATAACGCTGCGTCACTCTTGTGGCGCCGTTGCAGTTCTGCCTTGCTTCCCAATAACCATTGAGACAGGACTGTCCCGGTAAAGGAAATCATATTCTCTTCAATCAGTTTTTCAAGCAATGGAACAACAGACTAAGAAATGGTATGTCGTTAGGGCTATAAGCGGCAAGGAAAAGAAGGCTAAGGAGTACATCGAAAGCGAGATGGCTAAACGCGGCTGGTCTGACCTTGTGCCTCAAGTCCTTATACCTACCGAGAAGGTTTACTCGATACGCAACGGAAAAAAAGTGGTCAAAGACCGCAACTATTTTCCGGGATATGTATTGCTGGAGGCCGAGCTCAGGGACGAGATAATACCTGTTATTCAGAATGTTCCCAATGTTTTGGATTTCTTGCGCGAGAAGGATGGTGGTCCCATCCCGATGCGCCCGGCCGAGGTCAACCGCATCCTTGGCAATATGGACGAGCAGATGGACAGCGACGGCGGAATGCTGGAGAAGTTCATCATCGGCGAGCCTGTGAAGGTCATCGACGGCCCGTTCAATTCGTTCTCGGGTGTCGTTGAGGAGGTCAACGAGGAGAAGATGAAGCTGAAGGTGACGGTCAAGATTTTTGGCCGCAAAACGCCTCTCGAGCTCAACTTCAACCAGGTGGAGAAAGAATAGGATATGGTTTTGGTAGATATAAATCAATAAACAAATTTTTAAAAGTTACATTCAATGGCAAAAGAAATTGCAGGATTGATTAAGCTTCAGATCAAAGGCGGCGCCGCCAACCCGGCACCTCCCGTAGGTCCCGCTTTGGGTGCCAAGGGTGTCAACATTATGGAGTTCTGCAAGCAGTTCAACGCTCGTACGCAGGACCAGGCCGGCAAGATTCTGCCTGTCATCATCAATGTCTACACCGACAAGTCCTTTGATTTTGTTGTCAAGACTCCCCCTGTTGCCGTCCAGTTGAAAGAGGCCTCCAAGGCTGCCAAGGGTTCTGCCGAGCCCAACCGCGTCAAGGTCGCTTCCGTCACTTGGGAACAGGTGCGCCAGATTGCCGAAGCCAAAATGCCCGACCTCAACTGCTTCACCGTCGAATCGGCTATGAGTATGGTCGCCGGTACGGCTCGCAGTATGGGTATCACTGTTACGGGTGAGAACCCTCTGGCGAAGTAAGACAAAAAGAAATTATTAACAGTGGTAGCGTTAGTAAGAATTGATGAAAGCGCGGTGACCACAAAAACAAGCAAAAATGGCAAAACTATCCAAGAAACAAAAAGAGGCTTTTGCAAAATTCGACAAGGAGAAGGTATACTCGCTCGAGGAGGCCGTCTCGGTCGTGAAACAGATTACCTACACCAAGTTCGATTCGAGCTTTGACATCGATGTCCGCCTGGGCGTCGACCCGCGCAAAGCCAACCAGATGGTCCGCGGTAGCGTCACGCTGCCTCACGGCACTGGCAAGACTGTCCGCGTGTTGGTTCTTTGCACCCCCGACAAGGAGGAAGAGGCAAAAGCCGCCGGAGCCGATTACTACGGTCTGGATGAATATGTGGCCAAGATCAAGGGTGGTTGGACTGATGTCGATGTCATCATCACTATGCCCAGCTGTATGCCCAAGATCGGTGCTTTGGGTCGCATCCTCGGTCCCCGTGGCCTTATGCCCAACCCGAAGACCGGCACTGTTACAATGGAAATTGGCAAGGCTGTCCAGGAAGCCAAAGCTGGTAAGATCGACTTCAAGGTCGACAAGTTCGGTATCATCCATACCGCTGTCGGCAAGTGCAGCTTCGACGACAACAAGATTGTCGAGAACACACGCGAAGTCCTTCAGGCCATCATCAAGCTGAAACCTTCTGCCGCCAAGGGTACCTACGTGAAGAGCATCACTGTCTCCTCCACGATGAGCCCCGGCGTCAAGGTCGACACCAAAGCCGCTACATTGTAAGTTAAATGTGAAGAGTGGCCGGTGAGCAGTGGAACGAAAGGCTTCACCGTCGCGGGCCGCAGGACACAAAATCAAAAAATCGAGTTAATTAACATTTATGAGAAAAGAACAGAAAGACCAACTGATAGACCACTTGTGTGAGGACATCAAGGCCTATCCGCATCTCTACATCGCCGACATCGGAGGCCTGAACTCCGTCCAGACGAGCAAGCTGCGCCGTGCCGCCTTCCGCAAGGAAGTCAAGTTGGAAGTTGTCAAGAACACCCTTCTCATCAAGGCTATGGACAAGAGTGGCGTCGACTACTCCGAACTGAAGCCCGTCATCAAGGGTGAGACCTGCATTATGCTGTCGAACATCAACAACGCTCCTGCCAAGCTCATCAAGGAATTCCTGGCCAACAACAAGGACGCCAAGAAACCCCTGCTCAAAGGTGCTTACGTTGAGGAAAGCTTCTATGTGGGTGCTGAGAATCTCGACGCTCTGGTCAACATCAAGTCCAAGAACGAACTCATTGCCGACGTTATCGCACTGCTGCAGTCGCCAATCAAGAACGTTGTCTCCGGACTCCAGTCGGCCGGCAACACCATCTGCGGTGTGCTCGAGACTTTGTCAGAAAAAGCAGAATAAAACAAAGCTAGTGTAACTAGTATGGCTAGCGTGACTAGTCGAAAAAAAACAAATTGTAAAACATTTAAAAAACAAAAATAATTATGGCAGACATTAAAGCCTTAGCAGAAGAACTGGTTAACTTAACCGTTAAAGAAGTAAAAGAATTAGCTGACGTCCTGAAAGAGGAATACGGCATTGAACCCGCAGCCGCCGCTGTTGCTGTTGCTGCCGCTCCCGCCGCTGGTGGCGCTGCCGCCGCTGAAGAGAAGACCGCTTTCGACGTTATCCTGAAGGGTGTTCCCGATATGACCAAGAAGCTCGCCGTTGTGAAGGCCGTTAAGGACCTCGCCAGCCTCGGTCTGAAAGAATCGAAGGAACTCGTTGACGGTGCTCCCAAGACCGTTAAGGAAGGCGTCTCGAAGGACGAAGCCGAAGCACTGAAGAAAGCTCTCGAAGAGGCTGGTGCAGAGGTTGAGGTTAAGTAAGTTCTACACTACTTGACTCAACTAAGGAATAGGGTCTCCGACCAGGTGTCGGAGTACCTATTCCTTATTGCTATGCAATCCATTCCCGTGCGCATAGAATTATGTATAAGTGAGTTTGTGATATCCTGAGTTTCGTAATCAAAAAAATTTCATCCCTTGGCAAATAATCAACCCACAGTAATCAATTTCGCATCCGTCCGCAAGTTTGACTATCCGGATTTCTTGGACATTCAGCTGAAGTCGTTCCAGGACTTTTTCCAAATCGAGACCAATCCGGACAATCGTTTGGACGAGGGACTTTTCAAGGTCTTCAAGGAAAATTTCCCCATTTCGGATGCCCGCAACAATTTCACCCTTGAGTTTTTGGACTACTACATCGACCCGCCGCGCTACACCATCGAAGAGTGCATCGAGCGTGGCCTGACGTACAGTGTCCCGCTGAAGGCCAAACTGAAACTCTCTTGCAACGACCCTGAGAACGAGGAGTTCCAGGCTGTCGAGCAGCCGGTCTATCTGGGTATGATCCCCTATATGACCCCCAAAGGCACTTTCGTCATCAACGGTGCCGAGCGCGTCGTCGTCTCGCAGCTGCACCGCTCGCCGGGTGTCTTTTTCGGCACACAGTTCCACTCCAACGGTACGCAGCTCTACAGCGCCCGTATCATCCCCTTCAAGGGCAGCTGGATGGAATTCACCACCGATATCAACAACGTGATGTATGCCTACATCGACCGCAAGAAGAAACTGCCTATCACCACCCTGCTGCGTGCCATAGGCTTCGAGACCGACAAGGAAATCCTCGACATCTTCGAACTGGCGGAAGAGGTTAAGGCTACTCGCGCCAACCTTAAGAAAAACATCGGCCGCAAGCTCGCCGCCCGTGTGGTGGACTCGTGGATCGAGGACTTCGTCGACGAGGATACCGGCGAGGTGGTCTCTATGGAGCGCACCGAGGTTGTCATCGAACGCGACGTCGAGTTGACCGAAGAAAATATCGAGAAAATCCTCGAACTGAATATCAAAACCATCCTTGTCACCACCGAGGACAAGGACGGCGTCGACTATTCTGTCATCTACAACACACTGAAAAAAGACACAGCCAATAATGCCAAGGAGGCTGTGGAATACATCTACAGGCAGCTGCGCAACGCCGAACCGCCCGACGAAGAGACCGCTCGCGGCATCATCGAGAAACTCTTCTTCTCGGACAAGCGTTATGACCTGGGCGATGTGGGTCGCTACAGGATCAACACCAAGCTCAACCTTGATGTCCCCGACGAGGTGCGCGTCCTCACCAAAGAGGATATCACCTCTATTATTAAATATTTGATTCTTCTTATAAACCAAAAAGCCGACGTCGACGATATCGACCACTTGTCGAACCGCCGCGTCCGCACCGTCGGCGAGCAGCTGTCGGCCCAGTTCGGCGTAGGCCTGGCCCGTATGAGCCGAACCATCCGCGAGCGTATGAATGTGCGCGACAACGAGGTGTTCACTCCTACCGAACTCATCAACGCCAAAACGCTCTCGTCGGTCATCAACTCCTTCTTCGGCACCAACCAGCTGTCGCAGTTTATGGACCAGACCAACCCCCTGGCCGAGATTACGCACAAGCGCCGTATCTCTGCCCTCGGTCCCGGAGGTCTGTCGCGCGACCGCGCCGGTTTCGAGGTCCGCGACGTGCACTATACGCACTACGGCCGCCTCTGTACCATCGAGACCCCTGAAGGCCCCAATATCGGTCTGATCTCGTCGCTCAGCGTCTATGCCAAGATCAACAATCTGGGCTTCATCGAGACCCCCTATCTGCGCGTCGAGAACGGCCAGGTGCAGCTGGGCGAAGCCCCGGTCTACTACACCGCCGAAGCCGAAGAGAACAAGACTGTGGCTCAGGCCACTACCGAGCAGGACGAAGAAGGCCACATCCTTGGCAACCGCGTCAAGGCCCGCCGTCAGGCCGACTTCCCCATCGTCAGCCCCGACGAGGTCGACCTGATGGACATCGCCTCCAACCAGATCGCTTCGATTGCTGCATCGCTCATCCCCTTCCTCGAGCACGACGACGCTAACCGCGCCTTGATGGGATCGAATATGATGCGCCAGGCTGTGCCTCTGCTCAACCCCGAAATCCCCATCGTCGGAACGGGCATCGAACAGGCCGTGGCCGAAGACAGCCGCGTGCTGCTCAACGCCATCGGCGACGGTGTGGTCGAATATGTCGACTCCACCCGCATCGTCATCAAGCACAACCGCACCGAGAAGGAGCGCCTGGTCAGCTTTGACGACGACCTGCACGAATATCGCCTCACCAAATACCAGCGCACCAACCACAGCACCGCCATCAATCTGCGCCCCATCGTCCGCAAGGGCGACAAAGTCAAGAAAGGCCAGGTGCTTTGCGAAGGCTATGCCACTCAGGGCGGCGAGCTCGCTCTGGGTCGCAATATGATGGTGGCATTTATGCCCTGGAAGGGTTACAACTTCGAGGACGCCGTCGTTATCAGCGAACGCGTGGTGCGCGAGGATATCTACACCTCGGTCCACGTCGAGGAATACACCCTCGAGGTCCGCGAAACCAAACGCGGCGACGAGGAGCTGACCCGCGACATCCCCAACGTCAGCAACGACGCCACCAAGGACCTCGACGAGAACGGTATCATCCGCATCGGCGCCGAAGTCAAGGAGGGCGACATCCTCATCGGCAAGATCACGCCCAAGGGCGAGAGCGACCCCACCCCCGAGGAGAAGCTGCTGCGCGCCATCTTCGGCGACAAGGCCGGCGACGTCAAGGACGCTTCGCTCAAGGTGCCGCCGTCGGTACGCGGTGTCGTCATCGACAAGAAACTCTTCACCCGCGTCATCCGCGACCGCAAGGCCCGCGCACGCGAAAAAGAACTCCTCGCCAAACCCGAAGAGGAATACAACAACGAGCTCGCCGACCTCAAGGACAAGCTGATCGACAAGCTGCTTGTCATCTTGGCCGGCAAGACCTCCAACGGTGTCTACAACTCGCACAAAGAGGAACTTATCCACAAGAAGGAGAAGTTCAGTATGAAGATCCTGCGCTCCATCGACTTCACCGACGTCAACCCCAACCGCTGGACTCAGGACAAGGACACCAACAACCTCATCAAGGAGCTCCTCAACAACTATAATATTAAGGTTCGCGAAATCAACGGACGCTTCACCCGCAACAAGTTTGCCCTCACCGTCGGCGACGACCTGCCCAGCGGCATCGTCCAGATGGCCAAGGTCTATATCGCTATGAAGCGCAAGCTGCGCATCGGCGACAAGATGGCTGGCCGCCACGGTAACAAGGGTATCGTGTCGAAGATTGTCCGTGCCGAGGATATGCCTTTCCTCGCCGACGGCACCCCTGTCGACATCGTCCTCAACCCTCTGGGTGTGCCTTCGCGTATGAACCTCGGCCAGATCTACGAAACCGTCCTCGGATGGGCCGGCAAGAAGCTCAACAAGCGCTTCAAGACTCCTATCTTCGACGGTGCCACCCTCGAGCAGATCAACGGCTATATGAAGGAGGCCGGCTTGCCCGAAAACGGCCGCACCTACCTCTATGACGGCGAAACGGGCGAACGCTTCGACCAGCCCGCAACGGTGGGATACATCTACTATCTCAAGTTGCACCATATGATCGACGACAAGATGCACGCCCGTAGCATCGGACCCTACTCGCTCATCACTCAGCAGCCCCTCGGCGGTAAAGCCAACTTCGGTGGTCAGCGTTTCGGCGAGATGGAGGTCTGGGCCCTCGAGGCCTTCGGCGCTTCGCACGTGCTGCAGGAGGTGCTTACGGTCAAGTCCGACGACGTTATGGGCCGCGCCAAGACCTACGAGGCCATCGTCAAGGGCGACAACCAGCCCACTCCCGGCATCCCTGAGTCGTTCAACGTTTTGGTCCACGAACTCCGTGGCCTCGGACTTGAGGTAACTTTTGATTAAATTGAAAATTGAGAATTGAAAATTGAAATCAGTCGCAGACTGCTCTATCGACAATTCACAGTTCACAATTCACAATTCACATTATAGGAAAATATGGCTTTTAAACAAGAATCACAGAAGAACGACTTCAAGTCGATAACCATAAGCTTGGCATCGCCCGAGTCCATCAAGAGACGCTCCTACGGCGAAGTCACCAAGCCCGAGACTGTCAACTACCGCACCTACAAGCCGGAACGCGACGGTCTGTTCTGCGAGCGCATTTTCGGCCCCACTCGCGACTGGGAGTGCCACTGTGGCAAATACAAACGCATACGCTACAAAGGCATCGTCTGCGACCGCTGCGGCGTCGAGGTGACCGAAAAGAAGGTCCGCCGCGAGCGTATGGGTCATATCGAGCTCACCGTCCCCGTGGCTCACATCTGGTTCTTCCGCACTCTGCCCAACAAGATCGGCACCCTGCTCGACATCCCCAGCAAGAAGCTGAACCAGATCATATATTATGAGAAATACATCGTCATCCGTCCTGGCATTGCCAAGCTCAACGAAGAGCCTGTCAAGAAGTTCGACCTGCTCACCGAAGAGGAACTCTATTCCATCAAGGAAAACCTGCCCTCCACCAACGAGCAGCTGCCAGACGACGATCCTGACAAGTTCGTCTACGGTATGGGTGCCGAAGCTCTCTATACCCTCCTCAGCGAACTCGACCTCGACAAGCTGAGCTACGAACTCCGCGACCGCGCCAGCAAGGAAAACTCCAACCAGCGCAAGCAGGAGGCCCTCAAACGCCTCAACATCATCGAGTCGTTCCGCGAGTCGCGCCGCCGTATGCAGGAACGCGGTATGGACAACCGTCCCGAGTGGATGATCCTCAACATCATCCCCGTCATCCCGCCCGACCTGCGTCCCCTCGTGCCGCTCGATGGCGGTCGCTTCGCCACCAGCGACATCAACGAGCTCTACCGCCGTGTCATCATCCGCAACAACCGCCTCAAACGCCTGCTCGAAATCAAGGCCCCCGAGGTCATTATGCGCAACGAAAAGCGTATGCTGCAGGAGTCGGTCGACTCGCTCTTCGACAACAGCCGCAAGGTCAGCTCGGTCAAGAGCGACAGCAACCGCTCGCTCAAGTCGCTCAGCGACTCGCTCAAGGGCAAGCAGGGCCGCTTCCGTCAGAACCTCCTCGGTAAGCGCGTCGACTATTCGGGCCGTTCGGTCATCGTCGTCGGCCCCGAACTGAAGATGCACGAGTGCGGTCTGCCCAAGGATATGGCCAGCGAGCTCTTCAAACCGTTCATTATCCGCAAGATGCTCGAACGCGGCCTCGTCAAGACCGTCAAGAGCGCCAAGCGTATCGTCGACCGCAAGGACCCCGTCGTGTGGGAAATCCTTGAAAACATACTGAAGGGTCACCCCATCCTCCTCAACCGTGCCCCGACGCTGCACCGTCTCGGTATCCAGGCCTTCCAGCCCAAGCTGGTCGAAGGTAAAGCTATCCGCCTCCACCCCCTGGTATGTACCGGTTTCAATGCCGACTTCGACGGCGACCAGATGGCTGTCCACGTACCCCTGGGCAACGCCGCCATCCTCGAGGCTCAGCTGCTTATGCTCTCCACCCACAACATCCTCAACCCCGCCAACGGCGCTCCTATCACCGTGCCGTCGCAGGATATGGTGCTTGGTCTTTACTATATGACCAAGCCCCGCCACACCACCGAGACCGAAATCGTCAAAGGCGAAGGCCAGCGCTTCTATTCGCCCGAAGAGGTCATTATCGCCTACAACGAGAGACGTGTGTCGCTCAATGCCTGCATCTCTGTCCGCCTGCCCCAGTTCAAGGGCCGCGACGAGTACGAGTTTGTGCATACCGACCGCACTTTCCTCGAACAAATCAAAGACCGCGAAGGCAACCTGCTGACCGACCGCGACTGCAACAACGACGAGGAACGCGCACAACGTAGCCGCACAGAGTTCGAAATCCTGCGCGACAACGACGGATTCCCTGTGGTGGACAAAAATGGCCACTACATCAAGACCGACCGTCTGCGCACCACCGTGGGCCGCGTCATCTTCAACCAGGTGGTCCCCGAAAAATACGGCTACATCAACCAGGTGATGGGCAAGAAGAGCCTGCGCGACATCATCGGCGACCTCTTCACCGTCTGCGGCAACGCCGCCACCGCCAACTTCCTCGACGACATCAAGTCGATGGGCTACCGTATGGCCTTCAAGGGTGGCCTCTCCTTCAACCTCGGCGACGTCATCATCCCCGTCGAAAAGGAACAGATGATCGCCCACGCCAACGAAGAGGTCGAAGAGGTTATGGCCCAGTATGCTATGGGTCTTATCACCAACAACGAACGCTACAACCACGTTATCGATATTTGGACCAACACCAACAACCAGCTCACCGAGACGCTGATGAAACGCCTCAAGGCCGACAACCAGGGCTTCAACCCCATCTATATGATGTACGACTCCGGAGCCCGTGGTAGCAAGGAGCAGATCCGTCAGCTCTCCGGTATGCGTGGCCTTATGGCCAAGCCCCAGAAGGCTGGTACCTCGGGCAACGAGATTATCGAGAACCCCATCATCTCCAACTTCAAGGAGGGTCTGTCGGTGCTCGAATACTTCATCTCTACCCACGGCGCCCGTAAGGGTCTGGCCGATACCGCTCTGAAGACGGCCGACGCTGGCTACCTGACCCGCCGTCTCGTCGACGTGGCCCACGACGTCATCATCACCGAAGAGGACTGCGGCACCCTCCGCGGACTGCCCACCACGGCCCTCAAGAAAGGCGAGGATATCGTCCAGAGCCTCAGCGAGAAAATCCTCGGCCGCACCTCGGTCCACGACATCTACGACCCGCAGACCAACGAGCTCATCGTCGCTGCCGGCGAAGAACTTACCGAAGAAATCTGCAAGCGCATCGAAGATGCCCACATCGAAGAGGTCGAAATCCGCTCGGTGCTCACCTGCGAGGCCAAACACGGCGTCTGCGCCAAGTGCTACGGCCGCAACCTCGCCACGGGCCATATGGTCCAGAAGGGCGAAGCTGTCGGCGTCATCGCCGCACAGGCTATCGGCGAGCCCGGTACACAGCTGACACTGCGTACCTTCCACGTCGGCGGTGTGGCCGGTGGCAACATCGGTACCACCTCCAGCATCGAGGCTCACCACGAAGGTGTCCTGGCCATCGACGAGCTCCGCGCCATCCCCTACAGCGACGATATGGGCGAGAAATACCACATCGTTATGGGCCGCTCGGCCGAAATGCGCATCGTCGACCCCAAGACCGACGTCACCCTCTTCTCCGCCCTGCTGCCCTACGGCTCCAAGCTCTACAAGCTGGCTGGCGAAGAAATCCACCGCGGCGACCTCATCGCCGAATGGGACCCCTACAACGTCGTCATTATGTCCGACGTCGACGGTAAGGTCAGCTTCGAAAACGTCATCGAAAATGTCACCTACCGCGTCGAGAGCGACTCACAGACCGGCCTGCAGGACAAGGTCATCATCGAATCGCGCCAGCGTACCAAGAACCCCACCCTCAACATCGTCGACGACGAGGGCAACATCCTCAAGGTCTACGACCTCCCCGTCGGCGCTCATATCGGCGTCGACAACGGCCAGAAACTCCGCGCCGGCGACATTATGGTCAAGATCCCGCGCAGCTTCGGCAAGGCAGGCGATATCACCGGCGGTCTGCCGCGTGTCACCGAGCTCTTCGAGGCCCGCAACCCGTCCGACCCCGCCATCGTGGCCGAAATCGACGGTATCGTCTCCATCGCCAAGAAGCTGAAACGCAACAACCGCGAAATCACCATCACCTCGCGTACCGGCGAACAGCGCAGCTACCTCATCAGCACCAGCAAGCAAATCCTTGCTCAGGATCAGGACTACGTCAAGGCCGGCACACCGCTCAGCGAAGGTGCCATCACCCCTGCCGACATCCTCGCCGTCAAGGGCCCGATGAAGGTGCAGGAATATATCGTCAACGAGGTCCAGGAGGTCTACCGTCTGCAGGGCGTGAAGATCAACGACAAGCACTTCGAAGTCATCGTGCGCCAGATGATGCGCAAGGTCGAAATCGAAGACCCGGGCGACACCCGCTTCCTCGAAGGCGAACTGGTCAACAAGATCGACTTCCACGAAACCAACGACGAAATCTTCGGTATGAAGGTCGTCGAGGACTGCGGCGACAGCGAAACGCTCCAGAACGGACAGATCATCACCGCCCGCAAACTGCGCGACGAGAACTCCTACCTGCGCCGTCAGGACAAGACCCTCGTCACCGCACGCGACGCCAAACCCGCAACGTCAAAGCAGATCCTCCAAGGTATCACACGCGCCTCGCTCCAGACCAAGAGTTTCATCAGCGCCGCCTCCTTCCAGGAGACCACCAAGGTGCTCACCGAAGCCGCCATCAACGCCAAGCAGGACTTCCTCGAGGGTATGAAGGAGAACGTCATCGTCGGTCACCTCATCCCCGCCGGTACCGGTCTGCGCGAATACCAAGACCTCATCGTCGGCGACAAAAAGAATTTCAACTTCTAAAGTAGGAAACAATTATGGCTCAAGAAAATAAAAACAACTTGAATATCAGCATCAACGACGAAGTGGCAAAGGGTACCTACAGCAACCTCGCTGTCATCACCCACTCGCCCGCCGAGTTCATCCTCGACTTCGCACAGGCCCTGCCCGGCCGCGAAGGCGCCGTTGTGCGTCAGCGCATTATGATGGCACCCATCCACGCCAAACGTCTCGCTATGGCCCTCAACGACAACCTTCGCAAATACGAAGAAACCTTCGGCCATATCGAAGAACCCCACGGCCCCAACGACGCCATCCCCTACAACATCCTGCCCCAAGGCAAAGCCTGACGGCAGCGTGTCGTAACGCGCACCATAACAACGATTTCCATCCAAAGGGACACACCATCCGGCGTGTCCCTTTGCTTTTGTCCATAACGATGAATATGTCCATTGCTGAATTTGCCTATTACGTCGAATTTGTCCATTGCGTCGAATAAGCTGATTTCGTGTAAGAAACGCCACACGCGTGGACGGCCTTCTCTGCCC
>JAFWYO010000159.1 GCA_017517715.1 Bacteroidales bacterium
AACGATATAGGAACGATATAGGAACGGGCGGAGAGGGTCCAGGGTTGTCGCACTCGGTTCCGTACGGCACCACACAAGTGCAGCCGTGACTTAAATGCTACAGAATCAGCTCGGCGCAGGACGTCGTCGTCTCCCACAGGCGCAGGCTGTGCAGGCCGACGCCCTCAGGAAAGCGGCCCAAGAGCAGGCCGGCAAAATGCAGCAGCAGGTTTTCGCTGGTGGGCTGGAATGGTACAACCAGCAATTTTGTGCCTTCGGTTCCGGCAAACGGCGACCCTTCGGCGACCACGAAAGCGTGGTCGAAGGGCTCTATAACATACTGGTTGACAATACGCTTAATGTCGCCAAAATCGACAACCATACCGTTTTTGGCACTGCCAGCGTCCTGCGTGGGCTGCCCCTCGACGGTGACCTGCAGCCGGTAGTTGTGTCCGTGTATGTTGCGGCACTTGCCGTCATAGCCCGACAGCGCGTGGGCCATCTGGAACTCAAATTCTTTTGTCAGCCTAATCAGCATATACTCCGTATTTTAGTGACAACAACAATATTTTCGCGTTCGTTCAATCAGCCGAAAACCAGTCCGTTAGCCGACGGCTAGTTGGCCATAAGTTTCGACTGGTTCACTTTTTCCAAGGCCATCTTCTTGGTTATCTTGATTTTTTCGCCGCGGTGCGACGGCAGTTCGAACATCAGGTCGTTCATTATGGACTCGACGATGGAACGCAGTCCGCGCGCGCCCAGCTTGTATTCCACTGCCGTGTCGACGATGACATCGAGGGCTCCCTTGTCGAACTCCAATTCGACGTTGTCCATCTTGAACAGTTCCTGATACTGCTTGACGAGGGCGTTCTTGGGTTCGGTCAGGATGCGGCGCAACGCATTGCGGTCCAGCGGTTCGAGGTGCGTCAGCACCGGGAAACGACCCACCAGTTCGGGAATGAGACCGAACTTCTTGAGGTCCATCGGCAGGATGTAGCGCAGCATATTGTGGCGGTCGATTTCCTCGCGCGTCTTGGTGCCGTTGAAGCCGATGACGTTCGATTTCATACGCAGCGCGATGTCGCGTTCGATGCCGTCGAAGGCGCCGCCCGAGATGAAGAGGATGTTGCGCGTATTGACCTGAATCATCTGTTGGTCAGGATGTTTGCGTCCGCCCTGCGGCGGCACGTTGACGATGGCGCCCTCGAGCAGTTTCAGCAGAGCCTGCTGCACGCCCTCGCCCGACACGTCGCGCGTGATCGAGGGGTTGTCGCTCTTGTGGGCTATCTTGTCGATTTCGTCGATGAAGACGATGCCCCTTTCGGCCGCAGCCACATCATAATCAGCAGCTTGCAGCAAGCGCACCAGCACGTTCTCCACGTCGTCGCCCACATATCCCGCCTCGGTCAGCGTCGTGGCGTCGGCAATGCAGAAAGGCACCTTCAGCATACGGGCTATAGTCCTGGCCATAAGTGTTTTGCCGGTTCCCGTCTCGCCGACAAGGATGATGTTCGACTTCTCGATTTCCACATCGTTCTTGCTGTCGGTTTTTTCATAGTAGCGCAGACGCTTGTAGTGGTTGTACACCGCCACGGCAAGGACTTTCTTTGCGTCGTCTTGACCAATAACATATTGGTCCATAAGGGTTTTTATTTCTTCCGGAGTGGGTATTTCCGATTCCTTGATTTCGTATTTGGAGCTATGGGAATGGGCCTGTTCTTTGACTATGAGGCTGGCTTGCGTAACGCAGTCGGAACAGATGAATCCGTCAAGGCCTGTTAGCAACATCGAACACTGCGATGCCGGACGGCCGCAAAACGAGCAATGATCTTCGTGTGATTTATTATTTGCCATATATTAGTTATTTTCAGTCTTTTGTGATTATCGTTAAATAGGTTTTGTCCTTTCCTGGTCTTGGCGCAGGAAGATGAAGAGGAGTATGGTGAACGCCATCAGCGACGAACCGCCGTAGCTGAAAAACGGCAGCGGGATGCCGATGACCGGCAAAAGGCCCAGCACCATACCTATGTTGATGAGTATGTGTACGAAAAGTATGCTGGCCACCGAATAGCCGTAGAAGCGCGAGAACTTGGAATACTGGCGCTCGGCCAGCCGCACAAGCCTGAAAAGCAGCCCCAAATAGAGCAGAATCAGGATTGTAGAGCCGACGAAGCCCCACTCCTCGCCGACGGTACAGAAGATGAAATCGGTCTCCTGTTCGGGAACGAAATCGGCCTTGGTGATGGTGCCGTTCAAGAAGCCCTTGCCCAAGAAACCGCCAGAGCCGATGGCGATTTTCGACTGGTTGACATTGTAGCCGGTATTGCTGTTGTCGTCCGTCTTGCCAAGCAGCACGTAGATGCGGTCGCGCTGGTGGGGCTGCAGCACTTTGTCGAAGGCAAAATCGACCGACATAGTGAACAGCGAACAGCCCAGGAATATTGCCGCAACCCAGACATAATGCCTGCGGGTGCGCTTGTTGAGCCACACAAACAGGTAGAACAGGGCGACGGCAGCCAGAACACCTATGATTATGAACTTGTTGACGAGCAGCGCCAAAACAAAAAGGACTATGGCCACGAAGCCGAAAATGATGATTTGCGGAGACATTCCCTCGCGGTACATCGGAAGCAGGAAGCTGGCAAAAACCAGCGCCGAACCCGTGTCGTGCTGGAGAATGATGATGGCAGCCGGCACCAGGACTATCGTCCAGGCTATCAGTTTGGTACGCAGCTGGCGGTAGTCGATGTCCAGCGAACTCATAAACTTGGCCAACGCCAGCGCCGTGGCGAATTTGGCAAACTCGGCCGGCTGGAACTTGAACGGGCCAAAGTCAATCCAGGACTGGCCTCCTTTGGTCACCGCGCCCACAAACAGCACCACGACAAGCAAACCAATGACAATCAGGTATATCAGATAGGCCGTCGACGAAAAGATGTGCGGATCGATTAGCGATATCACCAATGCCAGCAGCAGCGATATGCCTATCCATATCAGCTGTTTGCCGTGGCGCGTCGAGAAATCGAACACCGCAGCGTGCGACTCGTCGTAGCAGGCAGCATAGATGTTCAGCCATCCGAAGACAAGGATGACAAAATAAAGCAGCAGCGTAACCCAGTCTATCTTGTTTTCCATCATTTCTTCTTCTTTTTAACGGTTCGTGTCAGAGGCAGTTTCTGGCAAGGCGCCGCCTCGCGATACATACGTTCCACATCCTTGCGCGTGACTTCGCCGCGAATATACTTCTCGATGACGAGGCTGGCAATCGGCGCCGCCCAGTATCCGCCACCGCCACGGGCATTCTCGACATAGACGGCCACAGCGATCTTGGGGTTTTCCTTTGGCGCAAAGGCGATGAAAACTGAATGGTCGTCGCCGATGTTCTGCGCCGTACCCGTCTTGCCGCAGACGTCGATGTCGGGGATATTGGCACGGTGGGCCGTACCTCCGGCGCCGTGGACGACGTCGTACATACCGTTGGCGGCAATTTCGAAATAGGCCGGATTGATGCCCGTTTCGTGGCGTTCGTAAAACTCCTCGTTGCGGGTCGAGTCGGGGCCGTAGTAGCGCACCAGGTGCGGCGTGATGTAGTATCCGCGGTTGGCCACTATGCAGGCCAGGTTGGCCATCTGGATAGGCACCACCTCCACTTCGCCCTGCCCGATGCTGTTGGAATATATCGTCGAAAAGGCCCAGCGGCCCTCGCCGTATCGGCGATTGTAGAACGCCGTGTCAGGGATGCGGCCGCTTTTGACGTTCGGCAAGTCTATTCCCAGCCTCTGCCCAAAACCGAAGCGATGCATATAGTTGTCCCACACCGTAAGGCCATAGGGGCTGTCCTTGTAAATATTCTTGTACTTGCCCTGCTGGATTATACGGCGGTAAGTGTAGTAAAAATACGGGTTGCACGACATCTTGATGGCCTCCTGCACCGAGCGTGCGCTGGGGTGGTTGTGGCAGCCCACGAGCGACTTGTCGCACGGAAATCCCTGACCGGGGGCTATCACACCCAGGTTCAAGGCCGTCATAGCCTGCGCCACCTTGAAAATGGATCCCGGCGGGTACTGCGCCTGAAGGGCACGGTTGAAGAGCGGTTTGCTTATGTCGTTCAGCAACTTAAGGTAGTTCTCGCCACGCACACGCCCCACCAGCAGGTTGGGGTCGTAGCAGGGCGCCGAAACAAGAGTCAGCACCTCGCCGGTCGACGGTTCTATAGCGACCACGCAACCGCGCTTGTTGGCCATCAGCCCCTCGGCATACTCTTGCAGCGTCGCATCGATTGTAGTGTAGAGATTACCCCCCTCTACAGCCACCGTGTCGTTTGCACCGTTCATATAGGGTCCGATCTCGCGGTTATGGACATCGACGTGCATTATGCGCTTCCCCTTGATACCGCGCAAGATGCCTTCGTACGACTGCTCCAAGCCGCTTTTGCCAATATAGTCGCCCTGTTTGTAGTACGAATCCTCCTTTATCTCATTGTCGTTCACTTCGCCCACATATCCCAGCACGTGAGCGGCAATGGGTTTGTCGTACACCCTCAGCGTGCGCTGAAGCACGTAGAATCCGTGGAATTTGTACAGATGGCTTTGCCAGGCGCCATATTCTTCTTTCGAAATCTGCTTCATAAAAGGCGATGCCGAATAGGTCGAGTACTTGCTCGCCTTGCGCATCCGGGCCTCGAAATCGTCGCGCGAAATACCCACTACACGGCAAAACAGGTTGGTGTCCAGCTTCTTAACCATCTTTGGAATAACCATCAAGTCGTACACTGCCTCGTTGTACACCAGCAGTTCGCCATTGCGGTCGTAAATCAAGCCACGGGCAGGGTATTGCGTAATGGGACGCAGCGCCTGACGGTCGGCCTGGCGGCGGTATTCCCCGTCGAAAACCTGCATAAACGCCAGCCTGACGATGAAAATCACCGCCACGACGAGAAATATTATGCGGATAACCGCGCTACGTTCTTGAAACTGGTTACTCATATCAAATTATGCAAATTAAGAACAACATACACCTCGTGCAATAAAGTTCAGATATAGAAATCAGCACTTTACACCAAGTGTACACATTCTAAACGCTGTGCAAATTTACGAAAAAAAAAATATAGGACAGGACCTATCCGTGCAATTATTATAAATTATTATAATATGATTATATATCAATGGTTTTGCGGTAGTGGCAGTTGAGCACCTGGGGTTTTGCGGTAGTGGCAGTTGAGCACCTGGCTGCAGTCGCCGTGCCAGTTGTGCATTCCGCCGCCCAGGCAACGACCAAAGACCTTGCAGTCGCGGCACTGACCGCGACGCGCCCAGTCGCGCTGGCGGAAGGGTTCGAAGCGGTTCTGCCACACTTCGAAGAAGTTGTCCTTGTAGATGTTGCCCTGCCCGAAGGCCTCGCGGTCGATGTTGGGGCAGGCGCTGATGGTGCCGTCGATGAGCACCGAGGCGATGTTGATGCCGGCGTGGCAGAAATAGGGGTTCTGGCGCACCTCGCACTCGTAGCGGCCCAAGTAGCCCTCGCAGCTGAAGGTGACGTTCATCGGCGGGTTTTTCTGCTGACGCTTCTGTTTGGTAAACTCCATCAGCTCAACGAACTGCGCATTGGTAAGGTGCAGCTCGGGATGGTCGTTGGCGCGGCCGATGGGGATGATGGTGAAGATGCGCCACTGCGGCACGCCAAGGCTGGCCAGCAGGTCGTGAATCTCCTGCAAATGAGGCAGGTTGCGCTGGTTGACGCAGGTAACGACGTCAAAGTTGAGCCTGCGTTCGGCAGCGGCAATGGCGATGGCCTGGCGCGTGCGGACGAAACTGCCCTCGCGGCCACGCATCCAGTCGTGGTCGAACTCGAGACCGTCGAGGCTGATGGTCAGCGCACCCAGACCCGCGGCCATAAGGCGCTGGTGCATAGCCTGGTCGTAGAGCCATCCGTTGCTGACGATGCTCCATCCCATTCCGCGTCCGCGCAGGGCACGCCCTATTTCGGGCAGGTCGGACCGCAGCAGGGGCTCGCCGCCGGTCAAGACGACGGTGAAGCGCGGCACAACGGCGCTTTGCGGAATCGTGTCGAGAGCGCGGATGAAGTCGGCCAGCGGCATATCGGCCTCGCCCGACGAGGCGGTGCAGTCGCTGCCGCAGTGGCGGCAATGCAGGTTGCAGCGCGTGGTGCACTCCCAGAAGAGGTAGTTGAGCTCGTGGGTTTTGGTCTCGACGCTGCGGAAGAGCAGGCCGAGCTGAGTCTGAAGGATTTTCCTGATCATTCTGCCTTCTTGAGGAAAACCTGGACAGTGTCGTTTTCGACCGGTTCAAAAACAAGGGTATCCCCCTTGTAGATTTTGTTCTCATCTTCGAAAATCAGCCTCATTGCGCCCTCCATCTGACAAACTCGATGGTGCAGGAATCCTGCACTGTCCGACGAGCCCCAGCTATTCATATAGTTAATAGGCCCTTCCGGCTCGAAATTGGCAAAGACACGGATGCCCGGAATGGGGCTGTTGTCGTCGGCCGACAGCACGCGGACATCGAAATCAACGCAATTGATTTCCCCTTCCCATTCATCTGTGCCATAGCAGGCCTGGAAGACAAACATCGCCGCCGTCAGCGATATGCCTCCAAAGATTTTTCTTATTAGCTTCATCGTGTTTGATTTTAGATTATTATATTGATTTCAGTCTGGATTTCAACCTTTTAAGTCATCATTACACCATCAAAACGCGGCCTAACGATGTTGCAAATATACAAAAAAATTCCATTCGCACACAGAGATATGAAAAAAAATTCATATTTTTGCACGGTAATATGCGCCGGTCGAAGTGCGCATTCTTTTACTCATAAAAAAATGAATATGAATAAAATAAAGATTCTTTTCCTATTGGCTGCCGTTGCTGTTTCCTTCAGCGCAAAGGCTCAATTTCGTCAAGACCGCTCGGATTATGAAGCTATGTTCAAGGCCGGACTGAGCTATATGCCTTTTGTTTCGAACATCGGGGACGAAGGCCCTAACGGCTACTACATCAGCGACCTGCAGCACGCCGCAGGTGCCTACTTTGCCAGTGGCGTCAACATCAAGCAGGACTTCTTTGTCGGTCTGGGCCTGGCATACAACTATGTGGCTGTGCCCAAGGATGTTATCGGCGGCAACCTGAACGGATGGCACTGTCCGGCAGCATTTGTCGATTTCGACTACCGCCCCCTCGACGTCGAGTGGTCGCCGATGGTCGGCGCCAAGGCTGGCGCCAGCTACCTGATGGCCGACTCGCCCTATGGCAACACGCTGACGCCCTACGTCGAGCTGTCGGCAGGCCTCAACTGGTTTTTCCGCTACGAATACCGCAATATGGAGCGCAACTACCTGAGCCTCTTTGCCGAAGTGGCTTTCGCCTACACACAGCAGTCCACCTTCGTCCCCATCCGCATAGGTGTACGCTTCTAAACTAACTGATACTATGGACTCTACACGCCAAAACAAAATTTCACGACTCATACAGCAGGACCTGGGCGACATACTGCTGAAGGAGATGAAGCCGCGCATCGGCAACTCGCTGGTCACCGTCACCAAGGTGCGCGTCACCAGCGACCTCTCCATCGCCCGCGCCCACATCAGCATCTTCCCCGTGGGCACGATGCCCGAAACTGCCGGCGACGTGGCCGGACAGAAGGCCACGACGCAGATGGTCATCGACGCCATACTGACCAACGCCGCCGACATCCGTCGCCGCCAGGGCCAGCGCGAAGGCAAGCAGCTGCGCATCATCCCAAACCTGGAATTCTATCTCGACGACTCGCTCGACTATATTGAGAACATCGAAAAGCTGCTGAAGAATTGAGGCTCACCACCTTCATAGCACGCCGCTACCTTTTTTCGAGGAAGGAAAAGACCATCGTCAACCTCATATCCTGGATTTCGCTGGTCGGCATCACCGTAAGCACGCTGGCGCTCATCGTCGTGATGTCGGTCTATAACGGCATCGGACTGCTGACGCAGTCGCTCTTCAACGTCTTCGACCCCGAAATACTCGTCACCCCCACCGAGGGCAAGACGTTCCGCACGTCGGACATACGCTACGACGACCTTGTCGCCACCGACGGCATAGCCCACGTATCGCAGATGGTCGAAGAAAACGCCTGGCTGACGCTGCGCCAGGCCGAAGCCATCGTGCATCTGCGCGGCGTCGACGAAAGCTACGGCCGGGCCTGCGGACTCGACACCCTCATCGCCGAAGGCGAATACCTTTTAAGAGCGGAAAGCGGAAAGCGGAAAGCGGAAAGCGACGATTGGGGGGCGGGAAGCGACGGCATTGATTACGAGCCCGAACCGCAGCTGGACTTCCTGCTGCTGGGCTGGAACATAATGATACGTATGGGCGTCAACTCGATGACCAACACACCACTGGCGGTCCACATCCCCAAGCGCGGCACGGCGTCGATAGGGTTCTCGATGGACGAGGCCTTCAACAACGGCTACGCCTACCCGGCGGGTGCCTTCCGCATTCAGGAGGAAATTGACGACCTCTATGTCGTTGCCGACATCGACTTTGTGCGCCGCCTGATGTCCTACGCTCCCGACGAGGTGACGGCTCTGGCCATCACCCTCGACGACCCCGCCAAGCTGGGTAGCGCCAAACGGCAGCTGCAGTCGCTGCTGGGCGACGGCTTTTCGGTCAAGGACCGCTTCGAGCAGAAGCCGCTCTACTACAAGATTTTCCGCTCCGAGCGGCTCGGCGTGTTCCTCATCCTGTCGCTCATCGTGCTCATTTCGACCTTGAACCTCATCGCCTCGCTGTCGCTGCTCATCATCAACAAGCGCAAGGACATCGCCACGATGCGCGCCCTGGGTATGGACCGCCAGCAGATACGCCGCGTCTTCTTCACCGAAGGTTTGCTGATTGCGCTTGTGGGCGTCGTTGCCGGCCTGGTGCTGGGACTCGTCGTTTGCCTGCTGCAGCAGCACTTCGGCATCGTCAAGCTGGGCGCCAACGCCATCGTCGACGCCTTCCCCGTGGCAATGCGGCTGGTGGATTTCATCGCCACCTTCCTCGTCGTAACGCTGCTTTCCACCTTCGTCGTGGCCTTCACCGTCCGCAGGGCGAAAATCTAAAACAATTAATATTATGGCATACAAGAAGTTAAATGAAGTCAAGGGAAGTTAAGGGACAATTGTACCCAGCAAGTGCATTTGTCCCTTAACTCCCCTTAACTCCCCCTTTAACTTCCCTTAACATCAATTTATTATGAATCAAGGAAAACACATCTGCAACGAACTGAAGGAGATACGCCGTAGCATAGCCCAGGAGAACGGCATCGCATTGGATATTCCGGAATGCACCTATGATGGCCAGTGCGACGGCACCTGTCCGCGCTGCGAGGCCGAGCTGCAGCACCTGGAACAGGAGCTCAGCATTCGCGCCGCTATGGGCAAAGCAGCCGTGGTGGCGGGGCTTGCACTGGGCCTTACGGCCGGGACGCTGACCGCCACGGCGCAGGAGACCCTGCCCAACAGAAGTGACGGCAACAATGGCACCGAGCTGAAACAGTCGGACACTTGCATATTCCGGGGCTGCATTGTGGAAGAAAAAACAGGCGAACCGCTTATTTCCGCCAACGTCATCATCAAAAACGGGAGAAAGGTTGTCGGCGGTGCCAGAACCGACTTGGACGGTAATTTCACAGTCCGTGTACCCAAGGGCAAATACGACGTTGTGATAAGCGGAATCGGCTACAAAAAAGAGACGTTCCAGTTCGACCTGACCAGCGACGAGGTCAGCGTCAAGACCATCACCATCCAAGAAAGCAGCAAAACGCCAATGATGATGGGCATAGTGATAGTTTCAAAGAGCGCCCCATTGATCGAAATGGGTGCCCCCGAAAGCGGCGAACGCATCGACGCCGACCGCATCAAGCACTTCCCAAACTAAACCAGCCTGCAAGCAGGAGAACAAAACAGTATAACACCATAAATCCCAGCCACAAGTGCATCACTGATACTTGGGTTTCATTAAAAAAGCAGAATCCATTCAAATAATATTATCCCCTTTCCTGCGTTATGATGGTATGAAACGAAAAATCTATTTAATAAAATCTGCGGCGGTGGCGATGCTTGTTGCGACGCTGCTGCTGGCCGGGTGCAGCCGCAAGGGGGTGCATATGTCCAAGCACCGCAAAAGCCGCAAGTGCAACTGCCCGACTTTTGCCGAAAACAGAATGGAAACAAGCACTTTGCCTGCAGCCTACTATGACTAACGAGGAACAGAACAAGGCCATCCTGCGCCGCTACCTGCCCACGTCGGCCGTCGACCCGATATACAACTATATCGTCACTAACTCGGTCCGCTTCCACATCACGCGCCAGCGCACCTCGAAGCTGGGCGACTACCGTATGCCGCAGCCGCGCCACAACTACAATGAAATCAGCATCAACGGCGACCTGTCGCCACACCTGTTCCTGCTGGTGCTGCTGCACGAGATGGCCCACCTCGAAACCTTCAAGGCCTACGGCCGCACCGTCCAGCCCCACGGCCACGAATGGCAGCAGCAGTACCGCAACCTGCTGGTGCAGTACTTCAACGACGGCCACTTCCCCACCGAAATCTATTCGCTGCTGAAAAAATACACCGCCCGCATACCGCTCAACCGCGCCGCAGGCAACGAACTGGAACGCAGGCTGAGAGAAATCGACAACCCCTCGGAGGCAGACACAGTGTTGCTGCTCAAGGACTTGCCCGAAGGGGCATTGTTCCGAATCAAATCGCGCCCCGAAATACTTTTCCGCTCGGTCGAAAAACGCCGCACGCGCTACCGCTGCATCGACACCGGCACTGGCCGCGCCTACCTCGTAAGCGGCGAAGCGGAAATCAGTTTAAATTGAAAATTGAGAATTGAAAATTGAAATCACTCGGGGTTATTTTTTAACCCACAGATAATATTATTCGTTCCGAACAGTAACCGGTTTATTTGACCGCGAATTTCTCGAATTAAACGAATTATACTACAACACGACGAAATTGTTTTGCAAGCAAAACCCGAATTTGAACGAATTTTTAGAGGCAGCCTTGTATATTTTGGTCGGCCTATGGCCTCAAAATCAATCAAAAATCTTATTAAAAATTTTTCAAAATAAAAAAAAAAAATAAACCTTTTTGTTGATTGATTTTTTATTTAATTTTTTTATGATTTTGAGCGAAGCGACCACAAAAAAACAGAACTGAATAAACTACTTTCCGAAGATACTATCTTGCAGCGCCAGCAAGGGGTTGAGGGTATAGGGGATGTAGTTGCGCATACGTGGCGACATTGTATAGTAATATTCAAGTTTTTGGCCGACAACCTGTTGCGCTTGCACCAGCATCGCTTTCGAGCGCACGGTGTCGCCGCACAAAGCGTATGCCTTCGACGCACGGAAGAAGAGTTGCGCATCCTTCAGCAGACTCAGCGGAATCTGCCTGTAGGTGGCGTCGAGCACCTCGGCGCCCTTGCGCGGCTTGCCCTTTGCAGCCAGATTTTCAGCCACCAACAGGGCGTTTTTCCAATATTGGCGCAAGAAACTTTCCGACGTTTCGTCGACATAGACACCGTCGAGCGGATGCCAATGCAGGACCGACGTCATCAGCCGATGCGAAGCCTGAAAGTCGACGCTGTCGGCCGACGCTGTGTCGCACAGGCGATAAGCCATACCGCTGAGCTGCAGCCGGTTGTCGAAAGCAACGCGGCGGTCGCTATGGGCATAGTGGCTGAAATAGACAGGGCGCTCGCCGCCGTTGTTGCCGATGATGGTCATCATACGGCCGTATGGCCCCATCGACCGCCATTCGTCGCCCGCAAGCAAGTCGCCACCTTGCCACAAAAACTGTCTGCCGGTCGACTCGCAATAGTCGTCGCTACCTAGCAGCGAAATGTTTACAACCTGGACATCAGTGCGATAGTCCTCCACATACTGCATATACCACAGCGGGAAGGTGTCGTTGTCGCCGACAGTGAAGAGGATGGCATCCTTGTCGCACGAATCCAGCAAGTTAGCAGCAGCGTCGCGCGCCGTGAAGCGGCCCGAACGGTCGTGGTCGTCCCAGTTCTGGGCGGCCATCAGCAGTGGCGTTCCGACGGTGACAACCACAAGCAGCGGCTTGACAAAACGCTGCATCCGCTTGCGTTTGAACGTTTTACAAAGAACGGCGTTGGCCCCAAAACCAATCCACATAGCGAAAGCATAGAACGAAAGGACGTAGGCGTAGTCGCGTTCGCGCGGCTCGTAGACAGGATGGTTCAGGTATATCGCCAGCAGCACGCTCGATGTCAAAAACAGCGTCATCACAAGCCAAAAGACACGCCTGTTGCGGCGGCCAACAGCCACGATGCCGACGATGCCCAACAGCAGCGGCAGCAGGAAATAGCGGTTGTAGCCAGCATTTTCGAGCGACGACGGACGCTTGGCGGCGGTGCCAACATAGAGGCGGTCGACGAAAGGAATGCCCGTCACGAACTGCCCCTTCTGCAAGTTGCCAAAGCCCTGGCGGTCGTCGTAGCGGCCCGAAAAATTCCACATCAGATAGCGCAAGTACATATAACCCAGCTGATAACCGCCAAAAACAACCATATTGTCGCCAAACGAAGGCTTGTAATACTCACGGCCTCCCACGTCGACCATCTTGCCGTGGCGGCCCGTCCAGTCGGTATAATAAAGTTCGGCATTGGGATGCTGCTTCCACATACGCGGGAAAAACATATCCATCTCCTTGGCATACACCGGTTTGCCTTCGTTGTAAGCCACCACCGGCGAATTGAAGCAACGCCCGTAAATCAGCGGCGCCTTCTCGTACTGGTCGCGACCGACGTAGGAGCTAAACGCCTTGAACGTACTCGGATTACCCTGATTCATAGGCGGATCGGCGGCGGCGCGGATGGGCAAAATCAGATACGGCGACAGACCGATAGCGAAAAACAGGAGAGCGAGGAGCAGAAAGCGGAGAGCGGAAAGCGAAAAGCGGCGTTGTGACACACTGGAACGGCGTTTGAAGAAAAAGACCAGCACCAGGACAGGCACCGTCAGCAGGCTCAGCTGGTGCACCCCCACCGAAAGACCCAGCAGCAAGGCCGCAAGCAAAGGCCAACGGGCGTCGCCACCCTGCCACCAACGCACAGCGGCCCAAATAATTACGGCCGAGAAAAACATAGAAAGGCTGTACACCTCGCTTTCGACCGCCGAAAACCAGGCCGTATCGCAAAACAGGTAGCACAGAGAACCAACCAAAGAGGCGACAAGCGGAAAGCGGCGAGTGCCGTTATCACTTTTCGGTTCGTCGCTTTCAGCTTCAAATTCGACGTTTTCCGTTTTCCGTTTTCCGTTTTTCGTTTCACCGCTTTCCGTTTTCCGCTTTCCGCTTTCCGCTCCAAGCAGTCGCAACAGCGTCCAAAACAAGAACATAGCCGTCAGGCCGCCGGCCACGGCCGACAGCGCGTTGCTCCACCAGGCCAGCCGGGACACATCGTCGCCAGCCAGCAGCATAAAGCAGTGGGCCAAAAGCTGATAGAGCGGCGCTCCGGGCGGATGCCCGATCTGCAGCCCATACGACGTGGCGATGAATTCGCCGCAGTCCCAAAAACTCACCGTCGGCTCGAGCGTAAGCATATAGACCGTTGTGCCCAGCGCAGCTATGAACCAGCCTATAAGGTTGTATATCCGTGATTTAGGCATATTACGCTTCATTCGACGACAAGATTACCAATTCACGACCGACTTGTTGAAGACATCGTCGCACAACTCGCTGACAATCTCGCCCATAAGTGTACTTTCGACCGACGAGAAGTTGAGCTGCGCATTGTAGTCGCGATAGCGCGAGAACGACTGCTCGAAGCTGGCGTCGGGGTCGCAATTGTTGACGAACTTCACTTTGATGGTGATTGTCAGGCGGTTCATCGACACCTCGTCGTTGGCCGACAGGGCGGCGGCGCGGGTAACGTATCCGGTGATTTCGCCAGAAATCTCGAGGTCGGCATTGCCGTTGACCACATTGAGACTGGTCTGCGACGAAAAGAGGTTGCGCAGGTCGTCGGTCAGTTTCTGGCTCAGTTGTGGGTTGACGGTGGCGGCATAGTTGGGGAAAGTGCTGACCGATATGGTTTTAGCGTTGGCCGGAATCGAGGCGCCCGTAAAACTGTAGCCCCCCTTGCATCCCGCAAAGGCCACAGACAGCAGCGCAGCCGCCAGCAATGCTATTCCTCTATGCCCCAGTCGTTTCATACGTTGTACGAGTCGTTGTCGATATGTTTTTCGTCTTCCATCTGCCACAGCATAAAACCCGCCTGCTGCTCCATATAGGTCAGCACGGCGTGCTTGATGTTGAGGTCCTTGATGTTGCCAATCTCGTTGACGATATCGTCTATCTTCTGCTTTATGTTATTATCCATAGTTCTTATATTTAATATTGAAGCACAATGCTTTAAACTCAAAAAAGTGTTCCGCTTCATTTTGCAAATTTACACAAAAAAATCAGTTTGCGCGCTGGAAAAATATTTTTTGGTTCGGTGTAACTGCTCGCCGCCGACCCGATCCGGCCCATTTTTCTCCGCCCGTTGTACGGTATATGTACGCTATATGTACGGTATTTGTACGCTTCCGAAGCGTACAAATACCGTACATATAGCGTACATATACCGTACAACGGGCGGAGGAGGTGCAGCAAGGTACTGGTTTTATGACGTTTAGGAAACGGCATATTTCGCGGCGGAGCAAAACTCGGCGCGGAAGGGGACAAAAAAGGGCTTCGACCAAGCGGTAGAAGCCCTCAAATACATCTTGAAATTTGTTTAAGCACGCCAGATAAACGCAAGATGCTTTGTTTTATTTTGTAAAAAATCATTTTTTTGACTTTTTATGATTTTGGGCAATAAACGTCCCGTTTTGCCGTTATAAAGATTTATTTATTTACGAAGACAGACAATGCAACATAGACTCCTTTTTCCATCCCTGATGCTGGTTTTGGTCCTGCTTGCCGGATGCGCCAAGCAAGGTATGCCGAGCGGCGGCCCGAAGGACGTCGCGCCTCCCGTGGCCAAACGCACGACCCCCGACAACCGCACGCTGGGCTTCGACGCCAACCAGTTCTACATCGAATTTGACGAGTATGTGGTCATAAAGGACGCCGAAAACAACATAATGGTTTCGCCGCCGATGGCGCAAAAGCCTGAATACAAGACCAAAGGACGCGGCATTCAGGTGCGTATCAAAGACACACTGCAGCCCAACACGACCTACGTGTTCCAATTCAAAGAGGCCATCGCCGACTTCAACGAAGGCAACCTGCTGCCGTCGCTGGAATACGTTTTTTCGACGGGCAGCTATATCGACAGTATGACCGTCCGAGGCAAAGCCATCGATGCCCTCACGGCCGAGGCGCGCGAGGAGGCGATGAGTGTGTGGCTGCTGACGGCCGACCAGCGCCAAACGCTGCTGCAGTCGATGAGCGACACGTCGGTCAAGGCCCCCACGCCAACCTACGCTACCCGCTGCGACAAGCAGGGCACATTCAGTTTCAACTACATACGTCCGGGCGAATACTACATCGTCGCCCTGGCCGACGAGGACAAAAATATGCAGATCGGGCCCAGCGAAGCCATCGGCTTCAACGACAATCCGGTTGCGAGCCAGCCTATGGCCGACAGCACCGGCAACGACTCTGTGCGGAACAGTTTGCCAGCCGTAACATCCACGAAAATAAGCATTTTCAAACCAGAAAACAACAAACAGCGCGTCACCGGCAGCAACTTCCTGGCAGCAGGAAAGGTGCGAATCATCACCCAACTACCGATGAAAGAACCCGTCGTGACCTGCGACACAGAAAAAACGGTGTGGCGCCTGAACGACAAGCGCGACACCCTGACCTTGTGGACATTACGCGAGAAATGCGACTCGGTCGGCCTGGTCATATCAGACCCCTCGGGACTCCAGGACACTCTGCGCCTGCGGTGGCGCCCAAAGACAGGTTTGGGACCGGCTAGTGCGCAAAGCGATATAAAGCTAAATTACAGCAAATTACCCTACTACGACACGCTGTCGCTGCTTTTCGCCACACCGCTGGCCAGCGGTGAGTCCGTTGATTCGGCAGTGCGTATCACATCGTTGAAAGACAGCACAATAAATTACTGCACCGCGGTTCCCGACAAGTCCTTGATGAGGGCATCTGTCGACTTCGCCTTCAAACAGGGCGAAAAATATGTTGTCGACATCGACAAAGGTCAGTTCAAAAACATTTACAACAAAAGCTGCGACTCGCTGCACGCCGCCGTCGAGGTCACGAAGGCCGAAGAATACGGCAATATGCGGCTGGAAATACTGAAAGACAGCTCGTTGGGGGCAGCCGAAAACCTGGTCGTCGAACTGACCGACGAGAAAGGGACAGTACTGAAACGGAGCAAGGCCGCCGTTGGCGACAAGGTTAGTTTCCAGAACCTTAAGCCCGCAAAATACAAAGTTCGCGCAATAATTGACCTGGATGCCGACGGCGAATGGACGCCGGGCAACTTTGCCGGACAAGTGCAGCCCGAGCCGGTGGTATACCACAATAAGACGCTGGACATCAGGGCGAACTGGGATTTCGAAGAAAAATTCATCATTAGTTATTAACGCCACTTGGAGCACACGGATGGAAATATAAGGAAATCGTTGCTGTCGGGCCTCTTCTGGGTGCTGCTGGCCAATCTGATTGTCAAGCCCTTCTGGCTGTTGGTAATCGAGATGGGGGTGCAAGACACCGTTGGCGCGGAGATGTACGGCTTCTACTTCGACATCTTCAGTATATCTTACATTTTCAACATCTTGCTCGACCTCGGCATAACCAATTTCAACACTCGCAACATTGCCCAGCACCCAAAACTAATCAGCAAGCACCTGTCGGGAATACTGAGTATCAAGCTCTTGCTGTTCGGCTTGTATGTCGTTGTCGCATTCAGTGTCGGGGCCCTGCTGGGGTACGACAGCAGCCAGTTCAAGCTGCTGGGATGGCTGACACTCAACCAGTTCCTCAGTTCGCTGATACTCTACCTGCGGAGCAATTTCGAAGGTCTGCTGCTGTTCAAATGGGACAGCCTGCTGAGCGTTTTGGACCGCGTACTGATGATCGTGATTTGCGGCCTGATGCTGTGGGCGCCGCAGCTGACCCTCGGTGGCAGGCAATTCACTGTTTTCCACTTTGTTTATGCCCAAACAGCGGCTTACCTTGTCACCGCCCTCGTCGCACTTTGCGTCTTGCTGCGCAGAACCGGTTTGCGCCGCCTGCGCTGGGACAAGCCCTTCACGTTGGCCATTCTGAAAAAAAGCCTCCCCTTTGCCCTGCTGGTGCTGCTGATGGCCAGCTACAACAGGATCGACCCCGTGATGCTGAAACGCTTGTCGCCCAATGGGTTTGGCGACTTTAACGCAGGCATCTATGCCGGTGCTTTCCGGTTGCTCGATGCGCTGACAATGATTGCCTATCTGGTTTCTGTGCCCCTGCTGCCTATCTATTCCAAACTGACCAAAAACTTCGACAAAGGGTGCAACCCCTCGCGTGAGCTGAACGAAACGACCAAAATGATGTTCTCGCTGGTGATGGTCTTTGCCATTACGGCATCTTGCACGCTGTGCAGCGTCGGACACGAACTTATGGACCTGTTTTTCAGCGACAACGTTGCAGAATACGCCACCGTGTTCCGCATATTGGTGTTCTGCATTGTTCCCATTTCGGCCACCTACGTCTTCGGCACCCTGCTGACCGCAGCAGGAAAGCTGCGCCAACTGAACATTTTTGCCGCCCTTTCTCTACTTATAAACCTTGTTGTCAACGCATTGTGCATTCCCCATTGGGGAGCAATAGGTAGCGCCTGGGCCGCAATAGGAGCACAAAGTTTTATGGCAATAGTTGAAATTGTGGCGTCGGTTAAGATATTCAGAATGAAACCATCACCGTCGTACATACTAAAACTGGTGCTATTTGCGTTATTGATAATCGGATGCACATTGTGCTATCCCAAAATTGCCTGGTGGACAGCCATTCCGACAATGGCACTCGTCGCTGTAGGACTGGCGCTGCTGCTTCGCCTGGTGGATATGAAAGAAATATTAAAAACGATAAAAAACAAATCATAATAAAATACTAAAGAAATGAAAAAAGCATACGTTTTCCCAGGTCAGGGAGCCCAGTTCGTAGGAATGGGCAAAGACCTTTACGACAATAGCAAACAATGCCGCGATATGTTTGAGACGGCTAACGATATCATCGGATTCCGCATCACCGACCTGATGTTTGCCGGCACCCCCGAAGACCTGAAGCAGACCAAGGTGACACAGCCCGCCATCTTCCTGCATTCCACCATTTTGGCAGCTTTCTTGGGCGACAAGTTCCAGCCCGATATGGTCGGCGGTCACTCGCTGGGCGAGTTTTCGGCCCTTGTTGCCGCCAAGGCGATGAGCTTCGAAGACGGCCTGCGCCTGGTCATTGCCCGCGCCAACGCTATGCAGAAATGCTGCGAGGCCCATCCGTCGACGATGGCCGCCGTGCTGAAACTGGACGACAAGACCGTCGAGGACATCTGCGCTTCGATAGAGGGCGAGGTGGTCGTCGCCGCCAACTACAACTGCCCCGGCCAGCTGGTCATCAGCGGCACCATCGAGGGTGTGAACCAGGCCTGCGAAAAGGTTAAAGAAGCCAAAGGCCGCGCCCTGCCGCTGGCAGTGGGCGGAGCATTCCACTCGCCCCTGATGGAACCGGCCCGCGTCGAGCTGAGCGCCGCCATCGAGAAAACCAAATTCCACGCGCCCATCTGCCCCTGCTACCAGAACGTCAACGCTCTGCCCGTCAGCGATCCCGAACAGATCAAGGCCAACCTGAACAAGCAGCTGACATCGCCCGTGCGCTGGACCGCCACGGTGCAGAATATGCTGGCCGACGGCGCCGAAGAATTCATCGAAGTGGGTCCCGGCACCGCCCTGCAGGGAATGATCAAGCGCGTCAAAGCCGACGCAAATGCTTATTCGGCTACGATTTAAACTATATAATCATATATTATGGATAGCAGTTACAAAAAACTGACCCGCAGCACCAGCGACCGCAAGATCGCTGGTGTCTGTGGCGTTCTGGCTCAGTATTTGAACGTGGATCCAACGGTGGTCCGCATCATTTTCCTCATCGCCTTGATATGCGGCACCATAGGCTTTTGGGTCTACCTTGTCGTGTGGATTTGCGCACCCGAAGACAATTTGTTAAACCAATAAACACACTATTATGATATTGTTAAATTTAGGCGCGCCCGAGATAATACTCATCGTCCTTGCTGTTCTGATTCTGTTTGGCGGCAAGAAGATTCCCGAACTGATGAGGGGTCTTGGCAAAGGCGTCAAAGAATACAAGAACGCTGTGAACAGCGTGGAAGACGAAGTCAAGTCGGCCACAGACACCGGCGAGGAGAAAAAGGACGACAAAGCATAATCTCCGCCAATGAACTTTTGGGGACACGTCGAGGTTCTGCGATGGGTGCTGATAAGGTGCCTGGTTGTGGTTTTTGGCCTGGCCGTCGCCGTGTTCTGCCTCAAGGACTTTGTTTTCGACGGCATCATCCTGGCACCATCGAGGGCCGACTTTGTCACCTACCGGCTGATGTCGCGTCTGGGCGAGCTGACCGGCATTTCGGGCCTGAGGCCCCAGTTTGGGGACATCGGGATGATCAACATCAACCTTGCCGCGCAGCTGATGACGCACCTGCGCGTGTCGTTCTACCTGGCCGCCATCGTTGCTATGCCTTATATCATTATGGAAATCTGGCTCTTTGTCAAGCCTGCGCTCTATCGCCACGAGCAGCGCCCGGCGCGTTTTGCGATTGTTGCTTTCTTCGTCCAGTTCTTCCTTGGCCTGATGCTGGCCTACTATATCATTTTCCCTGTGACATTCAATTTCCTGGCCAACTACCAGGTCAGCGAAAGCATTGTGAACCAAATTTCGCTGAGTTCTTACATCGGCACATTCCTTGGGCTGATGCTGACGATGGGTTTGGTTTTCGAGATGCCCATTGTGGCCTACTTTTTTGCCAAAATAGGGGTGCTGAAGTCGGCGTTCCTGAAGCGCTACCGCAAGGTGGCCTTTGTCGTGGTGCTTGTGCTGGCAGCGTTCATCACCCCTTCGACCGATGTTTTTACGATGAGCATTGTGGCGTTGCCGCTCTATCTGCTGTATGAATTCTCGCGCATAGTGGTCAGCCGCGTCGAGCGTGGCCAGGCGAATCAGATAGCCTGAGTCTGCTTTCTGCCGTTCCAGACGAAGTCGCGACCAAGGTACTTTTCGCGCACATCGGGGTCGTTGGCCATCACCTCGGGCTCGCCTTCGTGCAGCACACTGCCCTCATAGAGCAGATAGGCATAATCGGTGATACGCAGCGTCTCGTTGACGTTGTGGTCGGTAATCAGGATGCCTATATTCTTGTATTTCAGATGCGCAACGATGTCCTGTATATCCTGCACGGCAATCGGGTCGACGCCTGCAAACGGTTCGTCGAGCAAAAGGAAGCTCGGGTTTGTGGCCAAGGCTCGTGCAATCTCGGTGCGTCGGCGTTCGCCGCCGCTCAGCTGGATGCCTTTGCTGTCCTTAATCTTACGAAGTCCAAACTCGTCCAAAAGGCTGTTGAGTTTCGCTTCGCGTTCTCCACGATTCATATTTGGCTGAAATTCCAGCACCGACATAATATTTTCGGCAACAGTCATTTGCCGAAAAACGGAAGCCTCTTGGGCCAGGTAGCCCACACCCATCTGCGCACGACGGTACATCGGCAAGTCGGTAATATCCCTGTCGTCGATGAAAACACGCCCCTCGTTGGGTTTGATAATGCCGACAATCATATAGAATGTCGTCGTTTTGCCAGCTCCGTTAGGGCCGAGAAGACCAACAATCTGTCCCTGTTTGACGCCTACCGAAACCTTTTTCACCACGGTGCGTTGCCGGTACTTTTTTACAACCAATTCAGTTCTTAGTTCCACTATATTAAATTGAATTATTATTACATTAAAAGCAAAATAATATTTCTCCCAAATGCCAAAAAAAAGTTTTCACAGTCCTCAACAAAAACACTATTCGTCCCGACAGCTATTCTGCGAGACTCTTTTTTCGCTCGCGCAAATCACTATCAAACAGCATATTCACTAAGTCCAAACACATATTATTCAAAAAACATTTTGCCATTTCAGAAAAAATATGTAACTTTGTAAAACTATTATCATCGACTATTAACGCAATAATAGCAAAAAAAGTATTTGATGACGAATATTGATTTGCGACAAAAACTAAAAGAGATCTTCGGCTTTGACAATTTCAAAGGCGACCAGGAGAAGATTATACAAAGTCTTCTTGCTGGAAACGACACCTTTGTGATAATGCCCACTGGCGGTGGCAAATCGCTCTGCTACCAACTGCCTGCTATGCTTTTGAAAGGGACCACCATTGTCGTTTCACCGCTCATAGCGCTGATGAAAAACCAAGTCGACGCGGTGCGTTACACCTCCGGCCACTCTGCTGTGGCACACTTCCTGAATTCGTCACTAAACAAGCAACAGGTTACCGAAGTCAAGGACGACCTGCTGCGCGGAGGCACCAAGCTTCTGTATGTGGCTCCCGAAACACTGTCGAAAGAGGAAACGGTAGAATTCTTGAAGCAGCTGAACATCAGCTTCTTCGCCATCGACGAAGCACACTGCATTTCGGAATGGGGACACGATTTCAGACCTGAGTACCGACGCCTGCGCAACGCCATAAACCAGATTAACAGCAAGGTGCCACTGCTGACACTGACCGCCTCGGCCACGCCAAAGGTACAGCAGGACATCATCAAGAACCTGCAGATGGAAAACGCCCAGCTTTTCGTCTCCAGCTTCAACCGCCCCAACCTCTACTACGAAGTGCGCCCAAAACCGTCCGAAACCCTGGCGCTGCACAAGGAAATAATAAAATTCATCAAAGAGAATTCCGGCAAAAGCGGCATCATTTACTGCCTGACGCGCAAACGCGTCGAAACACTGGCCGAACTACTGGTAATCAATGGCATAAAGGCCCTACCCTACCACGCCGGACTCGACGCCAAGACCCGTGCCGAGAATCAGGACAAATTCCTGATGGAGGAGGTCGATGTCATCGTTGCCACCATCGCCTTCGGTATGGGTATCGACAAACCCGACGTACGCTTTGTAATCCACTACGACATACCCAAAAGCCTCGAGGGCTACTATCAGGAAACCGGACGCGCCGGACGCGACGGCGGCGAAGGCAAGTGCATTGCTTTCTATTCCGAGCACGACGTCGAACGGCTATACAAATTCTTCACCGACAAGAACATCACCGAACAGGAGATGGCTCGCCAGCTGGTGCAAGAAATCGTATCGTATGCAGAAAGCTCTATGTGCCGCAGGATGAACATCTTGCGCTACTTCGGCGAAGAATACGACCAGCCCAACTGCGGCAACTGCGACAACTGTCTGCACCCCAAACCTCGCATCGAGACAAAAGAGGAGATGGTTTATGTGCTTGAAACCATCATAGCTATGAAACAGGCTTTCAAGGCACAAGAGATAGTGGATGTCATTATGGGCCGTTCCAACGCCCACACACGCATATATAAGCACCACCTGCTGGAACAGTTCGGCAAAGGCACCGACCGCGACGAGCTGTACTGGAAAGCCGTAATACGCAACGCCGTCATAGAAAAACTACTGACGAAAGAGATTGAATTGTTCGGCGTGCTGAAACTTACTCCGCTGGGATACAAGTACATCAAGAATCCCTACACCATTATGGTGCCGTGCGACCACGACTATACGAACACCGGCAATGGTGGCGACGACGACGACGAACTGACCGTAGGCGGCGGTGGCTCGGCGGCAGGCGACGAAGCGTTGTACACTCAGCTGAAAAGCCTGCTGCGCTCAATAGCACAAAAGGAGAACCTGGCCCCCTACGTCATCTTCGAAGACCGCTCGCTGAAGGATATGACCATCCAATACCCCTGCACCATCGAGGAACTTAGCCGCTGCACAGGCGTAGGCATCGCCAAAGCGCAGCGCAACGGACAGCCATTCGTAGACCTCATCAAACGCTATGTCGAAGAGAACGAAATTGAACGTCCACAAGACATCGTAATCCGTTCGGCAGTCAACAAATCTGGACTTAAAGTCTATATAATCAAGTCTATCGACCGACAAATGCCACTCGAAGACATCGCACGGGGCAAGGGCATCAAAATGAAAGACTTGATAACCGAAATGGAGCATATCCTCTCGTCGGGAACAAAACTCAACATCGACTACTACATCGACGCCAACATAGAGCAAGAACACCAGGATGTCCTTATGGACTATTGGCACGATGCCGAGAGCGATTCGCTCGAAGATGCCTACAGCGAATTTGAAGACGACCCGGACTATACCGAGGAGGAGATACGACTGATGCGCATCAAATTTCTCGCCACCGAAGGTTTCTAAAACTAACTGATTTATAGATTATGGCAACAAGCAAATTACCCCCCCCCTAAACAGTCGCATCGGCGACACCGGGCATCAACACCACTATGATGGCTGCGTACGAGAATCCTGAATATGCAACAAAACAATTCATTTGTGCAACAAAACAATTCATTCAAAACCTAATACTTTAATTTATGCGCGTATTAATAGCAAAAGACTACGACGAGATGTCTGTGGCAGCAGCAAACTATGTTGCCAAGAAAATCAACGATTTCAAGCCCACCGCCGACCGTCCTTTCGTGCTGGGCTGCCCCACCGGAAGCTCGCCCCTGGGCCTCTATCAGCACCTTATCAAGCTGAAAAAGAAAGGCCTCATCAGCTTCCAGAATGTGGTGACATTCAATATGGACGAATATGTGGGACTGCCCGTAGAGCATCCTGAAAGCTACCACAGCTTTATGTGGAACAACTTCTTCAACCACATCGACATCCGCAAGGAGAACGTTCACATCCTCGACGGCAACGCCCCCGACCTGATGGCCGAGTGCAACCACTATGAGGAGATGATTGCCCAGGCTGGCGGCATCGACCTCTTTATGGGCGGCGTGGGTCCCGACGGGCACATAGCCTTCAACGAGCCAGGCAGCAGCCTCGCCAGCCGCACCCGCATCAAGACCCTCACCACCGACACCATCCAGGCCAACTGCCGCTTCTTCGACAACGACGTCACCAAGGTGCCAAAACAGGCCCTCACCGTCGGCGTCGGCACCGTGATGGATGCCCGCGAGGTGCTGATACTCTGCAACGGACCCAAGAAAGCCCGCGCACTGCACCATATGATCGAGAACGGCGTCAACCATATGTGGACCTCGTCGATGCTGCAGATGCACCAGCACGGCACCGTCTTCTGCGACGAAGAGGCCACCGTGGAGCTGAAAAGGAGCACCTACGAATACTTCAAGGACAAGCAGACCATCGAGAAAACCCTCGAACGCTTCTGTGCCTACTACGACTGCAAATAATTGAAACCCAGAACAGTGACTAGCGGGCACGCGAAAGCCGCCCGCTAATCTTTTTTGATACATCTATAATATATCTTTTTTCAATGAACTACAGAAACCTCACCACCGAAGAAACAGCCACCCTCAAGGCACAAGGCAACCGCGCCACCAACTGGAACGACATTTTCGTCACATCCGATTTCGATGCCAACCTGTTGAGCGGCAACCTCTTCTGCGGGAAAGTATATCTCGGTGCCATCGCCGACGGCACCGTCAAAGACGGCGACCTCGCCCTGCCCGAAGGCATCAGCGCCAGCACGCTGCGCGACTGCTGCATCGGCGACCACTGCGCCATCCATAATGTCAAATACCTTTCGGGCTACACCATAGGCAACAACTGCCTGCTTTTCAACATCGACGAGATGACCGCCAACGCCGACGACTTCGCCTGGCTCGAGCCGATGAACGAAAACGGCGGACGCCGCATTCTGCCGTTCAACGGAATGACCATTGGCGACGCCTATATGTGGGCACGGTTCCGCGGACAGGCCAAGCTGATCGAGCGGCTCGAGACGCTGACACGCAACGAGCTGAAAACGAACCGAGGAGGCTATGGCAGCATCGGCGACCACTGCGTTGTAAAGAACACCAAGTTCATCCACAACGTCGCCGTCCGCAGCAGCGCCGACGACCCCAGCCGCATCGAAGAGTGCATAGCCCTGACCGACGGCGTCATAGGCTACGGCAGCAAGCTCGAGTTCGGCATCATCGCCCAGCGCTTCCTGCTCGGCGAGCACGTCCACCTCGAATACGGCCTGCGCCTCAACGACAGCGTGGTGGGCGACAACTCCACACTGGCACGCTGCGAGGTGGGCAACAGCATCATCTTCCCAGCCCACGAGCAGCACCACAACAACTCGTTCCTCATCGCCGCACTGGTGATGGGACAGAGCAACGTCGCCGCCGGAGGCACCCTGGGCAGCAACCACAACAGCCGCACCGCCGACAACGAAATCAGCGCCGGACGCGGCTTCTGGCCCGGCCTCTGCGTCAGCCTCAAGCACAGCAGCCGCTTCGCCAGCTACTGCCTGCTGGCCAAGGCCGACTATCCGTCCGAGCTCAACATCACACTGCCCTTCGCCCTCGTCAACAACAACGCCGCCAAAAACCGCCTCGAGGTGATGCCTGCCTACTGGTGGATGTACAATATGTATGCTATGGACCGCAACAGCCGCAAGTTCGCCGCACGCGACAAGCGCCACTACAAGGCCCAGCACGTCGAGTTCGACAACCTGGCTCCCGACACCGCCGAGGAAATCATCATCGGCCGCGACCTGCTGCACATTTGGGCCGAGGAGGCCAACCGCGAGGGACGTACCGAGATCGAAGCACACGGTATGGAGAAAGGCAAGCGCAAAACCGTCATTCTCAAGGCCGGAGAAGGCTATAAGGCCTACTACGATATGCTGGTCTACTACGCAATGAAGACCCTCGAGCCGCTCTTTGGCGACAAGGTGCCCGACGCCACACTGGGCGACGGCGAGCGCACCACCCGATGGGTCAACATCGGCGGACAGCTGGTAGCGGAAAGCGATATGACTCAGCTCATTGCCGACATCGAAAACGGTACCCTCGACAGCTGGGACGCCATCCACGGCCGCTTCGACCAGCTCTGGCAGACCTACCCGACGCAGAAGGAGCGCCACTGCTATCAGGTGCTGTGCCACCTGTCGCAGAAGCAGCACCTCGACGCCGAGGAATGGGCCGCCTACCGCGCACATTACCAGCGCATACAGCAGTTCATCGCCGACCAAAAAGTGCTGTCGCGCAAAAAGGACGACACCAACGAGTTCCGCCACGCCACCTACTGGAACGACGCCGAAATGAACGCCGTCCTCGGATAACAGAAAAAAACAAATACAACTATAATGAAAAAAAGACTCTTAACCCTACTCTGCGCCGTCGCCATCGGCGGCACAGCACTGCTCATCAGCTGCACCAGCAGCGACGGCATAATGACCAAAAAGAAAGGCGTCTATACCGTCGACACCACCACGCTTTCGCAGGAGGTCAAAGGCTACAACGGCCCCACGCCATTGCTGATCACCATCGCCAAAGACAAGATTGTCAAGATCGAAGCCCTCGAAAACAGCGAGACGCCCGGCTTCTTCCAACGGATGAAAGACGGCGGTATGCTTGAGCGCTGGAACGGCAAGACCGTCGACGAAGCCCTTCCCGCCCAGGTCGATGCCGTGGCCGGTGCCACCTACTCGTCCAACGCCGTCATCGAGAACGTCCGTCTCGGCCTGACCTACTACAAAGAGCACAAATGATTTCTGCGATTCCGGCCCCGTGCCACATTTATTAACCCTCAAACACAAACAATTATGAACAAAATGGTTTGCGACCTCTGCGGTTGGGAATACGACCCCACCGTCGGAGTACCCGAGGCAGGCATCGCCCCCGGCACCCCTTGGGAGGAAGTCCCCGCCGACTTCGTCTGCCCCCTCTGCGGCGCAGGCAAAGACCAGTTCTCCGAGGCCTGAGCCACGGCAGACATCGGTCAAAAAACACAAAAGCGCTTCTTGCAAAAGAAGCGCTTATTTTTGATCCTCAGCCAGTTCGAACTGGACGGGTAGCGAAAACTGCTGCCGCACAGGCTTGCCGTCCACTTCGCCGGGTTTCCATTTCGGCATCGCGTTGACGACCTTAAGGACAGCTTCGCCGTAGCCCTCTCCGATGTCGCGCAAAATCCGGGCATTGGTAATCGAACCGTCCTTCTCGATGTCGAAAGCGACAACAACAGTGCCTTTGACGACAGAACAGCCGTGCTCTTTTGGATGCACAAGGTTGTCTTCCAAAAACTTATACAGAGCCTCTTCGCCCCCTGGGAAAACCGCGACTGTCTCATTGATCATACCCAATAACATATCATCGACCTCGACCTCCCCCTCTTCAGGCATCAGCTCGTCACCAACTGGCGGCGCCGGGGCAGCATCGGCACTGCTATCCCGGTCAGGGAAACCATCCGCCACAAAGGCATCGCCTTCCATACCCGTAACAATCACATCGTCAGGTGAATCCGACACCAACGACGTATCGGCAACAGCAGTGTCGCACAAAAAATGCGAAGCCTCGCCCTGCGCAGGCGTGTCGACCTGCAGCGCCGGCTCGCCGCCACCGCCGCAGGCGGTAAGCGAGAGCGTCAGCCCGGCCACAGTCGCCGCCTTGCCCAACGAAATGCGCTGGGCAAGAGCCTGCTCGAGATAGCGCACCTCGGCCTCGCAGCGCGGACAGGTGCCGCGGCAGTCGCCCTTGTGGGTACACTCCTTGACCGAGAACGGAATACCGTTTTCATCGGCAATGCGCTGGCGCACAGCCTTTAGCTGGTTGCAAATCTTCTTTCCGCGGGTCATAGTCTGTTCGATTTTCGATGTGCAAAATTACACAAAAAAAATGACTCTCCAAAACTAAAACCAAAAAATACTGATTCGCAGTCATATAGCCAGCAGATTTGTCTCGCAGGCAGGATGTCGGCGTGCACGTAA
>JAFWYO010000160.1 GCA_017517715.1 Bacteroidales bacterium
CATTTACAAAAATTGTTGTATTTTTGTACTATAATTTAAAATACAATTATGGACACGATTATTGTCTTAGACTTTGGTTCTCAATACACTCAGTTGATTGCGCGTAAGGTTCGCGAGCTCAACATTTATTGTGAAATTCATCCGTACAACAAGATTCCAGCCCTCGGCAGCGACGTCAAGGGCGTTATTTTTTCGGGCAGTCCCTATTCGTGCAACGCCACCGACGCGCCGGTGCCTGATATGAGCAACATCAAGGGCCGCCTGCCGCTGCTGGCAGTGTGCTATGGTGCTCAGTATCTGGCCAAATGGGGCGGCGGAAGCGTGCAACAGTCGAAAATCCGCGAGTACGGCCGCGCCAATCTGCAATGGATCGACACGGAATCGCCGCTGATGAAGGGCGTTCCGCTGGGTTCGCAGGTGTGGATGAGCCACGGCGACACCATCGAGCGTGTGCCGGAAGGCTACCGTTGCATCTGCTCGACGGACAATGTGAAATACGCTGGTTATCAGATTGAAGGCGAGCAAACTTACGCCATCCAGTTCCATCCCGAGGTGCATCATTCGGTCGACGGACTGACGCTGCTGCGCAATTTTGTGGTCGACATCTGCGGGTGCGACCAGAGCTGGACGCCGGAATCGTTTATTGATATGACCGTCAAGCAGATACGCGAGCAGGTGGGCAACGACAAGGTTATCCTCGGCCTTTCGGGCGGCGTCGATTCGTCGGTGGCCGCAGTGCTGCTGAACAAGGCTATAGGCCACAATCTGCATTGCATTTTCGTCGACAACGGCCTGCTGCGCAAGAACGAGTTCGAGAGTGTGCTGGAGTCGTATAAGGATATGGGTCTCAACGTGAAAGGCGTCGATGCCAAGGAGCGTTTCTATTCGGTTCTGGCCGGCGTGACCGACCCCGAGAAGAAGCGCAAGGCCATCGGCAAGACTTTCATCGATGTGTTCGACGACGCGTCGAAGGAGGTCGTTGATGCTAAGTGGCTGGCACAGGGCACGATATATCCCGACGTCATCGAGTCGAGCTCGGTCAAGGGTCCGTCGCAGACCATCAAGAGCCACCACAACGTGGGCGGATTGCCCGACTATATGAAGCTGAAACTGGTCGAGCCGCTGCGCAGCCTGTTCAAGGACGAGGTGCGCCGCGTGGGTCGCCAGCTGGGCATCAAGCAGGAACTGATTGGCCGCCACCCCTTCCCGGGTCCGGGTCTGGCCATCCGCATACTGAGCGACGTCACGCCCGAAAAGGTGCGCATCCTGCAGGAGGTGGACGACATTTTCATTCGCGGCCTGCGCGATAACGACCTGTACGACAAGGTGTGGCAGGCCGGCGCGATGCTGCTGCCTGTGCAGTCGGTTGGCGTGATGGGCGACGAACGCACCTACGAGAGCGTCGTTGCGCTGCGCGCCGTGGAGAGCGTGGACGGTATGACGGCCGACTGGTCGCATCTGCCGTACGATTTCCTGGCCAAGGTGTCGAACGAAATCATCAACCGCGTCAAGGGTGTGAACCGCGTGGTGTACGATATCAGCTCGAAGCCGCCGGCAACGATAGAATGGGAATGATGAGAAATTGATTAATGATAATTGAAAACAGATAATTGAAAGGAAACAAAATGCCTCGCATAACCGCTAAAAAACTGCTGTGTGTCTGCGCTTTTCTGATGTCTTTTTTCGTCGGGATAGCTTCGGCCCAGGGTACGAAGACTGTCGCGGTGAAGGTTTCTGACAAGACGCAGACTATCAACAACAAAGAGTATTATGTCCATATTGTGGAACAGGGCCAGACGCTGTTTTCGATTGCCCGTGCCTATGGATTGAAATACTATGACGCTGTTATCAAGACAGATATCCACCTGATGAAAGTGGGCGATACGGTTTGGCTGCCCAAAAACGACCAGAGCGTGGCGGCGGTGGTCGCCAATGCGCAGGCCGTTACGGCTCCGGCCAACCGCGTGCATTATATAAAGATAGAACCGGGACAGACGCTCTATGGCCTGTCGCGCGAGTACGGAGTTACTGTAGACCAGATAGTTGAAGCGAATCCGGAACTCAAAACCGAGCAACTCAGGGCTGGACAGATGCTGAAAATACCGCCGAAGGGAGAGGTGGAAGCGGAAAGCGGAAAGCGGAAAGCGCTGAGGCTCAACAGCAGGCTGAACAGAAGGCTCGCGAGGAAAAGGCTCGTGTTGAGGCTGAACAGAAGGCACGCGAGGAAAAGGCCCGTGCTGAGGCTGAGCAGAAGGCCCGCGAGGAAAAGGCTCGCGCTGAGGCTGAACAGAAGGCACGCGAGGAAAAGGCGCGTGCTGAGGCTGCCAAAAAGGAGGCAAAGGAAACTACGTCGGTTGATGCTATAGTTCAGCCAATTACTAGCGTAGGCAACAGCGACAACATCGATGCGACGACAGCAACGATGCGCCGTCTGGTGGTCAATCCCTACCCGTTTGCCGAGGTGCCGAAGGATTTTCCGACGACGCAGGCTCCTTACTATAATTTTTCGACGGTGTCGTCGTTCAATTATCAGGTACGTGAGCGCCAAAGTGTCGACCGCCTGTTTGTTACTGTGGTTATGCCGCTCAATCTGAATAAGTTGAACGAAATCTCGACATCGAAGTTCGATATTGAACAGCGCGGCAAAAAAGAATATAAGGTTTTTGAATTCATACAGTTCTATGAAGGTATATTGATGGCGCTGGAAGAACTTCAGAATCAGGGCGTAAATGTTGTTTTGAACGTCGTGGACCTGACTTCGGACAAGGACGAGGATGTCGTGGCGGCTTTCAATTCGCACAATGTGGCCAATTCTGATTTCATCATTGCCCTGCTTGTCAAGAAGCCGTTTGCCAAGCTGGCCGAACTTGCCAAGCAGCACCAGGTGTTTGTCGTCAATCCGTTCTCGTCGCGCGTCGAGGTGGTGAAGGATAACCCATACGTTGTCAAGTGTATGCCATCGGTAGAAGGTACGGTAAGCGGCCTGCTCGACATCGTGGCCAAGCGCCATAAAGGCGGCAATCTCTACATCCTGCATTCCAACAACAAAAACGGTTCGACGGACGAGCGTGAGTTCCACGACGAGCTGCAGCGGCAGCTGGAAGCGCGCAAGGACATCAAGTACACCTTCTTCGATTGGAGTGCCAACGCCAAACTGGTGTCGACGCTGAAGTCGACTAGCGACAATGTCATAATAAGTATTTACGATCAGGACAAAAACAGGAATACTGTCTATGCTACCACATTGCTGAACCGCCTGTCGTCGCTGAACAAAAACGTTCCGGTGCTGATGACGACAACCAACTTCCTTACGGAATACCCCAATGTCGATTTCGAGCAGTTGCAGCACCTGAACTATACGATGGTAACGATGGGGTATTTGGACTACAACAATCAGAAACACAAGGATTTCATCAATACTTACAAGGATAAGTTTCGCACTGAGCCCAATACGCTCTATGCCGGAGTGGCGCACGATATTATGCTGTATTTTTCGACGGCATTGTGGCGCAACGGAGCCGAGTTCTGGCGTAACCCACAGAAATTCAACGCCCCGTTGGGAATGTTGTTCCCATTCAGTTTCAAACAGCCGTCACCGACGGGGGGATATGAAAACCAGTCTCCGGACATTTATCGTATGAACAACTATCAGCTTGTTCCGGCAAAGTGAAGCACAGTAATTAAACACCAATTCAACAGACAGAAAAATCGAATAATCAGTTTATGGAATTTCAAACAACAATAAATACACCTTTTACGCTCTCAGGACCAGGTTTGCATACCGGTAAGTTTACTCACACTACGATAAAACCAGGCGAAGTAAATAGTGGAATAGTGTTTTGCCGGACCGATTTTGAAGGCGGCAAGACGATTGCGGCGGTAGCTGACAATGTGACCGACACGAACCACGGAACCACGATAGCAAACGACGGGGCTTCGGTCTCGACGATAGAGCACCTGATGTCGGCCCTGCACGGTATGCGCATCGACAACGCCATAGTGGAAGTCGACGGGCCGGAAGTGCCTATCCTCGACGGCAGCGCGCGCCTGTGGGTCGAACAAATCCAGAAGGTGGGTACCGTTCAGCAGAATGCCGAACGACGTTATCTGCATCTTAAAGAGAGTGTTGAATGGGCCGACGAAGCGTCGGGAATAGTTCTGAAAGCAGAGCCTGCGGACGATTTTGTGGTGGACAGCACAATAGAATTCAAGAGCGAACTGATTGGACGCCAGTCGGCTCGACTGACTTCGTATGGTCAGTATCTGAATGAGTTTGCGCGTTGCCGCACGTTTGTTTTCTTGCGCGAAGTGGAAGCCCTGCTGTCGCTGAACCTCATCAAGGGCGGTGACCTGGACAATGCTCTTGTTTTTGTCGACAAGCCTTTGGGCGACGAAGAGAAGACGCGTTTGGCAGCTTTGTATAATCGCGACAAAGACAGCATTAAAGTCAGCAATGGCGTTCTCAACACTATTGAGCCGTTCTTCGACAACGAACCGGCTCGCCACAAATTGCTTGATTTTATGGGCGACATTTATTTGGTGGGTATGCCAGTCAAGGGACACTTCACCCTCCGCTGCCCCGGCCATCGCGCAAATGTCGAGTTGGCTAAATTGATTAGAAAATTAATAATTAAATAATAATTAACCCTTTAGATTATGATCTTATACGACTTGCATCCCGAAGCAAAAATCGGAAACAACGTAAAGATTTCAAATTTCACAACAATATATGAGGATGTTGTCATAGGCGACAATACTTGGATTGGCCCCAACGTCACCATTTTCCCCGGTGCGCGTATCGGCAAGAATTGCAAGATTTTCCCCGGCTCGGTGATTTCGGCCATCCCACAGGACCTGAAATTCAACGGCGAATATACAACTTGCGAAATCGGCGACAACAACGTCATCCGCGAGTGCTGCACCATCAACCGCGGCACTTCGGCGTCGGGCAAGACCGTTATTGGCGACAACAACCTGATAATGGCCTACGTACACGTGGCACACGACTGCGTGGTGGGCAGCAACTGCGTTTTTGCCAACAACACGACGCTGGCAGGACATATCATTGTCGGCGACTGGGTTGTGCTGGGTGGCAAGACCGCCATTCTGCAGTTTGTGCATATCGGATCGCACGTCATCACGATGGGCGGCTCGTTGGTTAACAAGGACATACCGCCGTTTGTGAAGGCGGCTCGCTATCCTATCTCGTTTGCAGGCGTCAATGCCCTCGGTTTGCACCGTCGCGGTTTTTCGCCGAAACAGATCGAAAATATTCAGGATATATATCGTATCATCTATCAGAAAGGCCTGATTGTGTCGCACGCTGTTGAACTTATCAAGGAGCAGTACGGCAACACCGACGAGGGTAAGGTAGTGCTGAGCTTTATCGGCAGTGCCAACACCGGCCTGATGAAAGGCTATACCTATATGAGCAAGGGTCACGACCCTGAGGCTTAGTAGGAACTGAGAACTGAGATGTGAGAACGGAGAACTGGCTGACGCGTCAGTTTCGTTTTCCGTTCTCACTTCTCAATTTTCCGTTCTCACATCTCCGTTCTTCGTTCTTATATCGTTAGTTCGCAGACGGTGCCTTTGGCTGCGCGAATAAGGTCAGTCGGAGCGATGCAGAACTGCAGTCCGCGCTGGCCGGCGCTGCAATAGATTCTGTTGTAGAGCGTTATGCTTTCGTGGAAGAAAGTGGGCAGCGGTTTTTTCATACCTATTGGCGAACATCCGCCGCGGATGTAGCCCGTGGTGGGCAGCAGCTCTTTCATCGGAATCAGATCGCATTTCTTGTTGCCTGTTGCCTTGGCGGCTTTTTTGAGGTCGACTTCCTCGGCACCGGGGATGACGCAGACAAACAATCCGTTACGGTCGCCACGCAGGACAAGTGTTTTGAACAGCTGCTCGACGGGCAGTCCCAGCTGCTCGGCGATATGGGCGGCGCCAAGGTCGTTTTCGTCGACTATGTATTCAATCAGTTCGTAGCTGATTTTCAGCTGGTCGAGGATGCGCGCTGCGTTGGTTTTCTTGATGTTAGACATTGGCTTCGAGTTTCAGCTTTTCTATCAGGTCGCGTTCGGTGTCGTGGACAAGGCCGTCGCTATTGGCCAATTCCTGCATACGTGCCAGGGTCTCGTCGCGGTTGGCAGCGTTATGGAATTTGAAGTCGTCGTCGTTCAGGAATGACGTGTCGCCTTCGCTGAGCAGTTCGGCCAGTTCTTCCCGTTCTTTGCCAGTCAGGATGTCGATGTTGCGAATGGCGAGGGTGAGTGACTGTTTTTCCTCTTCGCTGACGATGCCGTCGGCAACAACGGTGGCAATGAGCAGGCGTATGGTCCGTTTCAGGTCGTCCTTGTCGCGCTGTGCGCTGCCGGCAATGCTGCCAAAGAATCGGCTTACAAGTTTGGCGCTGTCTTTCATACGGTTAATGATTTTTGAGCCGCCATTGCCTATCAGCACTATCTCGGGCGATTGGGTCGGGTTGACGACAACGCCTTTTTTCAATTCGCCTGTCATTATGTTGCGATAACTGAATGTGTAGCAAGGCACTATGCGATAATAGTAGTCTTCAATGGCGTTGCCTTCGCCGGTTTTGTCCCTGACGATGTCGATGTAAGGTACCAGTGCATCGTCAAAATCCTCTTTGTCAATGCCGTTGATATGCGTCAGCATTCTTTTGGCAACGGGATTCGGTTCGATATGCGATTTGATTGTAGAGGCAGGAAAATCGTTTATTTCGCCATCAAGGCAAAGCGTCAGGCTTATGTTCTTTTCAATGACCTTCGGCGTGAAATGGGTTAGTGTGCCTATTCTTTTGTAGCCTTTGCATTCCGGACACATCTGCGAAGTTGTATTGCCTTGTGCGTCAATGCCGTCGACAAGTCCGCTACCCTTGCAGTTGGGGCAGTCGATGATGTTGCATTCCGCCTTGATGGCAAATGGCGGCTGGCTTTTTGACAACTTGTTGCCTTCGGTGTCGAGCGTTATTTGGTGGTGGTCGACGCTGCGTCCGCCGTTCATCAGCTCATCCATCTTCTTTTTGGTCGAGGCAAAGAATCCCTCGGTGCTGAATTTCGGGGCGGCGTTGATGTCGTCAATCAGGTCTTTTTCGATTTTCACATAGGTGTCGCTGCTGTTTCCGATAATGG
>JAFWYO010000161.1 GCA_017517715.1 Bacteroidales bacterium
GGACCCTCTCCGCCCGTTCCTATATCGTTCCTATATCGTTCTTATATCGTTCTTATATTTTTATATAGGAACGATATAAGAACGATATAGGAACGATATAGGAACGGGCGGAGAGGGTACCTGCCGAAACCAGAGCGATGGCGTCGAAAAGTGTGCGCTGCAAGCTCTTGTGGTCGAGGTGGTTTTAGTACACCCACAGTTCGCCGCCGCTATAGGAAGTGCTGTATTGGTATAGGGGACAGGCAGTTGCGCCGCCGTCCATCGGGTAGCCGTCGGCTTCGGTGACGAAGAGGGTGTGGCATTTGGGGCATTCCAACAGCGAGCTGCCAAACTCGTCCGAGATGTTGACCGCCGTGGTGCTGTCGGCCGGACAGGTGCGCTCGAAGGCCACGAAATGGTCGTATGCCGTGCGGATAATCACCACGCCGCGGTGGCCGCCAGTCAGGTACATATATCCGCCAACGTTGTTAAGGCCGGAATAGTAGGCCGAGTTTGGTTCGATGGTGAAATTGGTCAGCCCGATGGGGACATAGCAACGGCTTTCGCGGCCGCAGGCGGCCGCGAGGACTGTCACTGCTATTATGGCAACTATATGGGTTGCAATGCGTTTCATTGCTGCTGCGTTTTGTTCGGGAAGTCGCTGTATATCAGTTTCAGGCTGACGGTGGCGACGGTGTGGAGCGTCTCCTTGTTGATGGCGTCGAGGTCGTCGGCGGTGGTGTGCCAGTGGGGATAGAAGCTGCAGTTGTGGCTGTTCTGCACGATGTCGATGGTGGGGATGCGCAGTATCTGGTTGACGTAGAGGTGGTCGTCGAGGATGGCGCCACTGAGTTCGTCGACAAAGATGTTGCCGTAGCCGAGGAAGGCGGCGCAGCTCCACAGGCGGTTCATAAGTCCTTGGGCGAAGCCCATCGATATCTCTTCCTTGGTGAATCGCGGCTGGTCGGTGCCGACCATATCGTAGAGGATGCCGTATTCGGCCTGGTAGAACATACGGTGCGGGTTTTGTGCCCAATGCTGCGAGCCTTTGCACCAGGTGTTGTCCTCGTAGCGGCCTGCCCATTCGGCAATGCCTTGGTCTTCAACGTCGAAGAATATGAAGTCGACACCTACGTCGGGTGGCATTGCCGACATTACGCGTGCCATTTCCATCAGCACGGCCACGCCGCTGGCACCGTCGTTGGCGCCGGGCAGGGGCTTGTGCCAGTTGTTGGAGTCGATGTCGTGGTCGGCCCATTGGCGCGAATCCCAGTGTGCGGCAAGCAGTATGCGCCGGTCGCGCTCCGGAGCCAGCGAGGCTATAATATTCTTGCCTTCAACGTTTTGTCCGTCCCAAAGTGTGGTGTTGAAACGCTGAACGATAACGGTGTCGCACCAGCGTCGCATCGTGTTGGCGATGTAGGCGGCACAGCGTTCGTGTCCTGTTGTGCCGGGATGCCGGAAGCCGAAGGCCAGCTGGTCGGCGGCGTAGCGGTAGGCCGAGTCGGCATCGAAAAGCGGTGCCTTGACGGCATTGTAGTCTATGGTGGTTTTCTGATTGTCAGCGGTTTGCTTTTTTTCGTTGCGGTGGCATCCCGTCATCGTCAGGGTTGCCGTCAGCAGAAAGACAGAAAAAAGGGTTAGCCTGTTCATCGTTGCAAAAAAGAAGGGCGACCACAGGGGTCGCCCCTCCAAATTATAATGAAAAAATTATTTGATGCGTTCGGAATACTCGCAGGTGCGGGTGTCGACCTTGATGCGTTCGCCTTCTTTGATGAAGAGGGGCACGCGGATCTGCACGCCGGGTTCGACGGTGGCGTCCTTCATAGCGTTGGTGGCGGTGTTGCCTGCAAAACCGGGTTCAGTGTAGGTGACGACGGTTTCGATGAACGGAGGCAGTTCGCACATCAGCGGGGTCTCGGTGTCGGCGTCGACGGTGATTTCGACGTACTGGCCGTCGCGGAGGAACTGGGGTGCGTTGATGATGGCCTCGGGGATATAGATCTGCTCGTAGGTCTCGGTGTGCATAAAGACGTGCATATCACCTTCTTTGTAGAGATAGGTGTAGGGACGGCGTTCGACGCGGACGATGTCGATTTTGGCGCCGCTGGGGAAGGTGTTTTCCAGCATACGTCCGGTTTTCACGTTGCGCATTTTGGTGCGCACAAAGGCAGCGCCTTTACCGGGTTTGACGTGGAGGAATTCGACGATGGTGTAGATGTCGTTGTTGAAATTGATGCACAATCCGTTTTTGATGTCAGCTGTTGTTGCCATAAAAAAAAGTGTATATTTTGATTATTTATTGTTTGAATTTTCAGAATTTTTCTTTTTTTCGACCTCCAGCAGGTTGGTCAGTCGGCGCAAATCCACCCTCATTTCTTCGTTCTCTTCCTCGACCATCTTGAGGCGCGTGCGGCACATCATATTGCGGCAGAAAAGTGCCAAGACGATGCCCATCATCGTGATTGTCACCTCTTTGTGCGAGACGAAAAAGTAGACCGTCGCAGCCACAATCAGCACGTACGACGCCCATTCATAGAGTTTAGCCTGTGTTGTTTTTTCCATCGTGAAATGTTCAGATTTGAAAATGCAAAAATACAAATAATTCTATAAATAGGGAAAATTTTTTTCATAGTAGTGATTGTCGGCAGGGTTGGCTTCGTTCTGTCGGCACTTTTCAGATGTCTTTTTATCTGTTGACAAAAAGTTGTTTAAATGAATTGAGACAGACAATAGTACAAAAAAATTTGTCTGTACCGATTTTTTTTCGTTATTTTGCTTTTTGTATGAGGGGGATTTTTTTGTTGAGAAGTTGATGTAATATTCTGAAAAACAGTTATAAATATAAATTCTACGAATTATGAAAAAGGCTTTGCGCATAGTGATGACTCTGCTGTTGGTGTTCGGTTTGGCCGGTGTGTGCGGAACGGTGACGTCGTGCAAGTCGTCGTCCGAATCGATGTATAGTTCCAAGAAGAAGACAGCGAAGAAGATAAACCGGAACTACAAGGTGCGTGGCAACAACCAACGCAACAGTTCGACCTATCACACTTATTGATGTCTTTGGATCGGGGCAGACGGCAGTGAGTAAAAGATTCGTTGTCTTCAACTTGCTGATAATGTTGGCGTGGACGGCTGTGGCGCAGCAGTTCAGCGTCAGCGTTGTTGTACCCACCAAGCCGAGGGTGAGGGACTTCACGTTGCTGATTTACGACACCGACAGCCTGCCGCGTGTGTTGAAGTCGTCCGAAAGGAAATCTGTCGTATTCACCGGGGTGCTTCACAGCGGCGCTGCCTATGCCGAGCTTCATTGCCGGAATGCCGCACGGCCATTGCATTTTTTTATTGAAAATTCCGACATAACAATCGGTTATAACGCGGATAATCCCGAAGCGTCGCCCATAAATGGCTCGCGCCTCAACAGCATATTCCGCTATCAGATAGAACAATGTGGCGAATCGGATGTCGAGTGCCTGACGCGTTTCATTGTCGAAAACCCCACGTCGCCGGTAGCGCCGTATATTCTGGACCGTTACATTGTTCCGTCGGGCGACTATGAAATGGCGGAACAGATTTATAATATGATGTCTGGCGATGCCTGCAATGCGTTTCATTACAAGCAGTTGGCGCGCCGGCTGAAAGCGCAAAAGGCTTTTTCGCCGGGCAATCACTTGCCCGACGTGGAGGTCGCGTTCCTTAAGGGCAAGCCAAAACACCTTGATTCGCTTGTTGTTGGCAACAAGACCAATGTCATCCTCATCGGCGCCTCTTATTGCCGCCAATGCAATGACACCAAGAACGGTTTGGACAGTATCTATCCGGAAATGAACGTGATAGCATTCGATGTCGACAGCTTGTCGGGCGGATGGGATGCCCCTTTGTTGCGGAAGATGGATGTCGACCATATCCCGTTCCTGCTCGTTGTCGGTGCGGATGGCCGGATTGTGGCACGCGATGCCCGGCTATGGGAGCTGGGCCGCATCGTTGGTGTGGCCGAAAACAAAGAACAGGAGAACCGGGAAGAAACAAACCCCGCAGAGACCGAAAAGAACCAATAGTAGACAACATTTGCAAAGATACAACTATGGAAACAAAGCTTTATCCTTTGAAATTCTTACCTTTATATAAAAATAAAGTCTGGGGCGGAAACAAAATCAAGTCGCTCGGATTCGACTATAGCCCGCTGCCCAATTGCGGCGAGTTGTGGGCCCTTTCGGCCGTCAAGGACAATGAGTCGGTGGTTTCCAAC
>JAFWYO010000162.1 GCA_017517715.1 Bacteroidales bacterium
GCCCGCGCCTGGGCAACAAAGTGCTTGAAGTAGAGGGCGTAAGCAAAGCCTACGGCGACAAGCTGCTCTACGAGAACCTTACTTTCTCGCTGCCTCCCGCCGGCATCGTCGGCGTCATCGGCCCCAACGGCTGTGGCAAGACGACCCTGTTCCGCCTCATTATGGGCCTCGAAAAGCCCGACACCGGCACCTTCACCGTCGGCGAGACGGTCAAAATCGGCTACGTCGACCAGCAGCACGTGCAGATCGACCCCGAGAAGTCGGTCTGGGAGGTGGTCAGCGAGGGCAACGAGCAGATACAGATGGGCGGCCGCCTGGTCAACAGCCGCGCCTACATCAGCCGCTTCAACTTCAGCGGCAACGACCAGAGCAAGAAGGCCGGCGTGCTCAGTGGCGGCGAGCGCAACCACCTGCACCTGGCACTGACACTGAAGAGCGAAGCCAACGTACTGCTGCTCGACGAGCCCACCAACGACATCGACGTCAACACGATGCGCGCCCTCGAGGAAGGTCTCGAGAACTTCGCCGGCTGCGCCGTGGTCATCAGCCACGACCGCTGGTTCCTCGACCGCATCTGCACCCACATCCTCGCCTTCGAGGGCGACTCGCAGGTCTACTTCTTCGAAGGCAGCTACTCCGAATACGAGGAAAACCGCCGCAAACGCCTCGGCGACGACACCCCCCACCGCTTCCACTACAAGAAACTGCAATAAACTTTTTTTTAAAACAGGAATTATAAGTTTTCTTTTAAAACAGGAATTATCAGCTTTTTAAACTGCAATTATTTTTTTTTTAAACAGCAATTGCCAGCAATTAATCAGCAATTATCAGCAATTTTTATTTACAACATTTTTTATTATTTATTATCAGCAATATTAATATAACGATGAAGGATTTGAACGCATACAAGGATTTGGTTTACAAAATAATTGGTGCTGCGATGAACGTGCATAAAGAACTGGGGTACGGACTGTTAGAGGCTGTATATAATGAGGCGTTGCATATAGAGTTGCTCGATATGGGCATTGAAAACGAATCCGAGAAATTGCTTGAATGCTATTATAAAGGTCGCAAGCTCAACAAGTCCTACAGGATGGACATCGTTGTCGACGATATAATCCTAGAACTCAAGGTCGTAGACCAAATTATGCCAGAGCATCGGTCTCAACTGTTCAACTATCTTCGACTTACAAAAAAGAGCATCGGTCTACTGCTGAATTTTGGACAAGAGAGTCTATACGGAGAACGCTATTATTTTGACTCTCAAAACAATGAATGCATCTTGCTAAACAAATCACTAAAACAATTTTATGAATAATCCAATTGCTGATAATTGATGTTTTAAAAAAAATAATTGCTGATAATTGCTGTCCAATTGCTGGTAATTGCTGTTTTAAAAAAAAATGATAATTCCTGTTAAAAAAAAGCCTGCGCAAGCAGGCATATAAATAAAGTATATGAAAAAATTCTTTTGCTTCTTATTCTTGTTCCCCTGCCTGATGTACGCGCAGCACTCGCGGCAGGGGCTGACGCAGCCCGACTACGACACCTACAACCTGCGGGCGTGGCCACGGCAAATCACTGTCGTACAAAAATATGAGGGCGGCAACGACAACAATTTCCAGGAGACCTACCTGTTCGACTCGACAGGGCACCTCAAGGAGTACCGCAAGCGCGGCTTCGGCGGCGAGCGCACGACGCGCTATCCGCTGACAATGAGCGACATAAGCCAGAACAAGCAATACACCTTCGACTACGACGGCGACCTCCTCGAGCTGCGCCAGTACGACCTCCGCCAGCGCCTGATTTCGTCGACACACTGCATCTATGCCGAAGGCGGCAATCTGGCGATGAGCATCGAGTACACCTACCATCCCGACAGCACCGTCGTCACGAAGCGCACCGTCAGCACATACGACAAGCGCGAGCGCCTTTCCGCCATCGACCAGTATACCGCCGACGAGCTGCTGCTGTGGACCGAGCGGCGCAAATACGACAAAAAGGGCAACCTGAAAAAGCGCACGCAGACCTTCTACAACGACGACGAGGTGACCGTAACCACCGAAACGCGCACCTACACCTACGACCGCCGCGGCAACTGGACCCTCTGCCGCTACGCGCTCAACGGCCAGCCGATGTACACCATCGAGCGCACCATCGAATACTACGGCCAGCCTTGACCCTCGCCGCCCACAGCCGCAAACAAGCCACAGCCAACAAAAAAAGCAAGCCCGGAAAAACCGCCAGCTTGCGTTTTTTTGAACCCACTCAGCACCAATTCTTTGCCGCACCTTCGCTGCCCGTTGTACGGTATATGTACGCTATATGTACGGTATTTGTACGCTTTCGAAGCGTACAAATACCGTACAAATACCGTACATATACCGTACAACGGGCAGAGCAGGTACTGATTTATAGGCGTTTGCCGCCAGGCCAAAATACAAGAATACAAGCAAGCGGCAAGGCCAAACCGGTGGGCAAGCAAATTTTAGCCCTAACTCGCTGTGTCCATAGCCTTTAGACAGGCTGTTGATAAGTTTTGTCCGCCGAGGGCCGCCGGTAAGCGTTTTTTTGTGTAATTTTACACCCTCTTAAGCTCACCTTAAAACAAGTATAGTATGCCATATTTCACCCACTTACACGTGCACTCGCACTTCTCGATACTCGACGGAATGTCGAAGGTGCCCGACCTTATCAACAAATGCAAACGCAACGGAATGTATGCAATGGCCCTCACGGACCACGGCAATATGTTCGGTATCAAGGAGCTGGTAGACACTGCAAAGAAGGAAAATGGCAAGGTGAAAGACAAAATCGGCGAGCTGGAGGCGAAGAAAAAGGAAATCGAAGAAAAAATCAAGGAGGTCGAGGAACTCTATTCCAACACCGAGGTGCCCGAAGGAACGCCGAAACTGAGCAACCTGCAGGAGGAGCTGGACGGCATCGGCGCGCAAATCGGCGAGCTTAATACCCAGTTTTTCAAGCCAATAATCGGCATCGAAACCTACTGCGCGCACCGCACGCTGTACGACAAAGACCCCGCCGTCAAGGAGCGCGACCCCGAAACGGGCCGCGACCGCATCACCGACCGCAGCGGATGGCACCTCATCCTGCTGGCCAAGAACAAGCAGGGCTACAAGAACCTGTGCAAGCTCAGCTCGATAGCCTTCACCGACGGTTTTTTCTACAATCCGCGTATCGACCACAACCTGCTGGAGCAATACCACGAGGGAATTATCTGCTGCTCGGCCTGCATCGGCGGCGAGATTCCGCAGAAGATAATGAAAGGCGACATCGAAGGCGCCGAACAGGCTGTCGTCTGGTTCAAGAACCTTTTCGGCGACGATTTCTACCTCGAAATGCAACGCCACAAGACTGACAAGCCCAACGCCGCCTACGACACCTATCCGCGCCAGCAACTGGTCAACGGACACCTCATTGAATTTGCCAAAAAGTACAATATCAAGCTGATAGCCACCAACGATGTCCACTTTGTCGAGGAGGAGCACGGCGAGGCGCACGACCGCCTGATCTGCCTCAGCACCGGCAAGGACTTCGACGACCCCACGCGCCTGCACTACACCAAGCAGGAGTGGCTGAAAAGTCCCGACGAGATGGCCGCCATCTTTGCCGATATGCCCGAAGTCCTCGAAAACACCCGCGAAATAGCCGACAAGGTAGAGACCTACAGCATTGACAGCGACCCCATTATGCCGATGTTCGACATACCCGCCAGCTTCGGCACCGAGGAGGAATACCGCAGCCGCATAACGGAGCAGGAGCTTTTCGACGAATTCACGCGCAACGACAAGGGCGAAGTGGTGCTGGACCAGAAAGCCGCCGAGAAAAAAATCGTCAAGCTGGGCGGCTACGACAAGCTGTACCGCATCAAGTTCGAGGCCGACTACCTGGCACAGCTGGTGTGGCAGGGTGCGCGCAAACGCTATCTGTCCGACCGCACCGACCTGAACGACCAGTCGAGCCAGGACGACATCAGGGCCGCCTGCAGCGAGGAGGTGCGCGAGCGCATCACCTTCGAGCTGCACACCATCAAGACGATGGGCTTCCCCGGCTACTTCCTCATCGTGGCCGACTACATCCGCGGCGCCCGCGAAGAGCTGGGCGTCAGCGTCGGGCCCGGCCGTGGCTCGGCGGCAGGCAGCGTGGTGGCCTACTGCCTGTGGATCACCGACATAGACCCACTGAAATACAACCTCCTGTTCGAGCGTTTCCTCAACCCCGACCGCATCTCGCTGCCCGATATCGACGTCGACTTCGACGATGCCGGTCGCGGACGCGTTCTGGACTGGATTACAGAGAAATACGGCAAAGAAAAGGTAGCCCACATCATCACCTACGGCACTATGGCCAGCAAGTCGGCCATCGCCGACGTGGGTCGCATCCAGAAGGTGCCGCTGTCGACGGTCAACCTTATCAAAGGCTACATCCCCGACCGCAGTTTTCCGGACAACATCAAGGACGAAAAAGGCAAGAGCCCGAAAGTGAACCTGAAAAACTGCTACAAGTATGTACCTGAACTGCGGGCCATTATGGAAGGCGACGACCAGGAACTGAAGTCGATGCTCACCTACGCCGAGGAGCTCGAGGACACCAACCGCCAGACCGGCATCCACGCCTGCGGCGTCATCATCGGCGCCGACGACCTGACCAACTTTGCCCCGATGTGCACCATCAAGGACAAGGACAGCGGCGAGGACGTACTGGTGACACAGTACGACGGCCACGTCATTGAGAACGTGGGACTTATCAAGATGGACTTCCTCGGCCTGAAGAACCTCACCATCATCAAGGACGCCCTGCGCAACATCAAGAAAAGCCACGGCATCGACATCGACATCGACCACATCCCCATCGACGACGAGCTGACCTACCAGCTCTTCTGCGACGGCAACACCGTGGGCACTTTCCAGTTCGAGTCGGCCGGAATGCAGAAATACCTGCGCGAGCTGAAGCCGCACGTCTTCGAAGACCTCATCGCTATGAACGCCCTCTACCGCCCGGGCCCGATGGACTACATCCCCGACTTCATCGACCGCAAGCTGGGACGCAAGCCCGTCGAATACGACATCCCCTGTATGGAGGAATACCTCAAGGACACCTACGGTATCACCGTCTACCAGGAGCAGGTGATGCTCCTGTCGCGCCAGCTGGCAGGCTTCACGCGCGGCCAGAGCGACACGCTGCGCAAAGCAATGGGCAAGAAGCAGATAGACAAAATGAACGAGCTCGAGGTGCTCTTCTACCAAGGCGGCGAAAAGAATGGGCATCCCAAAGAAAAACTCAACAAAATCTGGGAAGACTGGAAGAAATTCGCCTCCTACGCCTTCAACAAGAGCCACGCCACCTGCTATTCGTGGGTGGCCTACCAGACGGCCTACCTCAAGGCCCACTATCCGGCCGAATATATGGCTGCCGTGATGACCTCGTTCCTGAGCAACATCGAGCGCGTCACCGAGCTGATGGAGGACTGCCGCAAGAACAAGATCGAAATCCTCGCCCCCTGCGTCAACGAGTCGGACATCAACTTCTCGGTCAACGAGAAAGGCCAGATCCGCTTCGGCCTCAGCGCCATCAAGGGTATGGGCGAAGCGGCGGCACAGGTCATCATCAGCGAGCGCGAAAAGAACGGCCCCTACAAGGACATCTTCGATTTTCTGGATCGCATCGATATGAAGGCCATCAACCGCAAGAATCTCGAAGTGCTTGTAAAATCGGGCGCTTTCGACCAGCTGCAGGGGATGCATCGCGCCCAGTATATGTACAAGGAATTCCAATCCGAAAATGCGCCCTCATACCTCGAGAAGCTCGTCCGCTGGCAAGTCCGCAAGCAGGAGGCGGCCCAGAGCGGGCAGTTCTCGCTTTTCGGCTCGTCCGAAGAACTCAAGGCCGAAGACCATCCCGCCATACCCGAATGCGAGCCCTGGAGCAGCGTCGAACAGTGCAACTACGAGAAAGAGGTCGTCGGCTTCTACCTCAGCGGGCACCCGCTCGACGACTATCGCGACGAAATGACCAACTTCGTCACCATCAAAGTCTCGCAGCTTGCCGACCTGCAATCGCTGGTGCCGCGTCGCGAAGTCAAGTTCGGCGGCATCGTCTCGGCCGGTATGTCAGGCATTTCGCAGAAAAGCGGACGCCCCTATGGCAGTATGACCATCGAAGACTACGACGGTTCGTACGAGCTGCGCCTCTTCGGCGACGACTGCGTCAAGTACCGCGAATTCTGCAACAAAGGGCTTTTCGTCTTTGTCCACGCCAACGTGACACAAGTCACCGTGCGCAACGAAGGCATCGAAACCAAGCTGGCGCCACGACTGAAAATCGTCAAGATAATGCTGCTCAGCGAAGTGCTTGACCACTACACCAAGACCATCAACTTCAGCATCGACATCCGCCAGCTCAGCGACGACTTCTGCACGCGCCTCAAAAAACTCGTCAGCCAAAACCGCGGCAAGACAAAACTGACTGTCAACGTGATAGACTATCAGGGCGACCTCTCGCTCTTTATGTCGTCGACCGATATGAGCGTCGAAGCCAGCAAGTTCATCCACCTGCTACGCAATATGCCCGAAGTGGAAAACATAAAGCTCAACAAATGAAAGAAATAAAGCTCCACACCACCGTCCACACCGGCCCCATCGGGTTCCACATCTCGCACAGCAGTCCGTTGCTGCTCATTGGCTCCTGTTTCACCGAAAACATAGGCCGGCGGATGTCCGATCTGCATTTCGACACCATCCTCAATCCCTTCGGCATACTGTACAACCCCTTGTCCATTGCCGAAGCCCTGCAGCGCTGCCTCGACAATCGCCCCATCGACAGCAGTGTTCTGGTAGAGCACGACGGCTTCTGGCATTCCTGGCTCCACCACGGCGCTTTTTCGCGGAAAAGCCCTGACGAATGCATCAACGCCTGCAACACGATGATATCCAAGACACACCACTTTCTCGGCCAATGCCGCCAAATCATCGTCACCTTCGGGTCGGCCCACTACTACGAGCTTCAGGACAACGGCCTCGTCGTTGCCAACTGCCACAAATTGCCGTCGAAGCATTTCAGCCTTCAGATGGCCTCTGTCGACGAAATCGTCGCAGCCTGGACACCGCTGATGCAACGCCTGCAGCAAAACAACTTCGAAGTGCTCTTCACCGTAAGTCCCGTGCGGCACAATGCCTACGGCGCTCACGGCAACCAACTGGGCAAAGCGGCCCTCCTTCTGGCC
>JAFWYO010000163.1 GCA_017517715.1 Bacteroidales bacterium
TCAGCGCTTTGGATAAAGCCACCGGCAAGAGCCAGAACATCCGCATCGAGGCCAGCAGCGGCCTGAGCGACGACGAAATCAAGCGTATGAAGGCCGAGTCCGAGGCCCACGCCGCCGACGACAAGAAGGCCAAAGAGGAGATTGAGAAAATCAACGCTGCCGACAGTATGATCTTCCAGAGCGAGAAGAACCTGAAGGACTACGGCGACAAGCTGCCCGCCGACAAGAAGAGCGCCATCGAGAACGCCCTCAACGAACTGAAGGCCGCCCACAGCGCCCGCAACGTCGCCGGCATCGACCAGGCTATGGAGAAAATCAACGCCGCTTGGCAGGCCGCCAGCCAGGATATGTACAACGCCCAGCAGCAGGCCGGCCCCCAGAACCCCGGCCAAGGCTTCCAAAGCAATGCCGGCCAGCAGAACAACGGCGGCTCCAATAATGATACCGTCGAAGATGCCGACTATGAAGAAGTTAAGTAAAAAAAGCTTCACTAATAATGAAAAGAGGTGCAACAGCAAGTTGCGCCTCTTTTTTTTTGCTATGCGGAGAAAAAGTTGTATATTTGCCGCAAAATATGCGGAGAATAATGGTTGTATTATTTGCAAAAAACAGAAGAAATGTATCCAACGACAATGGGGCGCCAAAATTGGCGCCCCATTCGTTTGTCTAGCATGCATGTCTGAGCACTTTATGCCTTCTTGGTGGGTTCTATATGCCTTCTTTATGGCAATACCAAAATTGCTGAAAACCAACCGTGTACACAAAATCGTTTGTAAAGTACACAAAACGCTGATTTACAACACAATTATCGTGTAACCTTTCGGTGATCCTTCGGTGGTGTGTCGGTGATCTAATTACCGTACTTCTTGCACAAAAGATATACTCTTTTCGAGGGAAAGATATTCTCTTTTTCTGAAGATAGTTTTTACTCTTGTTCTGCTGTGACTTTTTTTGCTTCTACCAAATTAATATACCCCTTCCTTCCATTCTTATTCAACAATGCCAGAAGATGACCTCCATTCAGCAGTTTCAAAGGCTTGTCTTTCGCAAACTCATAGGAATCTCGTCCATAATCGGATGTAGTAATAATAATTCCAGAGTTGGCACCCTCATTTATCACAGTTCCATATAAGTCTCGAATGGCAGATACGGGGACTGTATTTGTGTATCGTTTGGCTTGAATGACTATTTTGCCACCTCTCAATGGGTCGGGGTCAAAAACAACTGCATCTACACCCCCATCACGGCTAGCTTGAGTAACCCGAACTTCACCGCCATTCTGCGCAAACTCAAATTCAAATATCTCACGAACCAACTGTTCGAAGTCTTCCCATGGCATTGCTGCAAGATTGGTTCCTTCATTTATTGACACATCTTTGTTTTCGATAAAACGATGGTCTTCTTTATTTATCTGAAGTACTGGTTGCACAGGAACAATATCTATTAGTTTGGCAGCAGATACACCTTTCAATGATTTAAAACACATTTTAGGGTCAACGTGAGAAATATCGATTCCACTAAACGTGTCTCTATCTATCATCAATGACAAAATAAGATTTCTTTCTAATTGCCCTGTTCTAGGACTAAAATCTTCAACAAACCCATTATACACAATACTTTTAGCCAACCGAGTGGTATCTAATGTAAAAGCGTCATGGATGGTATTTAAGCACAGTGTGTAAAGATGTTTTTCATATAATTTTGGCAAGTCTCTATCAAGTTGGACTTTTATCGTTCCATCATTTTTCAAGTAATTATACTTGTTGATTTGTCGGACCGTGTCTTTCGATGGAAGGTTTGCCTCAATTCCCAATATATCATTTGCATATATGGTGTCTATTTGATATTGGGAAAGGACTAAACGGAAAAATGTTGCAGGATCATGTTCTCTTGCATTATTTACTTTTTCTTCGAAAAGACGCTGCTCCGCTTTACGATTTTCTTCCAGCCTATGCTCTTCTGCTAATCGTAACTCCTCCTGTATGCGTTCTTCTTCAAGCCTCTTTTTTTCTTGTTCCTCTCTTTGCTTACGCAGTTCTTCCTGTCTTTTTTCTTCAATTATACGCCGTTCTTCTGCTTTTTTTTCCAACTCTTTCATTTCCCTTTTCTGTTTGGCATCGGAAATGACCGCAGCTATCCCTATAACAACAATGGCTATACCACAGAAAATCAATACATCCATATCGTCTTTGTATATTTCTACGTTTTATGTCATCATCATTTTATCAATTTCACGCTGCAAAGATACCAATTTATTACAGCATTTGCTATTTGTCGTTATAATGTGATTCGGCTTGGATGACAAGCACGGTTATTCGTTCGTCGTAAATGTCATATATAATACGGTCGTAAGCGGTGATGTGGCGCGACCAAGTGATGTCGTTGCCTCCCACCAATGCCTCGGGGTGTCCTATGCCAGTACGTGGATGCTGCATAATGTCGAGCAACACCTTGGTGGCTTTCTTGAACAGCACAGGATTCGACTTCTTCCACTTTCGCAGCGTCTTGTCGGCCGCCTTGGAGTATTCGACCTTGTAAATCATAGGCTGTCGAAGTATTGCTGCATTTCCTCAGGGGTGCTGCACACGATGGTTTCGCCGTCGGACGACTCCTTGCGGGCTTTCCTGATTTTGGTACGCAACGCGGGTGTGACCATATTGTCGCCGTGTGCCACACGTACCGCTGCAACGCCACGAATCAGCAGCAGAGCCTTCCTAATCTCGGACAGAGCTGCTCCATCCTCAAGTGTTACAATCACTTGATTAGTCTGTGATGTATATGTTCTTGTATCCATTTTATTTTGTTATTTTCACGCTGCAAAGATACACATTTTTATTTAATCACCCCTTCGTGCAGTTGCTCGATGGGGAAAATCAAGTCCCAGTTGCGGCCCCAGACGATGTTACCGCCGTCGATGGTGAACGTGCGGAACTTCTTGGGGTCAAGGTATTTGTTATACTGCGGATGCGGATGCCGGCGGATATAGTCTCCCACGTCCACCGTGCTGTTGGTGCCGTCGCTGAAAATCAACCGCACCTTCAGCCCGCCAAGGTCAATAGCTTCTGTTATGTATAGTCTGTCGCTCATAGTCTTGTTTTGATGTTGGTGCTTCTTACTTGCTGTTTCATCACAAAGAAACGTACCCATTTGTCGATGATATTCTTGCTGTATTTGCGGATAAATGCTTCGGCAACTCGCTCATCCTTCGATGACAATGGCGGCACGCCTTTTTTCTCTCGGATGTTGATACGCTCCAAAGAGCCATTCATCATAATTAGCTCAAATATGCTCTCTTCGTCTCCGTGTTTTACGTGCACGTGTATTGGCTCGTGTTCATTGGAGTAGAAGTAGAAGATGAATCCGAAGTATTCGTATATTTTAGGCATAGAATTTTTGTTATTTCACGCTGCAAAGATACGAAGATTATTTTATTCGGCAAAATTATTTTCCAAATCATCGTCCCCTCGTACCCTCTGATGTCTTTCGCCTTGTTGGTGATATAGGCAAGGTGGCAGTGCTGGTGCTGGATTCGGCATCGACAATGTGCCCGCTGATGGCGTTGTTGTTATTTAGAATCAGAATGCTGTTCGCGTTTTTGGCGGTCGTGGAGTTCGGCGGTGGCGGTGAAGAAGGCATCGCCGCTGCTGTTGAGGGCTGTTTCGACGCTGTCTTGCACCACGCCGACGATGAAGCCGACGGCGACGGCCTGCATTGCGATATCGTTGGGGATGCCGAAGAATGAGCAGGCCATAGGGATGAGCAATAGCGAGCCGCCAGCGACACCTGAGGCGCCGCAGGCGCCGAGGGTTGCCACAACGCCAAGGAACAGTGCCGAACCGAATGTGACGTCGATGCCCAGCGTGTGTGCCACGGCGAGCGAGAAGACCGTGATGGTCACCGCCGCGCCGTCCATATTGATGGTGGCTCCGAGGGGGATGCTGACGGAATAGAATTCCTCGTCGAGGCCCATTTTTTTGCAAAGAGCCATATTGATGGGTATGTTGGCTGCCGACGAGCGTGTAAAGAAAGCCTGAAGCCCGCTTTCCTTGAGGCAGGTGAAGAGCAGGGGATAGGGGTTCTTGTGTGTCAGGATGAATGAAAGCAATGGATTGAATACGAATGCGTTGACCAGCATACAGCCAACCAGCAGCAACAGCAGGTGGGCGTAGGTGGAGAAGACGGCCAGTCCGTTTTCGCTAACGGTGCTGAAAACCAGACCCAGAATGCCGAAGGGGGCGAACTGGATGACCCATTTGACCACCCGCGACACGACGTCGCTCAGGTCGTGCACCACCTGGACGGTGGCTTTGGAGGCTGTGGTTTTCAGGGCCACGCCGAGGATGATGCTCCAAAAGAGGATGGCGATATAGTTGGCATTGGCGACGGCGGCGATGGGGTTGCCGACCATAGAGGTCAGCAGGTTAGCAAAGACTTCGCCCAGCGAACCTGCACCCTGTGCTGGCGCCACGCTGGCGGCATCGGCCAGCTGGAGTGTCACGGGGAATGCGAAGCTGCCCACCACGGCACAAACGGCGGCTATGAAGGTGGAAAGCAGATAGATAGAGATGAGCAAAGCGAAGCGCCGTCCCATACCGCGCCCGGCCTTGGCGACCGACGAAATGACCAGTACGGCGACCAGTACGGGAGCGATGCCCTTGAGGGCGCTGACGAATATTTTGCCCAGTATGGAGATGCCCGTCCATTGGGGCAGGAGCAGCCCCAGAATGGCGCCGATGACCAGGGCCACGAGGATGCGCAAAACGAGACTTACGGAGGTGTATTTTCTTAAAATGCTTTTTAGAAAGTTCATAGCTAATACTTTAGATGGAAATATTTGAAAGGAACCGATTTGCAAAGGTAAGTCTTTTTGCTGGAATGGACAAACCAATTACCGACAACCGCCACCCGCTCCGCCCGTTCCTATATCGTTCCTATATCGTTCTTATATCGTTCTTATATTTTTATATAGGAACGATATAAGAACGATATAGGATCGA
>JAFWYO010000164.1 GCA_017517715.1 Bacteroidales bacterium
ATTTTTCGTTTGTTGTCTTTTGGGTGCAAGCTGCCAGCATCCCGCCGAGCAGCAAGGCTGTCAATAATATCTTTTTCATTCGATTACGTATATTTTCTTTATTTATATTATTTTGCAAAAATACGACTAAAAATCTGCTTTTCGGCAGTACAGATTGCGGTTTTAACTACACAAAATGCCGATTTGCCGACGGCGGTTGCCTAGCAGCAGATGCGTGTTTGGCGCAGCTGTTCTTTGCGGGCCGAGGGGATAATCTCTTCGTGGTAGAAGTAGTTGACCACAACGGGGGGCTCGCCGTGGCGGGCGTGGGTGGAGTCGTCGTTGCGGACGTAGGGCAGGCTGCGGTCGGCGCAGAAATGGCTAAGGTCGGCGTTGAGTTCAGTCCAATAGGTGCGGTCTTTCTTGGTGTAGATGTCGTGGTAGAGGGTGTCCAGTTCGGGGTGATGTTCGTGGATCCACTGCAGGATGCGCCCTTTGTAGTCGCCGCGCAGATTGAGGTTTTCCAGCCATACGAGGTTGCACTGGTCCTTGGCGCGTTCGATGATGGCTTCGACGTCGGTGATGCCGGGGAAGATGGGCGAGATGAAGCAGGTGGTGTCGATGCCGGCCTCGTAGAACTGGCGCATAGCTTCCAGGCGGCGTTCGATGCTAACGCCACGGTCCATCTCGCGGCGGAACTCCTCGTCGAGGGTATTGATGCTCCAGCTGACGCGGGCGCCGGGGAAGGTCTTTATCAGGTCGAGGTCGCGCAGCACCAGGTCGCTCTTGGTAGCGATACTAATGCGTATACCGCTGCCTTTCAACTGTTCCAGCAATGCGCGTGTGCGTTTGTATTTGGCTTCGCAGGGCTGGTAGCAGTCGGTCACCGAGCCGAGGAAAGCCTCCTTGCCGGCATAGCGCCGGGCGTTCTTGATGTCGGGCCAAAGTTTCACGTCCACGAAGTCGCCCCAGGGTTCGGGATGGTTGGTGAAACGCTTCATAAACGAGGCATAGCAGTACTTGCAGGCGTGGGCGCACCCAACGTAGGTATTGACCGAGAAGTCGCTGACTGGCAAGTTCGACTTGGTCATCACGCTTTTAACGTCTATTTCTTTGATTATCACAGCAAATTCAGTTTTGTATAAGTTGTTCTATAGTCTTTAACCTTTAAACTATAACCTTTAACCTTTAACCTTTATTTCGCGAATCACTTTGGCGGGGGTACCGGCGACGACCATATTGTCGGGCACGTCCTTGGTGACCACGCTGCCGGCGGCGACGATGGCGTTACGGCCGATGGTTACGCCAGCCAGCACGGTGACGTTGGCACCCAGCCAGGCGTTACGCCGAATGACGATGGGTTTGGTGAGTAGCGTGTGGCGCGTGGCAGGGTCTTCGGGGTGGTACTCGGTGGCCAGCACGCAGTGCGGTCCGATGAAGACATCGTCCTCGATGGTAATGCCGCCGAGGGCCAGCAGGGTGCATCCGAAATTGAGGAAGCAGTCGCGTCCGAAGGTGACTCCGGGGCCGTAGTTGATGTGGAGAGGAGTGAAGACACGGACGGTGTCGTCGATCTCATTATCAGTGATTTTGCGTAGGTATTGGCGCACTTCGGCTTCGGTATGGCTGCCGGTGTTCATTTCGGCTGCCAGCCGCATTGTGCGCTGTACGTCTTCGTAGAGTTTGTCGCTTCCGACATAAGTTTTTCCTTTAGTTTCCATATCGACAAAACGCAGGTCGGGCGAAAAAATTGCGGAGGAAAGGGGAAAAGTTTAAAGGTTAAAGGTTAAAGGTTATAGGTTAAAGGTTAAAGGTTAAAGGTTAGAGGTTAAAGGTTAGAGGTTATAGGTTAAAGGTTAAAGTTGGCGGAAGGATTTTGGGGTGAGGCCTTTGTGGTGGGTGAAGAAGCGGCTGAAGCTGGATTGGTCGGCGAAGCGGAGACGGTCGGCGATGTCGGCGATGGGATAGTCGGTGCTTTTCAGGAGCCAAGCTGCTTCCATCAGGAGCATCTGGCCGATATAGTCGCCGACGGTGCGACCGGAGACCTGCCGGACGACGCGCGAGAGGTGGGTCGTCGAGATGCAGAGTTCCGACGCATAGAAAGCGAGGTCGCGATGTTCGACGAAGTGCTTGGGCAACAGGCGCATAAAGGCAATGTAGATATCGACCGTGCGACCGCTGAGATGCGAGGTGCCGACGGTGCGTTCCTGCACGTCGCCGAGGTCGAGCAAGAAGAGAGTGAAGAGCATTTGCGAGGCTTCGGTGCGGAAGCAATGTTGCGAATACTGATAATCAATAATTTCGCGCATCCTGCCGGCGATACGTTCCCGGCTGTCGTCGGGGATGTGCACAACGGGCTGCCCCAGCTCCGTCACCGGCAGGTAGGCTGCGCGGATAATATTGCGCACCGTGGGCATTTCGAGCGTCTGTTCTTCGTCCGCCATAAGGCAGATGCCGCGGTAGTCGTCCGAGCCGCCATCAATCCTCACCTGGAAACCAGGCGAATAGATATACAAATCGCCCGGCGAGAGCGTCAGTTTCCTGTTGTTGTAGAAGAGCGTGAGCCACCCCTGCTCCACCAGCGTGAAGGTGTAGGCCGCCAGTGTGTCCTGCATCTTGTTGGTGAGAAGAGTCTTATGGATGTCGGTCGTTTCGCAAACGATTTTGAGGTCGATGTCGTTATCGTCCAAACCGAACACATCGTGATAAAAATCTCTTATTCTGTACATAATAAACCATTTACGTTTGCTTTTCGATTTGCAAAGATACGAAAAAAAAATATCCAGTGTCCGTTTCGGTCAAATTTATGTTCTTTTTTGCTAGTTCATATATCAAAAACTGTTTGTATTTTTGCAAAACAAAAAAAACGCCATATTATTTATAATAGATTAATTACTAACTAATAATACACAACGATTATGACAAAAGAAGAAGCATTGAAGATGTTTGCCCAGTATGGGGCAGGTTGGTTTGGCAACAGCAAACAGCATTTCGCATTCTCGGCCTATTGCCGTCTGCAGGGCTGGAACAAGCTGGCTGACAAGTGGAAAGAAGAAGCCGAAGAGGAGTGGGACGAAGCCGAAGAGGTTTTGAACCGCCTGGTGGAACTGGGTTGCAAGCCCGAGATGCTGCAGGAGGCAATGAAGACCGTCGAATTCCCCTTCTACGACGACCCCAAGCAGCAGATTGAAAACGACTATAATCCTGACGCAGTGAAGGTTATGAGCGAAATGGCCGAGGCCTTCAAGGACGACTATCCGACGCAGAAGCTCATCCACAAGTGGATTGACGGCGAGACCGAGCATATGGCTTGGGAGGCCCAGTACCTGAACTACATCGACAAGCTCGGCTACGAGAACTTCCTGACAATGATGGTGTAAAGGTTAAAGGTTATAGTTTAAAGGTTAAAGGTCAACGGTTAAAGGTTAAGGGGCGCAGATGCGCTTTGCCAAGGACGCCACCGCCACCGTCAGCACGATGACCGAAGTAATAGAAACCATCAAATACTGAACAGCGTTATGAAAGAAAAAGTACTTGAAGCGATGCGCCAGGCTGGCAAGCCCGTTTCGGCGGGCGATGTCACCAAGGCCTTGGGAGCCGACCGCAAGGAGGTCGACAAGGCCTTTGCCGAGCTGAAAAAAGAGGGCGCCATTGTGTCGCCCGTGCGCTGCAAGTGGGCCCCTGCCAACTAGGAGGCAGGCGGGAACCGCAAAAGCTAAGATATCCTCCCGGAGGCAGTGTTGCTGTCGTCGGGAGGATATTATTTTGACAAACAGCGACATAAGTCGCCACAGCGGTGATGGTGCCGCCAGCCACCCGCTCCGCCATTTCCTATATATTTCCTATATATATCTATATAAGGAAATGGCGGAGCAGGTGTGTCGTCAGGTTGTCTCCTTTGGGAAGAAGAGGTAGTATTTTTTGACGGTTTTTTCGAGGAAGCGGTGGTCAAGCTGGTCGCTGGCTTCGCTGATACCGAGGCATCGTCCGTCCTTGTACAGGATTTTGATTTCCTGGTCGTTGAAGGAGTAGCTGCTGTTGACGAGTGCACCGGTTCCGACGAAGTAGGCGGCCTGTTCAAGGGAGAGGTTTTGGGTTTGCGCCACCTGGCGGATGTGTGCGTCGACGACTTCGTCGGTAAAGGGTTCGGGCGACTGTATGATTTTTGGCAGGCGTCGCCACAGCAGGTTTCGGCAGAGCGTGGCGAGGAGCGGGTCGTGGGCCTGGGTCCAGATCTTGATGGAGGACATTACGTCGCCGTCGTCGATGGAGGCGAAGGATTGCAGCAGGTCGGGTTCGGCCTGGAAGTCGGCTGCTGTGGGTTGGCGTTGCAGCAGTGCCAGCAGGGGCTGATAGCCTTGGAGGGGTGTGCCGTCGGCCAGCAGCTGTCGGGCGCGTCCGAGGATGCTGTAGAAGAGGTTGTCGGCGGCGATGACGGTTTTGTGGAGGTAGACCTGCCAGTACATCAGCCGTCGTGAGATGATGAATTTCTCGATAGAGTAGATACCTTTTTCGTCGACGACGAGCTGGTCGTTGTGGACGTTGAGCATCGAGATGATGCGGTCGGTGCCGACGATGCCTTCGCTGACGCCGGTGAAGAAGGAGTCGCGCCCGAGGTAGTCGAGCCGGTCCATATCGAGCTGGGAGGAGACGAGCTGGTGGAGGAAGCGTCGCGGGTAGGTGTCGTTGAATATGCTTATAGCCAGTTGCAGACGGCCATTCGTTTCGCGGTCGATCTGCTGCATAAAGAGCAGGGTGAGGTGTTCGTGATGCACGTTGCAGAGGGCCCGTTCGGAGGTGTGCGAGAAAGGGCCGTGCCCGACGTCGTGGAGGAGTATGGCGAGTTTGGCGGCCTGGCATTCGTCGTCGGAGATCTGCACTCCTTTCTGTCGCAGCACTTCGAGGGCTCGTCCCATCAGGTTGAGAGCGCCGAGCATATGGCTGAAGCGGGTGTGCATAGCGCCTGGGTAGACGAGATAGGTGAATCCGAGCTGCTTGATGGCGCGCTGGCGCTGGAAGAGCGGGTGGTCGATGACGGAGAGGATGAGGGGGTCGTCGATGCCGAGGAATCCGTCGTAGACTGGGTCGTTGATGATTTTGCGTTTCACGGGGGGTTCGGTTAATTCGTTAATTTGTTAATTCGTTAATTTGTTAATTCGTTAATGTGTTAGTGCGTTAATTTGTTAGTGGCTGTGCGACACACCCCGCCCTTTTGTTCACCGCTTCGCTATCGGAACTCCAAAGCTCCACTGGAGCTTCGGATCCTACTGGCAGTTCCTTCTCCCCTCTCCGAGAGGGGATGTGGCTGACGCGTTCGTGTCACTGATCGCAGGTCACTGTTTCGTGCAGGATTGCGGCGGCGTCGGCGACGAGGTCGGTGCAGGGTTTCTTGCCTTGTTGCAGCAGTCGTCCGCAGACGATGTCGCCTTCTTCGTGTCGGAATTGTTCGACGAGGTTGCGTGTTTCGGCGGTGTGGCCTGTGAGGCCGCAGACCATAGCGATGCCGCTGACGCATCCGCACACTTCGCGGCAGCCCGCGAGGCCACGTCCGAAGGGTGCGGCGACGGCTGCGGTGGCCTGTCGGTCGATGGGCAGGATGTCGTCGTAGGCCAGCACTACTGACTGGCAGCAGTTGCATCCGGACTTGTGCAACTGGCGTGCTTTTTCTATTCTCTCTTCTTTGTTCAACATTGTGTTATTGCGTTAGTGTGTTATTGCGTTAGTGTGTTATTGCGTTAGTGTGTTATTGCGTTGGTGCGTTAGTGGCTGTGCGACACACCCCGCCCTGCGGGCACCCCTCTCCGAGAGGGGATGTGGCTGACGCGGGTGTTTCGACTTTCAACTCTCAACTTTCAACTTTCAACTCTTTCGTTAGTTCCCACAGGACGATGGCGGCGGCGCAACTGACGTTGAGTGAATGCTTTGTGCCGTATTGCGGTATTTCGAGGGAGCCGTCGCACAAGGTCAGCACTTCGTCCTGCACTCCTTCTATCTCGTTGCCTAAGACGACAGCCAACTTGTTGCTTTTCAACACCTCGTCCTGCTGTCCGAGCTTGATGCTGTCGTCCACTTGCTCGACGGCGTAAACGGCATAGCCTTGCTGCTTCAGCTGGCGGACGCAATCGACGGTGTCGTCGTGGTGGCTCCACTCTACGCTTTCTTCGGCGCCGAGGGCGGTCTTGTGGATGTCGCGGTGTGGCGGTGTGGAGCAGATTCCGCAGAGGGCGATGTGCTCGATGCGGAAGGCGTCGGCGGTGCGGAAGACGGAGCCTATGTTGTTCTGGCTGCGTATGTTGTCGAGCACGACGGTCAGCGGCACTTTGGTGCTGCTGCGGAACTCGTCGACGGTGAGGCGGTGCATTTCGTCTGTTGTAAGTTTGTGGGACATTTTTGAAGTTGAAAGTTGAGAGTTGAAATTTAGTTAGTGTGGTTGTTTGTGACCTGTGACCCGGGCGTCTTCGTTTCACTATTCACTATTCACTGGTCACTATTAAAAAGGGGTTAATTCGTTGCTCTTTTGGGTGTTATAGGGATATGGCGTCGCGCACGTGCAATCTATATTCTTTTGCAAAGGTACAACTTTTTCCGGAAATGGAGAAGTTGTGTCACTGCTTTCAACTTTTCCTCCTGCTCGCAAGCAAGCGAAATCTTGGGAATCTTGTAAATTTTTTTTGTTCTCCTGCTCGCAAGCGAGCGAGATCTTGTATATCTTGTAGATTTTTCCGCTCGCTAGCGAGCGGATTGCTGGTAATTGCTGTTCAATTGCTGGTAATTGCTGTTTTAATTAAAAAAATATTTCTGTTAATTCCTGGTTAATTACTGACAATTCCTGTTTGTGAAAACTCCCGCTCGCAAGCGAGCGAAATCTTGGAAATCTTGGAAATCTTTTTTGGGACGCATATTGCTAATCTTGGAAATCTGCTCGCTAGCGAGCGAATCTTGGAAATGGTTTCCTACTTTCGTCGGAAATCTGATTGGGATGATTTCAACTTTTTCAATTTTCATTTTTAAAAGCTTGCAACTTTTTCAATTCTCAATTTTCAATTTTTATCGAGTGATTTCAATTTTCAATTCTCAATTTTCAATTATAATACGTCTGGTATTTAGGCAAATATGGTGTTTGGGTTGTGGGGTGAGGGTGTACTTAATCATTTTTAACTTTTCGGTATCTGGGGAATTTAGTATCTTTGCCGTTAGGTTTAAAACTAATCTGCAAAATTAGTTTTATCCCAATTAAATCATTATTAACAAATTAAACAAAAAAGTTATGTTAAAGTTTTTACGCACTTTCGCGATGGCAGCGATGCTTTTGCTGCCCTTTGCATCGCAAGCGCAGCTGAACACATATCTGTTTTCGACTGGTGTCGACAACACAATGTGGTACACGCTGACGAACGATAGCACCGTGCTGAAAGTTGGTTCCGGCAACGACAGCTATGCCACGCCGGTGACTAACATTGGCTTCACCTTCAACCTTGCGGGGACTGACTATACGCAGTTTTCCGCAAACAGCGACGGTACGCTACGTTTTGGTTCTACAGCAGTAGGAACAGGTTCCTACTCGAATCCCCTTAGCGCCACGAATGCCGGCACCAACGCTCCGAAGGTTTGTGGCCTTGGTTGCGACGGATGGCTGCCCACGGGCGGATATATCGCCTACCAGCTGTTCGGAACGGAGGGTTCGAGAGTATTGGTTGTGGAGATCTCGACAAGGACTTACAACCAGAGAACATCTGTGGCAGACCAGTACCTGACTTTCCAGATCCAGCTGGCAGAGGCCGACAACAGCATTACGCTTATGTACTCGCCCACTGCTCCTACGGCCGCTCCGAGTGTGAGCTACCAGCTTGGTGCGAGCACTTCGGCCACGGACGTTGTTCTTTTCAATGTGGCTGACAATACTATGTCTGCACTGACTGCGGGCACGAGCACTAACAATGCCAGCGGCACTTGGCCTGCCGCCGGACGCTATTATAAGGTTGAGCCCAACCCCAATGCTTGTTTTGCCGTTACTGATTTGGCCGCTTCGGGCATTACCAGCAACAGCATCACGCTGACTTGGGCCGACACGATGAACACGGGTGCCACCTACACTGTCTACGGTGCCGACAATAGTGTTATTGCCAGCAACGTAACGGCTACGACCTATACTATCACGGGCCTGAACGCCAACACGGCCTACACTTTCAGTGTGGTTGCCAACTGCTCGGCCGACAATGCTTCGAACGAGACGCCCATCAGCGTCCGCACGGCTTGCGACGCTACCACACCGCTGCCTTATAGCGAAGACTTCAGCGGCTATACCGGCCTGCCTTCCACACCCTACTACGGTCCTGCTGTGACTCCCGCCTGCTGGGACTACTACAGCAACGGCACGAACACTGCCGAGACTTCGGGTTCGACCTCCTACTACGGCGGCGTTGCACAATACAGCTACACTTCGTCGTATGCCTGCCTCGTGGCCAGCGACCCGTACCTTATTATGCCTATCTACCTTGTAGGTTCGGCCGTTACGAGCCAGACCTATCTCAACTATGCTGCCGCTCGCGGCACCACCAAAATTGCCATCCTGCCCGCCTTCGCCGAAGCTCTGAACACACTTCAGATTTCGTTCGACTATAAGATGAGTTCTTCCTACAGCTCAACCAGTTATGCCTCCACGCTCGAACTTGGCTACGTTACGGGCAACGACTACACGTTCACCAGTATGCAGTCGTGGAACGCTACCTCCACTAAGCAAAGCATTGAAGAACTGAACCTCTCGTCACTCGCCGCCAACGCACCTGCAGGCGCCCGTCTGGCCTTCAAGTTCAGCGGCGTGCATAACGGTACCGGCACCAGCAGCTACGGCGCCGTTTATTGCGGCATCGACAACGTCGTTGTTGAGTCTCTGCCCAACTGCTTGCGCGTCAGCGACGTGACTGCCAGCAACATCACCGCCAACAGCGCCACCATTGCTTGGATCGACACCATCAACACCGGTGCCACCTATACAATATATAATATGGCCGACACCAGCGTTGTGGCCGCCAACGTCAGCACACTGACATACTCCGTCACTGGCCTGAACGCCAACACCGAGTACCAGTTTGGCGTCGTTGCCAACTGCTCGGCCACCGACGTTTCGGAGGCCACCCTCGTGACCTTCCGAACCGCTTGCGCCAGCGAGACTATGCCCTGGAGCGAGGACTTCAACAACTGGACTTCCAAATCGCCTTGCTGGTCGTTCCTGAGTGGCCAGTACAATGGCGGTGCCGGTACGCCGACTGCATCCACCTCCGCCTGGACTCTTAACAGCACATACGGCAGCCACATTACCATCGATGGCAAAGCCCTGACGATGAACCTCTACAGCTCCAATAAATACTGGGCTGTCACTCCCAATATTGAAATCAACAACAACAATGCCGTACTGAGCGTCGACGTGGCCGTCGCAGCCTGGAGCGACGCAACGCCCAACTATGACGACAACGACACACTGGCATTTGCCATCAGCACCAATAATGGTACCACCTGGACGACGCTGCAAGTGGTCGATTACACTGAACTGAACTCTATGGGCGGTACCTACAGCACCATTACGATTCCTGTGACCGGCTACAACGGCCAGACCGTCCGCTTCGCCATCTATGGCGGTAGCACCAGCGGTACTTCGCCTCACGACAACCGTATTGCTTTCGACAACGTCAGCGTGGAAGTGGCTCCCAGCTGTATGCCTGTTGCCGGACTGGTTGCCAGCAACATCACCGCCGACGGCGCCACTCTGACTTGGACTGGCAACGCTGCCAGCTACAATGTCTATAATATGGCCGACACCACGCTGGTTGCCAACACCACCAACACCAGCTACACCTTTACCAACCTCGCTGGCAACACCCAGTACACCTTTGGCGTATCGGCTGTTTGCAGCAGCACCGACGAAAGTGCCATCGTGTCCGCTTCGTTCCGCACCGATTGCGCACCCTATCCTCTGCCTTTCACCGAGAATTTCACCAACGACCTGTCCTCCGATCCTTGCTGGGCCGGTGCCACGGGCGTCACTTTCGACTCGCTCTCCAACGGCGGCGTGCTGACCCTCACCAACAACAGCCAGTGGGTCTACAGCAGCTCGACCAGCAACGGTCTTGATGCCGGACACTATCGCGTGAACATCTATGGCTCCAGCTGCAAGAAATGGATGATCACTCCTGAAATCGACCTCACCACTGCCGCCAGCCCCTCGCTGACCTTCGACGCAGCCTTCACCACTTATAGCGGCAGCAGCGTTGCTACAGGTTTCGAGAACAACGCTTCGCAGAAGTTTATGGTTCTTGCCAGCACCAACAACGGCCAGTCCTGGGCTATGGTCAGCGACATCGCGCTGAGCACCCTGGCCAGCACAACCTACATCCCCCAGACTGTCGACCTCACGGCCTATGCCGGACAGATCGTGCGCCTGGCTTTCTATGCCCAATCGACCACCAGTGGCGGCGACAACAACCTCCACGTCGACAACATCTCGGTTGTTTCGGGCGGCACCATCCCCACTGAGGTTCTCACCATCAATATGAGCGCCAACGACGCCACGATGGGTACCACCACCCCCGCTCCCGGCACCTACACCTATAATGCCGGCGACACCGTCATCTTCACCGCTATTCCCAATGCTGGCTACCACTTCGTCAGCTGGAACATCGACTACAGCGACTACGGTATGGGCGTGCTGCCTATTTCCGACAGCATCACGCTGGCTATCCCTGTCGAGGCCAGCGACTTAGGAACTGAATTTGACATTATAGCCACCTTCGCCATCGATGCCACTGCTTGCACCGCTGTGGCCATCCCCTTCACCGAGGATTTCGAGGCCAACAGCACCACCGCAGCCTGCTGGACAACATCCAACACAAACAGCAGCACCGGCATCAATAGCGGCAGCGCCTACAGCGGCACGCAGGCTTTCCGCTTCTACTACAGCACCAATCCGCCGCAGTACCTCATCTCGCCCGAGCTGAGCGGCACCACCGACGGCGTCAAGGTTAGCTTTATGTACAAAGCTCAGAGCTCCTACTACACCGAGACCTTCCACGTGGGCTACTCCACCACCACCAACGACACCAACGCCTTCACCTGGGGTCCCGAAATCAGCTACAACCAAACTACCTATACTCAGTATAGCAACACACTGCCCGCAGGCACCAAGTTTGTGGCCATCAAATATACCGCCAACGACCAGTACTATCTCTACATCGACAGCGTCGTGTTCGACAATCCGCCCACCTGCTTAGCCGTTACCGACCTCGCCGTCGATACCGCTACCGCCAACAGCGTCACCCTGACCTGGACCGGCAATGCCAGCAGCTACAGCATCTATAACGGCACCACCTACGTGGCCAGCACCGCCGCCAACACCTACGCTGTTACCGGCCTCAACGCTGCCACCAACTACACCTTTGGTGTTATTGCCGTATGCAGCGCTACCGACAGCTCGACGATGGAAACCATCGACGCCCGTACCGAGTGCGCCGAAGGTGGCTGCAACATCACCATCACTGGTACTGACGACTACGGCGATGGCTGGGACGGTGCCACCATCACCGTCAGCCAGAATGGTTCAACGCTGGGCATCTTCACCGTCACCGGCAGCAGCAACAGCGCTACCTATCCTGTTTGCAGCGGCTCGCCTGTGACCTTCACCTGGACCGGCAGCACTGCCTCCACCAGCTATCCTGATGAAATCAGCTTCGAGATTAAAAACGGTGGCGGAATGGCAGTCTATAGTCTTACCGATGCCACCAACACCCCCGACGGTCTGCTCTACACAATGAACGATCCTTGCCCGAGCTGTGTTGCTCCTATCGTCACCCTCGACAGCGTGACCACCACCGACGCCTACATCAGCTGGACCGGCAATGCCACCAGCTACAGCATCTATAACGGCAGCACCTTCGTGGCCAGCACCGCCGCCAACACCTACACCTTTAGCGGCCTTACCGCCGGTACGGCCTACACCTTTGGTGTTGTGGCTATCTGCAGCGCTGACGACAGCTCGGCAATGGCCACCGTCAGTGTCACCACCGAGTTCGACTGCAGCGACATCACCACCCTGCCCTACAACTACGGCTTCGAGTCTGGCCTTGCCTGCTGGACCACCGTCAACGGCAGTGCCGACGGCGTTGCCTGGATGACGACCAACCTCGCCGGTATGACCAATGTCGCTCCTCACAGCGGCTCGCTGGTCGCCTCCTCGTGGAGCTGGAACAGCACCGCTATGCACGCCAACGCTTGGCTGATTTCGCCCAAGTTTGTCCTGCCCACCGTCGCCGCCGGCGACAGCCTCACCTTCAGCTGGTGGGAAGTTGCCAATGCCAACTATGCCGACAGCTACAGTGTTAAGATCTCGACCACCACGAACGACACCACTGCCTTCACCGTCACTGCACGTCCCAGCACCGCTGCTGCAGGCAGCTGGACCCAGCAGACCATCGACCTCACAGCCTATGCCGGACAGAGCGTCTACGTCGCCTTCCACCACGTGGACTACGATATGAACTACCTGCTCATCGACGACATCAGCCTGTATCAGGGCGCCTATGTGCCTCCTGCACCCGACACGCTGACCGTCACCGTCGCCACGATGGATGCCACGATGGGTACCACCAACCCCGCTCCCGGCACCTACCAGTATGCCGAGACCGAGACCGTCCAGCTTGCTGGCGTCCCCAACAGCGGCTACCACTTCGTCGGCTGGGCCTACACCACCGATGGTGTCAACAACGACACTCTTGATGCCGACTACATCACGGTGCAGTTCCCCGCCAGCCTGTTTATGTCGACCGGCAGCGTGACCTTCACCGCCCTCTTCGAGGCCGGCAACCCCGACAGCACCACTGTCACCTATGCCGTCAACGACGCCACGATGGGTACCACCGTCCCCGCTCCCGGCACCTACACCATCTATGTTGGCAACAGCGTTCAGGCTCAGGCCGTCGCCAATACTGGCTACCACCTGGATGCTTGGGTACTGGGCATCTATGACGCACAGAACACCGCCCTGCAGGAGGATACCATCTACGCCTTCGACGAGGACTTCACCAACCCGATGAACTTCGGCACCGTGCCGCAGACTTTTGCCGACAATGGCTACACCATCACCGTCACCGCCCTCTTCACCGAAGGCACTGTTGAACCTCAGGAGTTCACCCTCATCACCGCCGTCAACGACGCCACGATGGGTACCATCACTCCTGCTCCCGGCACCCACACCTATGTTGCCGGCGACAGCATCCTCTTCGGCTTCACCGCCGCCGAAGGCTACACCATCGGAAGCGTGGATATAACGATGAGCATTATGGATCAGACCATTATGGACACCACACTCCCCGCCATCTACGCAATCGCAATGGCACAGGAGCCGCTCTACGCCGATGACTTCCTCGGAATGACGATGTCGCTGACCGTCAACTTCGTTGCCGACACCAACAGCAACAGCGATGTCTTCACACTCGTCACCGCCGTCAACAACGCCACGATTGGTACGATGACTCCCGCTCCCGGCACCCACACCTACAATGCCGGCGACGTCATCAACTTCACCGTGACCGCCAACGAGGGCTACGCTTTCGAAAGCGCCACGATGAGCATCTCCTATATGGGTATGACCGTACAGGAAGAGACCGTCTACGACCTCGAATTCACCACCGAGCCCCTCGAAATCGACGAGGAAATGCTTGGCTTCACGATGACCGTCACGGTCAACTTCAAGTCGACCCAGGGTATCGAGAATGCTGACGAGGCCAACATCTACGCTTACAGCAAAAACGGCAACATCGTCCTCAACGGTGCTGAAGGCCGCGAAGTTTATGTCTTCGACATCAACGGACGCAACCTGCACCACACCGTCAAAGCTACCGCTACCGAGACCTACAACGTACCCGCCACTGGCGTCTACCTGGTCAAGGTTATCGGCGGCGAGACGATCCGTGTCGTCGTAATGCGATAACAACAGCAGGCTGATTCAGCCCGCAAAAAAAAGAGAACCCAGCAACGGGTTCTCTTTTTTTTTAAATCATAATCCTAGAAACCATTCAAATTTAAGACATTAATCATATCTGCCAGACATTTATTCAAGTTTTTGATAGCGTTGAAAATAGTTCTGATGGTGCGACATAAAAAGTCAGTCTATTTGCTACTTGGGATTGCGAGTGCGACACACAAAATCTGTCTATTGGCTACTTGGGATTGCGAGTGCGACACACAAAATCTGTCTATTGGCTACTTGGGTTTGCGAGTGCGACACACCCCGCCCTTCGGGCACCCCTCTCCGAGAGGGGATGGCTACGCAGCACATTACTATGCGTATTGTTGCATCAAATGATTTGGCATCCAGACCGCTACCGCGCCATCCCCTCTCGGAGAGGGGTG
>JAFWYO010000165.1 GCA_017517715.1 Bacteroidales bacterium
ATGAAATCGCGTCCGCAGGTAGGATTGCAAGGCCAAGAGTTGATCCATCCCCAGGCCCATCCACGTCCCTCATCTGTCATTGTGGTGTCGGGAATGGAATCGGACAATATGCCGATTTCGATATCAAACGGCAGATTTTGACAATCGTAGATGGAATATATTGTAGTGTCGTGATATCTGTAAAACTCGAAGGATACCCTTTCGGGCAGTTCGTAGAACCAGGGCGATGCCAGCAGCGTGCCGCCACACTTGTAGTCGTATGTTGTGTCACGGTAGTAATCATTTATCGCGTGTGCATAGTCCATCAGAACCATATGGTTATACATTTGGTTGTGGTGCATAGGCCCGTCTGTTGATAGTCCTGCAATACCAGCATAGCCACGTGAGCAACACTCCCAGCCACCGAAGAAGTGGTAGGCAGGATAGTACTGAAATGCACCAATACGCCTTATGGAGTCGGTGCCATAGCTCTCGAAATCATCAAAATAAGGCAGCGTCACAACGACCTGGCTGTGCAGATTGGCTGTGCACAGCAACATCATTATTGCAATAATATATTTCCTCCTCATTGACATTGTTTTGCATATATAGTGTGTTAAAGAGGCAAAAAAGTTTTGGAAAAATTGTTAAATGATGTTAAATGTCTATCTGGAAATAAATGATTGTATGAATATCAGAAAGTTAAAGGGAGTTAAAGGGCAATAGAACTCTGTAAGTGCATTTGTCCCTTAACTCCCTTTAACTTCCCTTAACTTCCTTTAATTCCCAATAATCGGCTTTCCTTTTTCGGCGCGGATGGTGACGGTCTTGTAGGTCGTCCAGTCCTGCATCATCCGGCGGAAGGCTTTGTATTGCTTGGGGGTGACGATGCCGTCTTTAACGTCGATGCTCAGCTCGCGGATCACATCGATCTGGCCTGTGGGCAACTGCTTGATGCAGATGCGGATAGTGCCGATGCCTTTCTCGGTGCGGCTGATGTCGATGGGCTTGACGAGCGTGTGCTTGGGCGTGCGTGGCAGGGCGATGGTGTAGTGGTATTTCTCGTTGCAGTTGCGCACCTTGAGCGGCGCCTTGCGGACGCTGGTCAGGAAGGCGGGGTCGATGCTGATGCTGCCGTTCTCGGTGGGCAGGGTCATCTGCTTGTAGCTGCCGCCGACGCGCGGACCGTCCCAAACAAGGTCGCGGCTGATGTCGATGGTGCGCTGCTCGTCGATGGCGGCACCGTCGAGGCGGGCCGGACGCTTGCTGCTGGTCGACAGGTTGTAGGTCATCGGACGGCCGTCCTCGGTGACGGTCACGTGGATGCCGTTGTCATACTCTTCGGCACCGAAACCGGCTTCGCGCAGCATAGCCGCGACGAGGCGCTTCTTGTCGGCAGGCGTGCCGCATCCGCTGAGGAAGGTCTCTTTGGCCGACGAACGCACGTAACCGACTAGGCTGAGCGGAAAGTCGGTGGTGTGGATGTTGTCGAGGACGTAGTTGCGTATGTTGGTGGCGTATGTCAGCTGGTCGTTGTCGTGGAGCTCGCCGACGGTGTGGGCGGCTTCGGGCAACTTCTCGGCGGACGATTCGACTATGTCGCTGGGACGCTTGCCGCAGCTGATGTGGACGGTGGGGTAGAGCGTCTCGGCGGCAGGCAGATAGTTGTCTATGTACTTCTGCGGCAGGCCGGTGGCGATTTGGTGGAAGGTGTGTTTATCCTTCAGGGTCTGGATTTTGAAGTCACCCTGTGCGACGGTGTAATCGATGGATTGCTCGCTGTCCTTGGGCAGGTCAACGATGACCTCGTATTTCTTCACGGGGCAGTCCTCGACCAGCACGAGCGCTTCGTCCAGATAGCTGCCCTGGCGGTGGATGGTGTAGTCGAGCACGATGATGCAGTCGTATTCCAGTGCGGTGTGGACCACCACGCGTTCGCGAATGCCGTTGTAGCGGCCGCAGTCGGTGCACTGGCTCGGCAGCTGGTCGATGAAGGCGTTCTGCGGGGTCAGCACGCGGCTGCCGTCCTTGCGGATGGTGTAGCTCTCGTTGATGGTCAGCCGGTCGGTGGCGGGATTGTAGAGTATGAAGGTCTCGCCCTTGTCGGCGTAGGCGGTGATGGCGCGGTTGCGCAGCAGCTTGATTTCCTTGCGGAAACTGATGTCCATCGTGCCGTCGGTGTTCACCTTGTAGGTGCGGCGAATCAGGTTGTACTCGGCATCCTGAGCGTATGAAACGGAGAACGGAGAACTGAAAACGGAGAACAAAGCGACGGTGGCTAATATTTTGAAGATTCTATTCATTTCTATTCAAAGTTAAAGTTAAGGTTAAGGTTAAAGTTAAGGTTAAAGTTATTTTTTCAACACCACTGGCGTGGCGGCCACTTTCTTCTGGTTGGCGACGGCCTGGCGGAAGGCGGGCCAGTCGGCGGCATCGTAGACGCGCTTGTTGAACATAGCGCTTTCGCCGAAAATGAGCGTCTTGCCGTCCAGGCGGAATCCGCAGCCGTAGTTGACGGCCGGCGAAACCACACCTTCGATGTGGGCGTTGTAGTCCATCGTGGCACATTCAAAGGGCAGCGTGATGGTTTCGCTGATTTCCACCAGTCGCGAGCAGCGGTCGCTGAAGGGCTGGATGCGCTCGGTCAGCGTCGTGTCGAAATGGAGGTGGCCCATTGCGCGGCGGTAGAGGCCTCGTGCCGTCAGGGGGATGAAGACAATGTTGTCGCCGTCGACGATGGCATAGTCGGGGATGCTATATTTATATGTAATGGAGACTGGCTGCTCCAGGTAGCGGTCCTCGTCGGTGTGGGTCACCTTCTTGATGACGGCGTTGGGGGCTATGCGCAGCAGCTCCAGCTCCAGGTTGCGCTGCCATTCGCTCTGGCGGGCCTTGAAGACACCGCGCACGGCGGCGTCGCTCTGTCCCTCGGCGGTGACGGTGAAGGTGCCTTCGAGGGTGCCGTTTTTCTTTATTTTCGATGTTCCGTTGATACGCACATAGTGGTTTTCGGCAGGCGATACAGGCGTTTCCATCAGGTCGGCACCCTGCGGCAGGCCCATCAGGTAGCCCTGCTGTTGCTCGGCGCTGCTCCACAGTTCGCGCACGCCGGGCACCCACGTCGGGTCGAGCAGCTCGTACTGCCCGTTGCGGTGCTGAACGACGCAGACGCTGTGGTTGAACTGGTCGGCGGGGATGCGGTCGATGCGCTCGTGGGCCATCGTCATAGCGGCATAGCTCTTGAAACCGGCGGCACGCAGCATAGCGACAAGCATTCCGGCCTTGTCCTTGCACACGCCGCAGCGGTCGGTGAAGTTCATCTCGGCGTTGTGCAGCGTGTAGCCTTCGCCTTCGCCCATCGAGATGCCGCAGTAGCGGATGTTGTCGGCCACCCAGTGGGTCAGGATGCTGATGCTGTCCTGCTCGCTCTTGGCCGGAGCCAGCAGCTCGCGCACTTTGGCGGTGACTTCGGGCGTACTCTTGAAGCTGCCGTAGTCCTCGTTGACGCCGTAGAACCACATCGATTTCGACTCCCAGTTGGGAGCGGTGCTGAGCAGCAGCTTGCACTGCATATCGTTGTCGGCCAGGGCCGAAGGCTCGTGCTTGAGGGGCATAATGTCGTGGCGGCGGAAGGTGTAGATGGTGCGGTCGCCCTGCACGGTCGAATCCATCGTGACGCCAGTCATATCGTTATAGAAGCTGAAACGCAGCTTCTTCGAAGTCAGCACGTTGACCGAATAAACCTTGTCGGTCACCGGCTGGTCGCTCCAGAAGGGGACGATGTCGTAGAAATGTCCGCGCATCGGCGGAATGTAGCGGCTGTCGTCCTCTGGAAGCGGAGAGCTGAAAGCGGAAAGCGGAGAACCGGCAACGGCAAACTTTGATGCGGCAGCCAGCTTTCCGCTTTCCGCTTTCCGCTTTTCGCTCAAAAGAGCGTATGTGTAGCCTTTGCGGAAGGTCCAGATTTCCAGCTCGTCGTAGGGGTCCAGATGGCCCACTTCGACCATCTTTTGCGAAGCGCCCCAGTATATTAATCGCGCAGGCGCAATATAGTCGTAGACAGTGCTTTCCGCTTTCCGTTTTCCGTTTTCCGCTATTATGGTGTCTGTCTTGCCGCTGTAGTTGCGGTGCACCAACACCTGGCGTATCTCGACGTATGCCGACAGGGGGTCGTAGTCCATCTTGACGA
>JAFWYO010000011.1 GCA_017517715.1 Bacteroidales bacterium
TCAGCACGGGTCCGTCGACGGCGCCGATGAGGTCGAAGGTGTGGTCTTCGCCGTCAGCGTCGACGATGGGGAACGATACTACGCTGTCGTTCTTTGGGTTAACAATCTCGTAGGGGCTGACGGTGCTGGTCCCGACCCATTCCCACTTTTCGCCCCAGTCGGGGTCGGCGGCGTAGCAGTCCATCAGCTCTTTCGAATCCATAGTCTTGAATTCGCCGGTGGCTATGTTTTTGTATGTCACCTGGTTGGTGGTTTCGAGGCCTTCGTCGAGGTTCTTTATCATCTGATTGCCGACTTTCCAGGGACGGAAGTCGATGACGGGTTCGTTGTTGATGTTGTAGAGTCCGAAGACGACCATAGCGGCTATGGCTGCAAGCGATATAAGTGTGTCGCGTTCAAGGCGTTTGCGTCGCGGCCAACGGCGGGTCAGGAATATGAAGATTGTGGGCACATCGAGGACGATGTTTTTCCAGAAGGTCTGCCAGTTGGTCAGCTTGATGGCGTCGCCAAAGCATCCGCAGTCGTCAACCTTGTTGGTGATGGCGTCGTAGAGCGTGGTGAATGTGAAAAATGCCATCATCAGCAGTAGCAGCCAGGCGCTGAGCTTGCGGAACGCGCCGGTGAGGAGCAAGATACCCACCAGGAACTCGGCTGTGATGAGCGCCATCGAGAGGAACGGCGCCAGCGGCAGCGCCCAGTCGAAACTGAGGCCGCCAATGCTCCACGCGGTCATATATTCTTCCACCTTGTAGGCTGTGCCCATCGGGTCGACGCCTTTGGTGAAGCTGGAGAAAATGAACACCAGACCCACAAACCAGCGGGCCACGATGCGAATGGTCTTGTTTACTTTGGTTTCTTGTATCATAGGATAGTTATTTATTTACGTTTGTTTTGTTTTGGGCAATCACGTTTTGTTTCGGGCAATCACGCCGGGCGTAAACGGGCGCACGCCCCAACGGATTTCAACTTTCAACTCTCAACTTTCAACTCCTCAAGTCGTATGAGGCAGAAGAGCGAGTAGTTGATGATGTCCATATAGCCGCCTTCGACGCCTTCGGACACAAGCGTTTTGCCGTTGTTGTCCTCGATTTGCTTGATGCGTTTCAGCTTCATCAGTATCAGGTCGGTCATCGAGCTGACGCGCATCTGGCGCCAGGCCTCGCCGTAGTCGTGGTTCTTGTCGAGCATCAGGCGGATGGTTCGCTGCAAGTGCTTGTCGTATAGCGCCATCGCTCGTTCGAGTGGCAGCTCAAGGCTGTCTGCGTCTTCGCTTCCCGCTTTCGGGTCTTTGCTCTCCAACTCCTGCTGTATCAGTGCCATAACGGCATAATTGACCATAGCGATGTATTCGCCGCGGACGTCGTCGCCAATGCGGTTTTCGCCGCTTTCTTCGATGCTACGTATGCGATTGGCCTTGATGAAGATCTGGTCGGTCAGCGACGGCAGCCGCAGTATGCGCCACGAAGTGCCGTAGTCGCGCGTCTTCTTTTCGAACAGGTCGCGGCAGATTTTGGTCTGTATCTCGAATTCCTTTTCGGTTTTTGTCATTGTCAGTATTCTGATTTTTAGTTTTATAGTGTGCTTTTTTGCTTTCGGCACAATTTAAAAACGCAAAACGCGTTCTTTTATTGTTATGAATGGAAATAATTATTTTTCTCCTTTTGTGCTGCGCTGCGGCTCGCGGCTGGTCAGTTATGACCGGCCAGCCGTTATGGGCATACTCAACGCCACGCCCGACTCGTTCTACGACGGCGGACGCTATACCGACGAGGCTGCCATTGTCGAGCGTGCCGAGCAGATGGTCCGCGAGGGTGTCGACATTGTCGACATCGGCGTCGTGTCCACCCGCCCCGGGGCGGTCCTCCTGTCGCCCGACGACGAGGCGCGTCGCCTGGTGGCTGCCGTTGCCGCCGTGCGTCGCCACCTGCCCGAGGCCGTGATTTCGGTCGACACCTGCTATGCGCTTCCTGCGCGTGCTGCTGTCGAGGCCGGTGCCGACATCGTCAACGATATCGGTGGGGGCGACTTCGACCCGGCAATGTTCGATACGGTGGCCGCCCTGCAAACGCCTTACGTCCTGATGCTCAATCCTTACGGTTCGCCGGAAGAGCCTACGGGGCTGTCGCGCATTCCGGCCGACGTCACAGACGAGACGATGCCGCAGGCTGTAAAGTTCTTTTCGCAACGCATTGCGCTGTTGCGCGAAAAAGGCGTGGCCGACATCATCATCGATCCGGGTTTTGGATTCTCCAAAACGCTGCAACAGAACTACCGCCTGCTGGCCAATCTTGGCGAGCTGCGGACGCTTTTCCCCACCACGCCGCTGCTGGTGGCGCTGTCGCGCAAGTCGATGATTTACAAATTGCTCGACACTACGCCCGACGATGCCCTGACCGGTACGGTGGCGCTCCATACTGCCGCCCTGCTGCAAGGAGCGCAACTGCTTCGCGTCCACGATGTCCGTGTCGCCCGCCATACGATAAAAGTGACGTCCGAATTGATGTCCAATGGAAACTGTCACGGAACCAACTTAATTTACTGATTTCAATTTTCAATTCTCAATTCTCAATTAACAATGCAAGGTTTACCAACAATCACTCTCGTCGACATCATCGACATCATCCTTGTGGCCTTTTTGGCCTACCAGATATACAAAGCTGTTCGCGGCACCAATGTGCTTCGCATCTTTTGGGCCGTTGTGGTCATATACGTCCTTTGGCAAGTGTCGTCGCTTTTTGGTATGCGGCTCACATCCACTATTTTAGGACAGTTTATTTCCATTGGCCTCATCCTTCTCATTATCGTTTTCCAGCCCGAAATACGCAAATTCCTGCTGATGGTGGGCACCAAGACCAGCATCGACGGCGACAATATCCGCAAGCGGTTCCTGTTCTGGAAGAAAAGTGTCAGCGACAAAAAGAACGGCGTCGAGCTTGAGCCTTATATTCAGGCTTGTATGCATATGTCGCAAAGCAAGACCGGCGCGCTCATAGTCTTCATCCGCCAGAATGAAGTGGGCGACATCATCAGCACTGGCGAGCGCATCAACGCCATCGTGTCGTCGGCATTGCTCGAAACACTCTTTTTCAAAAACTCGCCACTTCACGACGGCGCTGTCCTGGTCAAGGGCAACGAGGTCGTGGCGGCGCGCTGCATCCTGCCCGTGTCGTCCAACACCGGTATCGACCCCAACCTGGGCCTGCGCCACCGCTCGGCCATAGGAGTGACCGAGCAGCTCGATGTCATTTCGGTGATTGTCAGCGAAGAAACGGGAGCCATTTCCTATGCCGTGGGAGGCGAAATCCACCACGACGTGACGCCCGTCCAGCTGCGCCACTACCTCGAGGCAGCTCTGTGATTTCTTATTGCCGCTGTTGAGTCTTGCTCTCGGTTTAGAATGCCGTTGTAAAAAAAATTTACATCGGCTGTAAGAAATCGACCTCTTGAAACGTCTATTGTTTTTGGAAACCGAAAAATAATTTTGCGGTATAAATATAAATATGTATTTTTGCAAATTGCGAAAAATGTCAAATTATTAAATAATTAACTAAAAGTCAATTTAAAAATGAAGAAACAACTTTTTATTTTGGTTCTGTTTCTGTTTGCCACGGCCGGAATGAGCTTTGCCCAGTTCGGTGCTACCGGCAGCAAGAAAGAGAAGAAAAGTGACCTCAGCGCCAAAGTGCCTATCGACAAGAAGGTGCGCGTCGGCAAGCTGGACAATGGTATCACCTACTACATCCGCGCCAACAAGAAGCCCGAAGGCCGCGTGCAGTTCCGCCTGGCTGTCAACGCCGGCTCGGTCCTCGAGGATGAAGACCAGCTGGGTCTGGCTCACTTCACCGAGCATATGGCCTTCAACGGCACGGAGTACTATCCCCACAACGAGCTGATTAGCAAGCTGCAGGCCAAGGGTGTGCAGTTTGGTGGCCACGTGAATGCCTACACCAGCTTTGACAAGACTGTCTATTACGTCAATATGCCCAACGATGCCGAAATGCTCGAGATGGGTATGAAGATTCTCGACGGCTGGGCAAGCAAGCTTCTGATGGACCCCAAGGAAATCGACGCCGAGCGCGGTGTCATCATCGAGGAATGGCGTGGCCGCCTCGGTGCGCAGGACCGTCTGCAGAAACAGTACTGGCCCATTATGTTCAAGGATTCGCGCTATGCCAACCGTGTCCCCATCGGAACCGAAGAGGTGCTGAAGACCTTCCAGCGTCCCACTATCGTCCGTTTCTATGAGGACTGGTATCGTCCTGACCTGCAGGCTGTCATCATCGTTGGCGACATCAACGTCGACGAGATTGAAGCCAAGGTTAAAGAGTACTTCAACGACAACAAGATGCCTGCTAACCCCAAGGAGCGTCCCTACTATAATGTGCCCGACAACAAGGAACCTCTCGTAGCCATCGCTACCGACAAGGAGGCTTCGTCGGCCAACGTCCAGATGTTCTGGAAGCACGCCCAGGCCCCCAAGGGCACCATCGGCGACTATCGCCAGATGCTGGTGCGCACCCTTGCCGAGAACATCATCAACGCCCGTTTTGCCGAGATGGCCGAAAAGGCCAGTGCCCCCTTCCTCTATGCCGGCGGCGGCTATGGCAGCTTCCTTGCCAAGCTGGACTGCGCCGTGCTGACGGCCTATCCTAAGGATAACCGCATCGAAGAGGCTACGGCTATGCTGCTCAAGGAAATGAAGCGTGTCGACGAGCACGGTTTCCTGCAGACCGAGCTTGACCGTGCCAAGGAGAGCATCCTCGAAAGCTACCGTAAGGCTGCCAAGGAGCTCAACAAGACCCAGAGCAACGACTTTGCCGACGAGTACACGAACCACTACCTTGAAGGCGACGTCATCCCCGGCATCCGCCAGGAGGACCAGTACGCCCGCGAGTTTGTTCCCGAAATCACCCTCGACGAGGTCAATGCAGTCGTGAAAGACTGGATCACCGACGAGAACTTCATCTATGTCCTCACCGCTCCCGAGAAGGAAGGCTACAATATCCCCACCAAGGATGCCATCCTGAAGGTCGTTGCCGACAGCAAGAACGAGAAGACCGAGCCTTGGGTTGACACCTACAAGGACGAGCCCCTGTTCGACAAAGAGGTCAAGGAGGTCACTCCCGTGGTTCTTTCGCAGAACAGCGTCCTCGACTACACTGAATACATCCTGCCCAACGGCATCCGCTTCGTTGTGAAGAAGACCAACTACAAAGAGGACGAAATCCAGATGCGCAGCTTTGCCTTTGGCGGTTCGGCCCTCTATGGCGACAAGGAAGCCTTTATGGTAGGCAACGTGGCCAACCTGGTCGACGATGCCGGTATAGCCAACTTCAGCAGCAGCCAGCTCAGCAAGAAACTGCAGGGCAAGACCGTCGGCGTGAGCCCCTACATCAGCAGCACCACCCAGGGCTTCAGCGGCAGCTGCGTGCCTAAGGATATCGAGACAATGTTGCAGCTGGTCGACCTCTACTATGAGGCTCCGCGCAAGGACCGCGAATCGTTCGATCGTAACATCGAAACCCTTAAGACTCAGGTGCGTATGGCCGCTGCCAATCCGCAGGCCAAGTTTATGAAGGATTTCTACGAGATGGCCTATGACCACAATCCGCGCCTCGTCGTTATGCCCACCGAGCAGGATATCGACGGCATCGACTATGAGCGTGTATATCAGATTTATGGCGAGCGTTTTGCCGATGCCAGCGACCAGATTTTCGTCTTCGTTGGCAATGTCAGCGACGACAATATCAAGACCATCGCCAACTACCTGAGCCTGCTGCCCACCAACGGCAAGCAGAAAAACGAACCCCAGCTTGACAAGGGTCCCAAGCTGGCCAAGGGTGTCAACCACAGCCTGACGCTGGCCGGTACCGACAAGCAGGGTATGGTCCTAGTTATGGGCGAAACCCGCGGCTTTGCTGGCAAGAACGACCTGCGCGAGCGCATTGCTGTCTCCGCCTTGGGCGAGGCTCTGCAGATCCGCACCACCGAGGTTATCCGCGAGAAGATGGGTGAAACCTACAGCCCGTACGCCACAGCTTCGTATGACATCGACTTCGACGGCGATGTCAGCTGGATGTTCTTCTTGCAGTGCGCCCCCGAAAACTGCGAGAGCGTAGAGAAGGCCGCCATCGACCTGATCAAGGAATGCATCAAGAAAGGATGCGACCGCGAAACCCTGCACAAGGTCAAACTGCAGATGATCAAGGAGCGCGAAACCCGTATGCAGGAGAACAGCTTCTGGATGGGACAAATCCTTGGCAGCTTCCAGTACAAGGAGAACCGCGACGCCAACATCACCGACTACGAAGCTATGGTCAACAGCCTGACGACTCACGATATGAAACGTCTGGCCCGCCGCTACTTCGACCTCGGCCACTATTCGGTTGGTACTCTGAAACCCGAGAACTAATTGAGTATCTTGGAAATTGTTAATACAAACTGGCGGTGCGCAGCAGCACACCGCCAGTTTTTTGCAAGCGCAGTGTAGGTTTGTTAACAATATAAATATCTGACAAAATGAATCCTGTCAACAATTTGCCGTTCCTTACAAATCGTGACCCCGAAAGCCACAAGGGCGACTATGACCACGCGCTTCTGGTCGCCGGCAGCTATGGCAAGATGGGCGCCGCCGTGCTGGCGGCCCGTGCCTGTCTGCGGGCCGGCGTGGGGCTGCTGACGGTGCGCGTGCCGCGAAGCGGCGTAACTATTATGCAGACGGCGGTCCCCGAGGCTATGCTTTCCATCGACGAGGACGAGCAGCGGTTTTCGTCGTTGCCCGAACACCTTGACCGCTACGACGCCATCGCCGTTGGACCCGGCATCGGTACCGAGGCGGCAACGCAGGAGGCCGTAGCGCTTTTGTTGACTGAAAGATTTTCAGATTGTTGCATATCCGAGGTTCCGCTTGTCCTCGATGCCGATGCACTGAACATCATTTCGCTTCGCAAGGAGCTCCTTGCCAGCATCAAGGGAGCGGTTATTACGCCACATCTGCGTGAATATCAGCGCCTGTTTGGCGACGCAGAACCTCAGCCGGTTGCCGACCGCCACGGTCTGGTGCTTGTGATGAAAGGCCACAATACCACGGTCTATGCGCCGTCGTGCCGCCCCATCGTTAACCATACGGGCAATGCGGGTATGGCCACGGCTGGCAGCGGTGATGTGCTGACGGGTGTGACCTTGGCGCTTTTGGCGCAGGACAAGGCTTATGCCAAACGCCATCCGGATTATGAACGCCCTACAGCTCAGCAACTTGCTGCCGAGGCTGTACGTATGCACGGCGCGGCCGGTGACAGGGCGGCCCAAAAACGGCAGCAATATTCGGTGGTGGCCTCCGATATTATAGATAACCTTTAGGCGACAACTGCAGACCCATTGATTCTGCTGTTTGTTGGCTCCTTTAACCACCCGTTTTGTCCCTCCATTTTGGTGCCCAGGACCGACTTCGGTAGCCACCCGCTAGGCCCGTTCCTATATCGTTCCTATATCGTTCTTATATCGTTCTTATATTTTTATATAGGAACGATATAAGAACGATATAGGAACGATATAGGAACGGGCGGAGGAGGTGGGGGAGCGGCCGTGCGCGATTTTCGGTTGATCATTTCTGCGTTTTGGCGCAGTCGTCTTAGCTCTGCTTGATTTCCCTCATCAGCTCGTCGTTGATGTCAAGCGGCTGATAGGGGTGGCGTTTGCGCTCTTCGCATAGGCTGCTTTGTTGTGCGGCACAGGTGCAGCTGCCCTTCCCCGTATAGGGGTCCACGTTGGCACAATGGCGCTTGAATTCGCCGTTCTTTCTGACCAGGATTTTGATGCCAATCCCGGCAAGCGAAAGAAGGACGAGCACAAGTGCTATCAGTGTGATGATGAGGATGTTCATAGTTGTAGGCCGATGTGGCGAATTGGCTGAATGTTGCTGCTTTGATTCAATAAATAAAGGCTGCTTTTGCAGCCTTGTTTTTTGCTCCCCAAGCAGGACTTGAACCTGCGACCCCCTGATTAACAGTCAGGTGCTCTAACCAACTGAGCTATTGAGGAATGTTTTGCCTTTTTGCTCCCCAAGCAGGACTTGAACCTGCGACCCCCTGATTAACAGTCAGGTGCTCTAACCAACTGAGCTATTGAGGAATGTTGTTTCGTCTTGCGAAATCGGCTGCAAAAGTACTCTAAATTTATGATATGGCAAAATTTTTTTTCAAAAAAACTTTCGTTATGTATGTAAAATGCTGATATACTGTTGTATGATGGGTATGAATCATTTTGTTTGTCTGCTTGTTTCGGTTGCTTTTCTGTGTTCGTTTTGGGGACGTTTTTTGCAAAATGGGTGTGCATTTTTGCTATTTCTGCGAAACGTTTCTTAAGTGCATCATAAAGTCCGATAATTATGGTGTCATCAAGTCCGATTTCCGGATTTCAAGGCGTGGGTTTTCGTTAGTCTGAA
>JAFWYO010000166.1 GCA_017517715.1 Bacteroidales bacterium
CTACGCTTCCCCATTAACCATTGCAGACAAAACGGTGCCGTCACTGACATTCAGCAAGACCCTCCAAAACCAGTTGCCGCAGTCACGGGGTACAACAATACCCTGCGAGACGACTTTAGAGTAATAGCCATCGCCCTCCAGCTGCGCCATTGAACAAAAGCGCAGTCACCGCTAAACACAGCATCACAATGCTTTTGGCCAAACGTCTTCTTGTCATATCTGTTCTTTGCGTAAGTACTTATTCCCTATTATTTGCTATTGGGAGTTAAAGCGGAAGTAAAAATGGAAGTTAAAGTGGACGATAGAAACGTATTGTCCATTTTAACTCCCATTTCAACTTCCACTTTAACTCCCTCTTTTACTTCCATTATGAAAACATTTACTTAAAAAAAGGAAGGCTGTTGCATCAAGCCTTCCTTTATATTATACTTTCAAATTGTCAGCCTAAATGCTTACTTGCCTGCGCGGGGTCCAAGACGATCCATAGCGCAGCGGAATCCGATCCACGACGTGGAGCGTTCCTGCTCGTAGAAGCGGCGTGTGCCAGCCTGCATCCAGTAGGCGCGGTCGTTCCACGAACCGCCCTTCACCACGCGCACCTTGTTGCTCAGCAGCGAGGTGACGTTGCGCTGGTTGGCCACATTGCGGCGATACATCATATTGGTAACGCTGTCGGGATTGGTGAGGCTGTTGTCCTCATTAAGTCCAGCATCCTCTTCTTCGTCGCCAGTAGCAACCCATTCGGTAATGCTCGAATTGTTGGTGTAGTCGTAGATGTTCGAGGCATAGTCACCGTCAAGGTAGTTGATATTGTCAGCCTGACGGTAGTTGCGGCGGTTCAGGTCGTCGTCAACGTTCTTGTAGATGATGCTACCCGTAGTATCGTTGATTGCAATTTCCTCGTCGATATAAGTCGGTGTGCGATAGACGTTTCCACGGAAGGGGTTCTGGTCTTCGCCGCCCACGGGGTTCTGGTCCTTACGATAGACGTCCATACACCACTCGCTGACGTTGCCGGCCATATTGTACAGACCGTAGTCGTTGGGGAAGTACCACTTGACGGGGCAAGTATAGTCCCAACCGTCATTCAGGTTGCCAGCCACACCCATAGCGTCGCCGCGGCTGCGCTTGAAGTTGGCAAGGAACTGACCGTAATATTTCTTGTTGGCCGAACGGACACTCGAGCCAGCCCACGGATAGGTCTTGTGCTCGACGATGCGCTCGTCGTAGGTGTTGCCAATCATACCAAGAGCGGCAAACTCCCATTCAGCCTCGGTGGGGAGGCGATAGTAGGGAACCAGGATGCCGTCCTCGCGACGCACCTGACGGGGTTCGCCACCGGCGCTGGGGTCAAGGTTGTCGAGTTCGTTCTTCGACTCGCCACGATACTGGCCAGCCAGGTAGACATCGGTCTGGAAGGCCGTTTCGCCACGCAGGTCGGTCAGGTCGAGAACGATGATACCCTTGTCGACAAGAATCTTCTCGTTGACGCGGTCGGTACGCCAAATGCAGTATTTCTGAGCCTGCTCCCAGCTGACGCCGACAACAGGATACTGGTCGTAGATGGGGCTCTGGAAATAATAGTCCACAAAGCCCTCGCGCCAAGCCAGCTTGTCGCGCCAGCAGTTGGTGTCGGGATATATGGCACGCACGCGCTCGGGATATTCCTCGCCATAGGCGCGTTTCATCCAATATACATATTCGCGATACATCTGGTTCGTGACCTCAGTTTCGTCCATATAGAACGACGAAACGGTGACGTTGTGGGCAACGTTATTCCACTGGAAACGCGAATCATCGGAGACGCGGCCCATAGTGAAAGCGCCACCCTCGATGAACACGAGGCCCGGAGCGGTGATCTGCTCGTTATACTCAGACACTTCAAATCCGCCCCATTCCGGGTCGTTGTAGTTCCAACCCGTGGCAGCCGATTTCTGCTTGCTGCAGCCCGTGATGACCAGGGCGGCGACTAACAGTAGAGATACGATTTTGACGTTTTTCATAATAAAATATGCTTTTTTCTTTTCGTTTCTTTTACGTGTGTTGTGAAAAAAAGTTTCAGTTATTCGGGTGCTTGATTCAAATTTTTTTCCTCCTTCCACGAAGACCCATAGAAATCAGACTTTTCGATTAGAACGACGGGCAACGGATAGCTTTAACTTTGTGTTTCTTCTCGGGGCAAGGCAACAGGATGCCAACCGAGATTTCGTGAGCTCCGGCGGTGTTGTTGGCCAACTTCGAGACGGTTACGTCATAGCTGTAGCCGATTTTGAAGTAGTCCTGCTGGAAACCGACTTGGAAGATGAAAGCGTCGGCATTCTCGATGCCGTTGCGGAACCAGACACCAACCAGGAAGGGCATCCAGTCGAGGTTCAGACCATAGCTGAAGGTGTGGAAACCAGCCTGATACTGATAGATAAAGTTCGGCGACAGCACCGGGGTGCCAAGTCCGAGCGACGAGGTTCTGCGGGCCTCTTCCGAAATATTGATAAGCGCGCCAACATTGCCGGTGAACTTCATCGGCATTTTGGCCACGCCATAGAAACCGTTGCTGGGCTGCGTGAGGTGCGAAGCGGCAAAGCCTGCATACCACGACGAACCGTAGACAAGCACACCGGCATCGAAATCAAGATACCACACATTGGTGTGTTCCGGCATCTGGGCCGACGTCATACCGGTATAGCCATTGACGATGTCGATCATATCCGGGAAACGGAGCTCGTCCCATTTCAGGCTCGTATTGGCCACACCGGCCTTGAGGCCAGCATTGACCCAAAGGTCGCGGGCCAACTGGAAACGGAAGGCGTACATAGCTGTAAGAGCGCTAGTTGTAAGGGCACCGTGGTCACCTTGGCGGTCAGTCATAAGCTGGGCGCCGATACCGCCGTGCAGAGCGTCGATATATTGGTCATACGAAGCGCCAAAAGTCGTGTAGGCACTGACCAGGGCAGGCCATTGCTGACGATAGTTGAGGGCAATTCGGGGACACACTTTGGAGCCTGCGAAAGCGGGATTCATATACAACGGATTGGCATAGAACTGCGAAAAGGACACGTCCATTTGCGCGTGTACACCTTGGAAAGCGCCGAAAAAAACAGCGGCCAGGATGACGATTTTAGTAAGTCTCTTCATCATATAATCAGTATATAAATGAGCCTAAAAATATTTGGCAATATTACGAAATATCTTTGAAATATACACACTTTTCGTAAAAAAAAATCACAAATAGCTGAATAATAGCACTATAAATTTCGCCACAACCAAAATAATGCCAGAAAAACAGTTGCTTGTTTCGACGAAAATTCGAAATTTTGACACATTTTTTTTCGCTTGCAAACAGCGGTTTTGGACGTCCGAAAAGATGCCCCCAGACGCAAATCCGACAAACAGCCGTCGCGCACAAACCGCCGCCCAAATTGTTTCGGGCTGCTCCGAAATGTTAAAACACCAGCACTGGATTTTCTCCTATTTTAACATTTACGAAATCCTAACCATCTTCTACTGCGGTAAAAGATGGGTAAAATTTGGTAAGAATTTGGGTAAAATTTGGTAAGAAGATGGTACTGGGAATTAGGGGGTTAGAAATGGCGTTTTTTTGACGTTTTTTTGACCGCAAAATGTTAAATTCGGTTAAAATGAAATGTTAAAATTTAACAATTCCGCCGGGAGGCTATTCGTTGTTATTTTCGGACGCCTGCGACGGAAGATTTTTTCTGTTTTAAAAGCAGTGTTTTCTGGTTTTATTCCAGTCAAATTGGCCAAGGATTTGTGTTTAAATTGGCAGTTATGTTGCTAAAGTTTTTTCAAGTCACACAATAATTATATATGTACTTGCGTTTTCTGCTTGTCAAAGAATGAACGAGTGGGGTTTGTCGCGAAGGGATCGCTGCAATACACGCAACTATCTGAAAGCAAACGCATAACCGACAAACAAGCACTCATCACCAATCGTAAACGTACAAGACCGACAATGTTGAACATAAGACACTTAATACTTTTTGCAATAGCCATCCTGGCGTGCCCGCTTGCGGCCAACGCCCAGTACAAAGCCCATTCGGTTTTGGCGTCGGGGTCGTGGTGCAAAATAGGCATCCGCGAAACGGGCATCTACCGCATTGGCGCTGGCGATGTGGCCGGCATTGCCGGATGCGCGACGGCCAGCGTCGCCGTTTACGCCCAAAGGGGCGGCGCGCTGAGCAGCGAAAACGGCGACTGGCGTCCTGACGACCTTGCGGAGCTGCCGGTCGAGGTTGTGGATGCCAACAGCAACGGCCTTTTTGACGGCAACGACTATCTGCTTTTCTTTGCCACCGGCCCGGACAAATGGAGCTACAGCAACGACTACGCCCGCTGGACATACAACGTCCACTCCTACTCGGCGCTTAGCTATGTGTACCTGACCAGCCGCGAGGGAACCCATCGCAGGCTGGAGCAGTCGACGGGAGGCAACACAAGTGCATCGGCAAGCACCTGCCGCAGCACGACACGCCACGAAGTGGACCAGACCAACACCCACAAGAGCGGCCAGCTCTGGGTCGGCGAACGGTTCTACGGCGGCAATATGGAGCAGACCTTCACGCTGACGCTGCCTGCCGTTCCGACGGGCAACATAAAAGTGAAATATGCCCTGGCATCGGTATCGACGGCGGAAAGCAGCTTCAAAATCACGCTGAACGGCGAGACACGCAGCGCAGAATTCAACAAGCGAACAAGGTATCGGACTGTATACGAGGAATTTCCTTCGGCCGGCAGCACTACCCTTTCGTTCAAGGTGACCTATTCGTGCAACGAAAGTATGGCAACCGGATATCTTGATTATATTGAAGTTGACGCCGAAACGCCGGCCACGCTTGCCGGCAACTACAACGAACTGAGAATGGAACCCGGCGACGGAACGATGGCTAAATACACCGTCGGCGGCGCCGGAAGCCAGACGCGGGTGTGGGATGTGACTGATATGGACAGTGTTAAGGAAATGCATACCTCCGTCGAAGGGGGCCAATTTGCCTTTGTCGGAAAGAACGACCGGCGTCGCACCTATGCCGTCTTCAACGCCGGAGCCTACAAATCGCCACAATCGTTTGAAACGATTGGCAATCAAGACATTCACGGTGCCGCCATACCCGAACTTGTCATCGTGTGCCACCGTTCGTTGCGCGCTCAGGCCGAACGGCTGGCAAGCCTGCACAGCATCAACGACAACATTGAGACACTGATAGTTACGGAAGAGGAAGTATATAACGAGTTCAGTTCGGGACAAAGGGATCCGATGGCCATCCGCGAAATGTTAAGAATGTTTCGCGCACGCGCGATAAGCGCCAACGAAGAATCGATGCCGCGTCACCTGCTGCTGCTGGGCAAAGGGACCTACGACAACAAGAACCTGATGGGCAGCGACATAGCGACGGTGGTGACCTACCAGACCTGGAGTTCGTTTGACGACGATGGCGTATCGATAGCGACCGACGACATACTCACCTATCTTGACGATGGCGAGGGCCTTTCGAGTGGCGCCACGATGGATGTCTCGGTGGGGCGCCTGCCGGCGAAGAATGCCGACGAGGCCAAACACCTGGTCGACAAAATCGAAAGCTATATGATGCGCAGCGACCTGCTGAACGACGACATACGCGGCGACTGGCGCAACTGCGTGGCCCTGCTGGCCGACGATGCCGACCCCAGCTGCGGCGGCGACACCAATTTCACATCGTCGTCGGAATACATCTGGCAAAGAATCCGAGCCCAATATCCGCAATTTACGGTCGACAAAATCTATGCCGACGCCTATGTGCAGCAGTCGGGGGCCGACGGCTCGTACTATCCCGACGTGAACAACGCCCTGAAGAAGCGTCTGGATTACGGTTGCCTTCTGTTGAACTATATCGGCCACGGTTCTTCGCAATATATTGGCACCGAACGATATATGATGAAGTCAGACATCGCTGCCTACACCAACTACAACCAACTGCCGTTTTTCATAACCAGCACCTGCACCTTCGGCCGCTACGACGACCCGCAGGAGACCTGCGGTGCCGAGGAATTCCTGTTGGCCAACGGCGGCGGCATTGCCTGCCTGGCTGCCAGCCGACCGATTTCGCACATCAAAGAGGTGAATGCCACTATGGTACTCGAGGCGCTAAACCCCGACAACACCATCGGCGACGCCATCCGGAATGCCAAGAACACAAAAGCATCGGCACAGGCCCTGACTTTGATAGGCGACCCCGCCCTGCGACTGAGCCATCCGCGCCACGAGGTGGTTGTGACCGCCATTAACGAAAACATTGTGGACAGCAGCAAAAACGACACGGCGCTGGTGCTTTCGTCGGTGACGGTCGAGGGCGAAATCAGGGATGCTTCCGGTGCTGTCGTCGACGATTTCGACGGCTACCTGTTCAGCGAGGTATACGACCGCCCGAAACAAACTCAGACCCTGGCCAACGACAACGACGGATACGAGGTGACTATTATGCTCCAAAACAGCCTTTTGTACAGAGGCCGCACGCCTGTCAGCAACGGCCGTTTCAGCTATCGGTTCATCGTTCCGCGCGATGTGTCGTACGTCTTTGGCCGTTCGCGGCTGTCGCACTACGCCAAAAGCGTGTCGGATGACGCCACCGGAGCCTACGGCAACCTGTGGCTTGGTGGCTTCGACGAGAGTGTCGCCATCAGCGAAACACGGCCAGAAATCAGGATGTTTATGAATGACACCTCGTTCCGCAACGGCGGCATAACCGATGCCAATCCAACGCTACTGGCCCTGCTATACGACGAAAAAGGCATCAATGCCGTGGGTAGCGGACTGGGGCACGACATCACCGCCGTGCTCGACGATAATCCAAACAACATCCTGACACTGAACGATTTTTACGAAACAGACATCAACGACGAACACTATGGCCAAATCAGATACAACCTGACTGGCCTGAGCAGCGGACGGCACACTATCAAGCTGAAAGTGTGGAACATATTCAACTATTCGAACAGCAGCGAAATCGTTTTCTATGTACACGGTGCTGATACCGCCACCACGCGCTTTGCGGCAGCACCCAACCCTGCCAGCGACCACGTGCTGCTGTGGCTTGAGCACAACAACCGCGGCAATATGGCCAACGCGCAACTCGAAATATTTGATATGCAGGGACAAAGCATCCGCCAGTGGGAAGTACCCGTTACGGCCGACGGATTTGTTGTGGGCCCGACGGATTGGGACTTGAACAGTTATGGCGGGACAAGGGTGACTCCGGGAGTTTACATTGCGCGATTCATTGTTACAGACGCTGATGGTGAGAAGTTTACAAGTCACGGAAAAATAATCGTGAAATGATTTGTGGCAAAAATCCGAGAAACACACAATATTTAAAAATCCACATCGTTATAGAAGCACTTTGTTTAGAACAATAAAGATGAAGAAAAACTTTTTGAAGAAATTTTTTGCAGCCCTGTTTGCATTGGGAATAGCAAATGTAATGCAAGCGCAGTACAGCCAGTCTACCGGCCAGACAAACAATTACATACACACTGGTATACCCATTCTGCAGATTTCGCCCGACGCCGTTGCCGGCGCATTGGGCGATGCCGGCGCTGCTTACGAGCCCAACGCCTATGCCTCGCACTGGAACAATGCCAAGATAGCCTTTGCTCAAAAGGAAATGAGCATCACGACCACCTACACCCCCTGGCTGCGCAAACTGGACCCCGAGATGAACTTTCTTTATCTTGGAGCCTACAAGCGCATCAACAAACGTAGTGCCGTGGCCGCTTCGCTCACCTACTTCACCCTGGGCAAAATCGAACATCGCGACGACCAGGGCAACAGTATGGGCACATTCCGCCCCAATGAGTTTGCCGTCGACGGCACCTATTCGATGAAACTGTCTGACTATCTGGCCCTCGGCGCAACGGCACGCTTCATCCATAGCGACCTGACACAGGGACTGGATGTGGAGCAGCAGACAACCAAAGCCGCCAACGCATTGGCAGCCGACGTGGGACTCTACTTCCAAACCGACATCGACAAGAGCCAGCAAGTCGCTGCAGCACTGACGCTTAGCAACCTCGGTTCGAAACTCTCCTATTCCGACGACGACACCCAAAACGAGTTCCTGCCGGCCAATATGCGTCTGGGCGGACGATACACCTACGAACTGGACGACTACAACAAAGTCAACGTCCTTCTCGACCTCAACAAAATGCTGGTACCCACACCTCCAATCCTTAACGAAGACGGCACCTGGTCGGGCCTCTATGCCAACAACGCCGACTATCACCAGACGGGTTCAGTCCTGGGTGCCATCCAGTCGTTCTACGACGCCCCCGGCGGATTGAAGGAAGAATTGCACGAAGTGATGCTGTCGTTAGGTGCAGAATACTGGTACTCTGGCATTTTCGCCGCACGTATGGGCTACTTCTACGAGCACAAGACCAAGGGCGCACGCCAGTACCTTACCTTCGGCGTCGGCATTCGCTACAGCCGCTTCGAGTTCGATTTCTCCTACCTGCTGCCCACCACCAGCTTCAGCACCAACCCGCTGGCCAACACCATCCGCGTATCGCTGACACTCAACATCGAAAAAGACAAAAAATAATGAAAATCAGAACAGGTATAGGATATGACGTCCACCAGCTAAAAGAGGGCCTGCCGCTATGGCTGGGAGGCATACAAGTACCACATACCAAAGGACTTGTGGGCCATTCCGATGCCGACGTACTGATTCACGCCATCTGCGACGCCCTCCTCGGCGCTGCCGCCCTGGGCGACATCGGACAGCACTTCCCCGACACCGACCCGACCTACAAAGGCATCGACAGCAAAGTGCTGCTCAAAAACGTATGTAAGCTTCTCACTTCCAAGGGTTGGCAAATAGGCAACGTTGACGCCATACTCTGTATGCAGAAACCCAAAGTGGCCACATTCATACCGCAGATGCGGCAAACCCTGGCCGACGTGATGCAGATCGACATCGACGACATCTCCGTCAAAGCCACCACCACCGAACATCTAGGATTCGAAGGACGCGAAGAAGGCATCTCTGCCATCGCTAACGTTTTGATAAACAAATAATCTACCTTTTCAGCGTGAAAGACGACAGCCAATACAAAGAAAAAGAAGAACAAGATGTAGACTTGCTCGACGACAACGGTTGCAAACTGATTGTCCACAACGACGACTACCACACTTTCGACTACGTCATCAAAGCGCTGGTCGACATCTGCCGCCACACCTACGAACAGGCCGAGCAGTGCACCATAATGATACACTACACCGGCAAATGCATCGTCAAAACCGGCGGCTACGAAGAGCTGCTTCCTATGCACACCGCACTGCTAAACAAGCAATTAACATCCGAAATAATACAATAATACGCGCTATATGAACTGGCCTATTATCATCATCGTGCTCCTGGTCGGACTGGCACTGGTAGCCCTCGAAATCGTCGCTCTGCCGGGTGTCATCTGCGGCATCTTCGGCGGCGCAATGGTCGGTGTCGGCATCTGGCAGGCCTATGCCAACTATGGCAACTTGGCAGGCAATATCACATTGGTCGCCAGCCTTTTGACCGGATTAATTATGCTTGTTGTGCTGATGAAAAGCGGCACGTGGAAACGCTTCAGCCTCAACGAAGAAAGCGACAGCCGCGTCAACCAGATCGACAATTCCACCATCAAGCCTGGCGCCAAAGGCAAGACGATTTCGCGTCTGGCACCGGCAGGCAAAGCCCTCTTCGGCAACGAAATCGTCGAGGTGCACAGCGAGGAAGGATACATCGACGAAGGCGTTGACGTCGAAGTCGTTGAGACAGAAGGCTACAGAATAATCGTCAAGAAAACAAACCCCTAAAAAACAACATTATGGACCCAATCACTATTGTAATTATTTTCGCGTGTATCATTTTCCTGATACTCTTCCTGTGGCTTGTGCCCATCGGAATCTGGTTCCAAGCCCTCATCAGCGGTGTCCACACCTCGCTGATTCAGCTTGTGTTTATGCGCTTCCGTAAGGTGCCGCCCGCCGTCATCGTCAACAATATGGTGTCGGCAGCCAAGGCCGGCCTTAAAGTTTCGCAGAACGAGCTCGAGGCCCACTATCTGGCCGGCGGCCGCGTCAACAGCGTCGTCAAGGCTCTCATTTCGGCCGACAAAGCCAATATGAACCTCGACTTCAAGACCTGCACCGCCATCGACCTTGCTGGTCGCGACGTGCTCAACGCCGTCCAGACCTCCGTCAACCCCAAGGTCATCGACACACCGCCCGTCGCCGCTGTTGCCAAAGACGGTATCCAGCTGATTGCCAAGGCTCGCGTCACCGTGCGCACCAACATCAAACAGCTTGTCGGTGGTGCCGGCGAAGAGACCATCCTGGCCCGCGTCGGCGAAGGCATCGTCACCTCCATCGGTTCGGCCACCAGCCACAAGCAGGTGCTCGAAAATCCCGACAGCATCTCCAAGCTAGTGCTTACCAAAGGTTTGGATAGTGGCACGGCATTCGAAATCCTCTCCATCGACATCGCCGACATCGACGTCGGAAAGAACATCGGCGCCCAGCTGCAGATGGACCAGGCCAATGCCGACAAGAACATCGCCCAGGCCAAGGCCGAAGAGCGTCGCGCTATGGCTGTGGCTCAGGAGCAGGAGATGAAGGCCAAAGCCCAGGAGGCCCGCGCCAAGGTCATCGAGGCCGAAGCCGAAGTGCCGCTGGCAATGGCCGAAGCCTTCCGCAACGGCAACCTCGGCATTATGGACTACTACCGAATGAAAAACATCCAGGCCGACACCGATATGCGCGAGTCGATATCGAAACCCGCCGTCGTCAAAGAGCCCAAAAACAACGCATAGCGACATTCACAACACATAAAAAAGCGCTCCAAAGAAGTAGGAGCGCTTTTTTTATATTTATACGTAGAATTACCGACACACATACAATAAACAAAATGAAAATAACGTTAATCTGTTATATTTTCAACTACGTACGATAGATAATACTATGCACAAAAAAAAACAGCCCCAACCCTCCGAATTTTTGCGCGACTGTATGGCTGGTGCCGTGATGCGACTGCTCGAGCAGTACCCAATCGACAAGATACAGGTGAAGCAAATTTGCGACACCAGTGGCTATCACCGCGCCTCGTGGTTTCGCGCCTTCCGTTCCAAACACGAGGCAGTAACCTACTATATGGTACGTCTATGGCAAAATTACTGCCAACAGCACGGCGTACCTGCTCCTAACGATTTCCGCATCGAGCAAGCAGAAGCTTTCTTCCAATATAATTATGAGATCCGCGATACTACGCGCCTGCTCTACCGCCGCGGGTTGATGGACGACCTCTGCGCATCGTTCACCGTAACGATGCACGACCGCAACACCGACGACCCAGTGCAAGCCTACCACGCGGCAATGTTCGCCTTCTCGCTCTACGGCGTGCTGCGCGAATGGATCATCCGCGACTTCGACCAACCGCCAGCCAAGATGGCCGCCATCGTCCGCGAGGCTACAGCGCGGATGGTATGATACGTTGACCCTTATCCGTCGCAAATCACCATAGCTCCTTGGCCAATAACGACAAACGGGCTATTTTTGCATCCTTAAAAAGGAAAATCATAAATGCAGAAGATATTAATATCCAGTTTAATAAAAGCATTTTGCGTTCTTTGGGGCAACACAGAATGTCTGGCGCAGAGGGTTGGAACACGAAACATTTTGTCAAACAATAAAAACTCTAAACAGATGAAAAAAGCACTCACAATCTTTGCAGTGGCCGTTGCAATGCTCGCCACCGCGAACGCCCAAACGGGCTTAAACATCGGCTACACGCCGCAAACCATCACCTCCTCTAACGGCAACTGGCACGACACCATCAGACTCGATGGCGTCGCCATCGGAATCAATCAGAACATCCAGCTCAGCGGCGACCTCGCTCTGTCGGTAGGACTGCAAGGACGCTACGGCTTTGCAAATTCAGAGACCACCGTTGACCTCGGCCTGCTCGGTTCGGCAAAAGCCACTGCCAGCTACAAGCATCTGCTGGTCGACGTCCCTGTGCTGCTCAACTATGGCTTCAACCTCGGCAGCGCCCGCCTCACCCTCTTCGCAGGTCCCACAATCAGCTTCGCTCTGATGGGCAAAACCACCTGGAGCGGCAACGCCAATGTACTTGGGGCTCTCAACCTTGGCACCGACGGCGAGGATGACTGGTATGACGACGACAGCAACAATTCCCGCTTCGACCTCGGTGCCACCCTCGGAGCCTGCATCTCGTTCAACCAATTCCGCATCTATGGCGGCTACAACCTTGGCCTGCTCAACCTCAGCACCGCCGACAACACCACGCGCAAAGCTGCCGGCTTCTTCGCAGGCATCGGCTATGCCCTGTAAACAATAGTTTAACTCAAACATTAAAAAACAGCGGCGGCGCAATCATTTGCACCGCCGCCTCTTTGTATCTCTGTTGCCTAAGACAACTCTATTCACTTATCACTATTCACTTATCCCAGCACCACATCCATCACCATCATCAGCACGAAGCCCAGCGCGAAGCCGATGGTCGACAGGTTGGTGTGCTTGCCCTGCGCCGTTTCGGGGATAAGGTCCTCGACAACGACATACATCATTGCCCCGGCCGCAAACGCCAGCAGGTAGGGCAGTGCCACGCCCAGCGCCGAGGCCAGCAGGATGATGGCCAGCGAGCCGACAGGCTCCACCACGCCGCTCATCGTGCCTATCAGGAACGAACGCCAGCGCGAATTGCCGGCGGCATACATCGGCATCGAGATGATAGCCCCTTCGGGAATGTTCTGGATTGCAATACCGATGGCGACAGCGAAAGCCGCCGACAGCGTCAGGCCGTAGTCCGACCCGGCAAAGACGACACCCACCGCCATACCCTCAGGCAGGTTGTGGATGGTCACTGCCAAGGCCAGCATCGCCGTGCGCGACAGCTTGCTGCGCGGACCCTCGGCACTTGCCGCACCGTTGTGAAGGTGGGGCGTCACCTCGTCGATAAGAAGCAGAAAACCAATACCCAGCAAGAAACCCAGCGATGCCGGGACGATGCCGCCGCGGTCCATCTCCATACTGGGGATAATCAGCGACCAGATGCTGGCCGCCACCATCACGCCCGACGCGAAGCCCAGCAGCGTCTTCTGCAGCCGGTCGGGAATATCCTTCTTCATAAAACACACAAATGCCGAACCCAGCATCGTTCCAGCCAGCGGCAACAGTATTCCTACTATCAAAGGTGTCATAATTCCTATTTAATTATTTTTATTCTAATCACTAATCACCAATCACTATAAGAAACAGCAACACGAACACTCTCGTTTCACAGGTCACAGGTCACTAATCTTCCGTTCTATCCTGTCCAGCTGCTCCTTTATTTCGCTCAGCCTAACGTTGACCTCATCATTGTTGTCGGCCACCATCGCGTCGACAAACACCGAGTTGATCAGCGACATACCGATAACGCCACCGCCGAACACCAACAGACAGAAATAGAGGCGAATAATAAATGCCAGCCATCCGCTGGCACCGCTGGTGATGGCATCGGGAATCTCATACCAACCCTCGACCGTAAAGAAGCGGAACATCGAATAGATGGCATCGACCGGCGTGGCAAAATATTCGGGAGCCGCATTGCGGAACAGGCAGCAGTTGAGCACCGCCACAATAACCATCAGAACGATGAAAGCCAACAAGATAGCCGCCGACTCCTTCAGCGCCAGCTTGAAACCGCGCAAAATGCCATTGAGGTTGGTGAAATAGCGCCCAGCACGTATCAGCTTCAGCAGGCGCAGCACTCGCAGCACCTGCAAAAACGTCATATTGACCATCGAAACAGGGAAAACAACAGCACCAGCGACGGCACCGACAGCAGCGTCACCGTCCCGTCGAGGATGTTCCAACCATTGCTCCAATAGTTCTTAAAACCTAACGAACAAATCTTTACCGTCATCTCAACAACAAAAAACACCGTTGCCACATCGTCCATCACCATCAAGTCAGTGGAGTTGATGCCGCTTTCTTGAAGAAAGATAATCAAAGCGTTAACGATGACTATAGTCAAGATGAACGCATCGTTGAAAAACAGAGACTTGAAAAATTGTTTCATACGCAAAACAATAGACATAACAACCCGACAAACGCGGAGAAACACAATTTATTGTTGCAAACAATAATTTTTGGCAAACCGCGTTATAAAAATTGAGAATTGAAATTTGAAACCACTTGTCGCGTCTCAATAATCAGGACTCTATTCACAGATAACAGCTCACAAAATGATAGAAAAAGGAATAAAAGGACATCTTGAGCAGACCGTCACCGACGAGCTCTGCGCCGACCGCATCGGCAGCGGACTGGTAAAAGTCTTCGCCACACCGATGATGATAGCCCTCATCGAACGCACTTGCAACGAGAGCGTTACACCCCTACTAGACCCCGGTCAGGGCACCGTGGGCACACGCATCGACGTCAGCCACTGCGCCGCTACGCCCGTCGGGATGCGCGTGTGGTGCGACAGCGAGCTGATAGAAGTCGACCGTCGCCGCCTCGTGTTCAGCGTCCGCGCCTACGACCAGTGCGGCCTCATCGGCGAAGGCACACACGAGCGCTTCATCATCGACAGCGACCGCTTCCAGCAAAAAACCAACGAGAAAAAGTTGAAAGTTGAAAGTTGAACGTTGAAATCAGAGGAAACCAATTTCCGACGAAGTCGGAAACCATTTCCAAGATTCGCTCGCTTGCGAGCAGATTTCCAAGATTTGCTATTTGCGTCAAAAAAAAGATTTCCAAGATTTCCAAGATTTCGCTCGCTTGCGAACGGGAGTTTCACAAACAGGAATTATCAGTAATCAACCAGGAATTAACAGAAATATTTTTTTTAAACAGCAATTACCAGCAATTGAACAGGAATTATCAGCAATTCGCTCGCTTGCGAGCGGAAAATCTACTAGATCTACAAGATTTCGCTCGCTTGCGAGCGGGAGTTTCACAAACAGGAATTATCAGTAATCAACCAGGAATTAACAGAAATATTTTTTTAATTTAAACAGCAATTACCAGCAATTGAACAGCAATTATCAGCAATTCGCTCGCTTGCGAGCGGAAAATCTACTAGATCTACAAGATTTCGCTCACTTGCGAGCAGGAGAAAAAAAATAACGGGAGATAAAACACTGATATGAAACATATTCGCATAATACCCCTGATTTTATTGTTGCTGCTGACGGCCGCCTCGTGCCGCCAGGCCAACACACAGACAACCACATTCGTACAGCAGGCCGACCCACAGCAATGGACACGCGACCTGCCCCTGCCAGCGCCCATCACCGACCGCCCCGAGCAGATACTGACGCGCAAAGCCTACGTCGTCTCGTACAACCGCGACACACGCCAGCCCAACTGGGTGGCCTGGCGACTCACCAAGGACCACACCGACGGACCCGTGCCGCGTCCCGCCACAGCCTGGCACGACGACAAAGAGGTGCCGCAGCCGCGAGCCTACTGGCAGGACTATCGCGGCACCGACTGGGACCGCGGACATATGTGCCCCGCGGGCGACAACAAGTGGGACTCCGTGGCGATGTACGAAAGCTTCCTGATGACCAACGCCTGCCCGCAGAACAAAAGCCTCAACAGCGGCATCTGGAACCAGATCGAGATGGACTGCCGCAAGTGGGCACGCCGCTACGGCGAGGTGGTCATCGTCTGCGGCCCCCTGTTCCTCAACCAGGAGCACGACAGCATCGGCCAGCACTGCATCCCCGTGCCCGAAGCCTTCTTCAAGGTCATAGCCCTGCTCGACCCCGACAACCCTAAGGGCATCGGCTACATCGTCCGCAACAACGAAGGCACCAAAAAACGTGACAGCTACACCAACACCATCGCCGAAGTGGAGCGCATCACCGGCCTCACCTTCTTCCCCGACCTGCCCGAACCGATGCGCACCGCCATAAAAGAGAGCATCAGCACCTTCTGAAAAGTTGGAAGTTGTGATTGGGGAAATAAAGGGAAGTTAAAGGAAGTTAAGGGAAGTTAAAGGAAGTTAAAGGGACAAATCGTATACTGGCCACTGGTCACAATTCACAGGTCACAGGTCACAGGTCACTATTCACCATTCACTAATCCTACCGTGTTTTTTGGAGCAGAGTTTTCTCCAAAAAACACTTCTTTTTTTTGTTAATAACTCTCCTTTTGGCAAGCCAAAAAATGGCCAAAAACGGCATTCCACAACTGCCTGTTTTCCAGGTACCATCTTCTTACCAAATTCTACCCAAATTCTTATCAAATTCTAACCATATTCTACCTCAGTAGAAGATGGTCAGAAGTTGTTAATAACTTTTTCGGAATAAGGCTCGGCGAGGGAGCTTTTCGAAGCCGAGTTTTCTGACTGTCGTTCCGCTTTCCGTTCTCCGCTTTCCGTTCTCCGCTTTCCGTTCTCCGTTTTCCGTTTTCCGTTTTCCGTTCTCCGTTCTCCGTTTTCAAGAACACAGCGGGTCGTCGCCGTCGATGTGGTAGATGCTGTCCCAAAGGGTCCAGTCCTTGCGCTTGTCGCGGTAGCTGATTGCGCAGCCGGAATATTCATCCAGCATACGGAAATAGAGCTTTTTAACCAGGCTGGCGTTGAAGACGGGCATCAGGCGCGTGTCCTGCTGGGCACGTTCGCGGCAGCGATGAAACAGGCGGCGGAACTGCCTGAGGTTGTCGTGGTACCAGCTGGTGTGGATGCTGTGGATCCAGCTGCGAGGGGTCCCGAACAGGGCCTCGGCGGCATAGAGTAGCAAGCGGTAGCTTTCGATGCGGAGCCCTAGCTGCCACAGCTCGTCGCTATAGCGTTCGTACTCGCTGCTGAGCTTGCGGCAATAGCCTTCGGGGCCCAGCTTAAATTCTTTTTCCTGTTGTTTGAGTATTGCCAGCTGCTTCAGGTGACGCTCCTCGGCCAGGTGCATCATCGAGGGGTGCAGGTGCGTCTCGCGGCCATTGCTCCAGGCCAGCATAACTTTTGTTTTCGGCTGAACGCCAACATTTTCGTTTTGGTTTTCGTACGAAGTTACGTTTTCGTTTTGGTTTTCGTACGAAGTCACGTTTTGGTTTTCGTTTTTCTTGTAAATCATATTTTTAAATGTTTAAAAGGTTTTACAAAAGCGATGATTCGGCCGGGTCGCTCAGGCTTTTGCAAAATGGAGAAACTATGTCAAAGACCTCGGTGGCCTGAAGGCGTCAGAAAAGGCGTACAACTCCCCTTCCGAAGGACGCTTTTGGCGACCCGACGAACAATGTTTCTCGATTTAAAAATATGATTTTCAGAAATTAACGCATAATCGTATTGCGGTGTTTGATTGTGCAAATATACGAACTTTTTTATAATGCAGACAACTATTTGTCTTTATTTGCAAAAAAACGAAAGTCGTCGAGTAATAAAAAGCGTGTTTTTTAGTTATGTAATCATTATGAGACAGAAAAGGATTCTTGTTTTTATTGCCTTCGCCGTGCTGATGGCGACGGTGGGCGCCGGCTCGGCCAACGCGCAGCAGGGGCGCCAGCAGCGGCTGCGGCAGCATTTGTACCTGCTGGCCAGCGACAGCCTGCAGGGCCGTCTGGCGGGCAGCGTGGGCGGCGCCAAAGCACGCCAATATATTCTGAACCAATACCAAGCGATAGGCCTACAGCCCTACGGCGACAGTTGCCTGTACCCATTCAGACCGAGGTTGTCGCCGATAGGCTATGACTATGACACCGGGATGATCAGCAACATCATTATGATGATTCCGGGCAACGACCCGGTGCTGAAGGACGAATATATCGTGCTGGGCGCTCATTATGACCACATCGGAGTAAAAAACGGGCAGGTCCATAACGGCGCCGACGACAACGCGTCGGGCAGCACGGCCCTGATCGAGATTGCCCGCGAGCTTTACGCCCACCGCAGCGAGCTGAAACGCAGCATCATCATCGCCGCTTTCGACAGCGAGGAGCAAGGGCTGTACGGCTCGAAAGATATGGTGCGTATGATGGGTGACGACATCCATAAGGTTAAAGTGATGATGAGCATCGATATGGTGGGTTGGCTCAGCGCCAACAACGCGCTTGTGATTGAGGGCGTTGCCACCCTTGACGGTGCCGACAGGACGATGAGGCAGATTGCCGACGAGCAAGGGATGACGCTGAAACTGAAACGTTTTGAGACGTCGGCAATAACGGCCACCGACACCGAACCCTTTGCCAGCATAGGACAGTTGCCGACGCTGGCGGTCACCACGGGCCTGAAATCGCCCTACCACAAGCCCGAAGACGATGCCGACCTGATTGACTACGAAGGACTTGACCGCATCTGCAGTTTCCTCACCGAGCTGGCCCTGCAATGGGCCACCGACCGCGCTCCGCTCAAGGCCAGCGGCAAGGTGGCGCCCAAGCACCGCGACCACCTGCCGATGTTCGAAATCGGACCCGCTGCAGGATTCGGAACTGCCAGCCTGCGCTATCCCAACTCGTCGCTGAAGGGCCGACTGGGACTGGAATGCCACGCCGGCCTCGACGCCCGCTTCAACCGCGGTTCGTTCACTCTTCAGGGTCAGGCGCTGTTCAATGCAGCAATGATGCCAAACGTCGACTTGAGCGGAACCGCAGCCGACATTTTCGGCCAGAGCAGCGGCGAGACGCAGACCAGTCTCCTGATTCCCGTATCGGCGATATGGAATGCCACTCCGGAAGGCGATGTTTACCTCGGTGCCGGCATCAACTACCGCCGCCTGCTGAACCACACGGCGACGTACAATGCAGACCTATGGGGCGTACATTGGACCTTCGGCTTTCGCTTGGGGCGCACCACCATCGCATATATGATGCTCTACCAAGGCACGTCATACCTCGACCCCGACGCCTACGGGTTCAGAATGACATCGATGCAACGTTGGATAACCGTTAGTTTTCTGCTATGAACACAGGAACAATCTGGGCCATAGTCTGCGCTCTGCTATGGATGGCCGGAATGATCTATTTCGACTGGAAAAAGGGTAAGAAGAAGTGAAAAGCGAACCCTTGCGACACTCTTTTCACCGCCTTTTGATTTCAAAACACCCCGGCGACACTCTTTTCGGCCGTTTTCAAAATCAATTGGAACTTGCGAGAGTCTTTTCGGCCAGTTCTAAAACAGAATGGGCTGTTCTAAACACACGTTGTATCCTTTTAAATGTTTGTTTGCACTTATTTTAGGATGTCAACCAATCTGTCAAATCCATCCTTTCCTAATCCAACTTCAGTCAGACTCTGCATTCTGATCTTTCTTCCAAGTATAAGACGGTTCTCTTGCTCCAACTTATTCCATATTTCGTCTCCAATAAACTTATGCCACTTGTTTTCCGAACGGGCAACGACAAAAACCTTGTCGCTATTGAATGCCAAATGTTGAATTAAAAGTTTGGTAAAGTGCTGAGATGGAAAGATTCTGCCGTTTGGAGCACTCTTATATTCCGTAGAGGCATATCCGACATACTGGATGACAGAAAGTTTCTCATATAACGGGTCGTGGTACAAGTTGGTTTTGGGCAGGTCCGCATGGTCTCTTAAGTCTTCAATGATATCATACCAATACCAATTATCGACAAAGGCTTGTGCTTCCAGATAGCTCAATTCCAAACCTCCGCCCTTGATGTTTGAGCAGAAGAATGACGGAGTTTTAAAACTCATTTGGTCAATCAGCTGCTTGTTGATAGCTTCGCGATAGTGTATGTCCATTGCGTTCGCCAACATATGGTTGGTTCTGTCGTTAAAGCCTGGATTAAGGCTCAATAAGACCACTTTTGAGGTTAATGGGTTCCCAATAAACGGTTTTGGCCACTTCTGAATTCGATATTCATATGGTTCCCCTTTGTATAATTTGTTGAATTCCATAATGTATGGTTCATCACATTTTAAGACACATTTCGCTTCTTTATCATATAAGGTCGAGGGGCTTTCTATTGGTTTGACAAACTGAATAGAGCCATCCCACGGATTGATTTTTCTTAATTCCTTCTCTGTGATTGGTATTTTTTCAAAGGGAGTTGGATTACCTAATGCTTTTTTTAAGTCACTTATGTCTTTTCCTTTAAAGTGTTTGATTACTCCATCATAGTAATCTTTTACAGGAACAAAGTAGGGATCTCCTATACGAGGGAATCTAAAGAGGCGCATTATTTCCTCCTCTAATAGGTCGACCAATTGTTTAAAGGTGAACTGGTCGTGAGAATAAAGTGCAGTAATGACTCCATTTTTCTCACCTCGAATTAATTCAATGTATTCTGTCAATGTCAGGCAAAAACGCGACTTCCTTTCTGGGTGTTCTTCACAATGTTCTTTCAAGGCTTCATACAGGTTAAATCCATGATAGACACAATTTGCAATTTCCAGCAGTTTATTTTCGTTGCTTGTGAAGTTAAACTCATCTCCGAGGTCGAAATAATCTCGGATATATCTTTGGGGTTCGAATAATGGTTGCATGTTGTTTTATAATTAAGAAATAAATGATTGATTAAATTACAAAACCATCCCACCCCGCCGCAGCATTGCGGCAGGTGCAGGCAAATAAATTAAAAAAGAAAGAGGAAAGCCTCCTGACGATTACTTGTGCAATTCGTGGGGGAGGTAAAAATCAGCGAGTTATGGATACAGCTACCAATCATTTTTCTAAAAGGCTATACGGCTTGAACGGATTATTCGGTCTACCACAACATATTCACCGTTGATGTGAAACACCACCGTCCAACGGTGGTTGATGATGTTCATCGTTTTGGCGTGTGGGTGGATGAGTTTGGCCATTGCATAGGGACTGTCGCGGTAGGTGCCTGCGGAATAGGAAAGAGCCTGTATTTGACCGAGAATGCGGTTGACAAAATTATGCCCACTCGTCGACCGAAATACAGTAGCGATGTAGTTGGCTATCTCGTCAAGGTCACCGGTGGCCTCATTGCTCACTATCACTGTGTAGCTTTGCATAAGCCTCATCCAGTTTGCGGTGGAAAATGCTTCCGAATTCGTCCAGCGACATATAGCCTTCGGGAATGGGTTTCGCTTTCCGCACTTCTTTGCGAGTGTGCGAAACATTAGGTTTCATCGGCATTGTGTATGCTACTTGTGTTTCCATTTTGTTATTGTTTTCGATTTGCAAAAGTACGAAGAATTATCGAATTGACAAAATGCAATTTTAATATAGTGTTAGTTCTTGCGGCAGGTGCAGGCATATGAAGAAAGCCAGTGGCTTTCGATAGCGTCCCCGCAGGGTGGCAAACGGAGTGCAGCCAAGCGGAGAACAGAGAAAAAGAAAGAGGAAATTTTTGTTCTCCGCTGCGCTATCGGAACGACCACCGGCAGTTCCTTTTTGTTCTCCGCTGCGCAATCGGAACGGCCGCCGGCAGTTCCTTCATTCTCTCCGATTTCTTGTGCAATCCGTAGGGGGAAAAATCAGCGGGTTACAAATAAATCTATCTTTCATCCGAAAATCATTTACGCCCACAATAACGCATCCCTCCCGCTTTTATTGCCCTGGTTATCAAAAAATCAACATCGAACCTTCTCCGCTGGCGGCGTTGGAATAGCACAGGAGCACTTGTTTAATTATACGCGTGGATGCCGCCGAGGATGAGGTTGACGCCGAAATAGGTGATAATGACGCTAAGGAAAGCGAGGAAGCAATAGGTGTGGAATGCTGCAGGGCGGACATCGTCGCGGAAGCCGACCAGCGGGAATAGATAGACAATCAGCGTAATAAGCGCCCACACCTCCTTGGGGTCCCAGCTCCAGTAGTTGCCCCACGAGACGTTGGCCCACAGGGCTCCGATGACGATGCCGATGGCCAGCAGGGCGACGGCGGGATAGAGCATCAGCAGGCTTACGCGGCGCATTTCGGCAGCCCGCGAGGGCGAGAACAAAGCCGCCAAGCCGTTGAGCGAAATGAAGAAAAAGAGCGCATACGACAGCATTATCACCGTGACGTGGAGCGTTAGCAGCGGCGAGCTGAGGACGGGCATCAGGTGGGTCACGGGCGGATTGCTGCCGCTCATCATCGCCACCAGCTGGCAGAAGCCCATAGCCAGCAGTCCGATGGATGGTGCCATACGATAGCGTCGGGCCATAGCCAACGAAACGATGCCTGCCACGATAGCCGTGAGATTCATACTGTCGAAGCCGCCAGCCATCGGAATATGGCCTCCCGCCACCCATCGCAAGATGAAGATGAGCAACAGAAACAGTGTGAGGCAAAGAACTATTGCTGCAGGGATATGGGCAGTGACGAGATTCCATCCGCGCTGCTTGCTGTCGGTGTTGCGCGAGGCCGTAAATATGGCCAAGGCGAAGAAAACAAGTCCCAGCGTGACGGCCAGCATAGCCAGCCAGCGGCCTGTGGTGAGACTGTTGTAGAGCCGCTCGGCGCGGAAGCGTGCCTGCGTGGGCAGCACCTCCCCTGCCCTTTGCTGCTGGTACTTGATGGTTTTGTCGAAGACGCGTTCCAGCTCTTCGAAGTTGCCCTCGACTACCAGTTCCTGACAGTAGCTGAGTTGTTTGCGGATGAAGAAAAAGTCGTCGTCGGGGATGCCAAACGGCAGCTCGTCGTTCTGGGCGTACCAGCTGACGGCACCGGTGCTGTCGGCGACGGGGAACTGTTTGACGAACTTGCCACCCAGAAGCATCTGGACGAGGTTGAACTTCTCGCTGGCGGCGCGCATCGTTTTGGTTTTGATGATGCTGCCGCCCATAGCAGCGGGCATAGCGCCACCCATTGCCGGCGGCATACCCTTGGGAGCCTCGAAGAGCTCGCGATGTGCCAGAAAATCGTTGAAGCTGACGCGCTTGGAATCGGTTCCAAGTGCGGCCTTCACGTCGTCGCCCTTAATTTTGATCATCGGCACATCGGCCCAGTCGGCATAGTAGAACATCCATCCGCTGAGCACCTGCTCGGGCGTGAGTCCGTCGTAGCGCGCATTGCCGCTGAGCTTGGTGGTGAAGTCTTTAGCCAACGTCTGCATCGGGCAGACGCGCCCTTTGTAGAGCACATAGATCTGTCCCATCTTGTCGGCCGTGGCTTTGGGCAGAGTGCGCGGAGCTGCAGAGGCGGAATTGAAGGCGAAGAACAGCAGGACGATAGCGGCGCCCTTGGCCAGTTTGCGGAAGCGCGAGCGCGGCGAGACGAAGACACCGATAATACCCAGTGCCATAAGTACATAGCCAATATAGGTCACCGCGATGCCCCACGGGTCGTAAGCCACGCTGAGGACCGACGAACCGTCGTCGCCGTAGTCTTCCTGATAGAAGCGGTAGCCACGATGCTTAAGGATGTTGTTCATTGAGATGTCGCGGTTCTCGCCCTCCACAACCACGTGGCTCACGAAGTCCATCGGAGTGTGTGTGCCTGGATAGGGAATCACCTCGAAGTTCTTCAGTTCCACCTCGAAAGGAAGTGCAGAAGTATTGCCGTCGCCGGTGTCGATAGCAACGGTGCGCACACCGGGATGGAGCGTTATGCTGCCGTGCTGGCCTGTCCAGGCCGTCAGCGCGCCGCCGACGAGCAAAAAGACCACAGAGCTGTAGAGCAGCAGGCGCGGCCAGCTGTGCCACATCTTCTCCTTGACGATGGAGTATACGA
>JAFWYO010000167.1 GCA_017517715.1 Bacteroidales bacterium
ATCCAGACCGAACTCTCGCCCTTCAGCGAAGAGCTCATCCGCGACGCCATCAGCTTCGAACTCTCGCGCGGCGGACAAGTCTTCTTCATCAACAACCGTGTCGAAAACCTCACCGAAATCGCAGGCCTCGTCAGCCGCCTCGTCCCCGACGCACGCGTCGCCATAGCCCACGGACAAATGGACGGACGACAGGTCGAAGACACAATGATGCGCTTCATCGAAGGCGAAACCGACATCCTCGTCTCCACCGCCATCATCGAAAACGGACTCGACATCCCCAATGCCAACACGATGATAATCAACAACGCACAGCAGTTCGGCCTCAGCGACCTCCACCAGATGCGCGGACGCGTCGGGCGCAGCAACCGCAAAGCCTTCTGCTATATGCTCGTACCGTCATTCAGCTCGCTGACCGACGACGCCCAGAAGCGCTTGCGCGCCATCGAGGAATTCTCCTCCGTCGGCAGCGGATTCAACATCGCTATGCGCGACCTCGACATCCGCGGCGCCGGCAACATCCTCGGCGCCGAACAGAGCGGTTTCATCAGCGAAATAGGCTACGATATGTACCACAAAATCCTCAACGAAGCCATCGACGAACTCAAAGCCTCCGACTTCCCAGAACTGCTTCAAGCGGAAAGCGAAACCGCGCCAGCCATCCCCTCTCGGAGAGGGGTGCCCGAAGGGCGGGGTGTGTCGCACTATACTGACATCTCTGTTCTCCGTTCTCCGTTCGTCAAGGAGTGCACCATCGAAACCGACCTCGAAGTGCTCATCCCCGACGACTACGTCTCCAACATCAGCGAACGCCTGCAGCTCTACAAGCAACTCAACGACCTCTCAACCGAACAGCAGCTCGACCAGTACCGCCAGCAACTCATCGACCGCTTCGGACCCATCCCGCAAGCCACACAGGAACTCGTCCTCACCATCACACTCCGGCGCATCGCTCGCGACTTCGGCATCGAACGGCTCTCACTCAAACAAGGCAAAATGGCCCTCCATTTCCCAGCAAACCAGCAAAACCCCTTCTACCAGTCGCCCAACTTCTCGCAACTCATAGCCTACGCACAAAGCCACCAGCGCAACGCACACCTCCGCGAAACAGCCGACCGCCTCTCGCTCCTCTGCGACAACGTCGACTCCATCCGCACCGCCATCGACAAGCTCACTGCCCTCATCAACACCCCAGTCCCACAATCCAACTCCTGACACCACTCCACAATCACATCCACACACTTCTGCCTCGGTGGAGGCATACCGCAAACACCCAGTATGGGGCAAATTTGCCACCATCGTGGGAACGGAGAAGTGAGAGCGGAGAACGGAGAGCGGCTGACGCGGTAGCCATTCCCGACGAAGTCGGAATAAATTTACAAGATTTACAAATGTCTTACATCAACTCCACCACCACGGCGTGCTTGGTTTTCTTCTTGATGCGATAAACCATACCGTCGACTTCGATACGCGAAGGCGGCACCTCGCCGTCGTCGAGCAGATAGATGGCATAGCGGTGCAGACCGTCCTTGCTCTGCGTGTAGCGGACGCGGTCCTTGGCGTAGGGCTTCAGTGGCCGGGTGCCATAGATGGCTTGGCCGTTCTGGCGCAGCCAATCGCCCATCTCTTCCATCCGTTTCAGGCAGGGCTCGGGAATATTGCCGTTGGCGTCGGGACCCACGTTGAGCAGCAGGTTGCCGCCCTTGGCGACGATGTCGCAAAGCATATGTATCAGCTCGTTAGTCGACTTGTAGTTGTCGTTGTGCACATACGACCAGCTGTCGCCCATCGTCATACAGGTCTCCCAGGGGTAGGGTAGGAGTGAGTCGGGCACCTGCTTTTCGGGGGTGCGATAGTTCTCGTACTTGCCGCCCACGCTGCGGTCGACGATGAGCAGGTCGGGATTGTTCTCGCGTGCCATCTTGGCGATGCGCGGCATATTGATGTCCTGTATCTGTCCGCTGCAACCCAGCCAGGGGCGCGTCTCGTCGTTGACGCTCCATTCGGGACGTATCCAGCCGCCGTCGAGCCACAGGATGTCGATGTCGCCATAGTTGTGCGTCAGTTCGCGTATCTGGTTGTAAGTGAAGTCGCAATAGCGGCGCCAGCGGTCGGGTTTGTCGGCGATGTTGTAGTTCACGTTGCGGTCGGGCGTGGCCCACTCCGGAGCCCAATAGTCGGGACAATGCCAGTCGGGCTTCGAGAAATAGAAGCCGATCCACATATTGTACTGGCGGAAGGCGTCGGTGAGGGCCTTGGTGATGTCGCTGTTCTTGTTCTTGAAGAAGGGACAGCTGCTGTTGACGGTGCTGTAGGTGGTCTCCTCGGTGCCGTACATACAGAAGCCGTCGTGGTGTTTTGTGGTGAAAACCATATACTTCATACCGGCCTGCGCGGCGGCTTTGGCCCATTTCGAGGGGTTGAAGCTCTTGGGGTTGAAGGTGGTGTTGAGGGCCGTGTACTGGCGCTTGTATTCGTCGTAGGGCGCATCCTTGCGGTCGATCCAGGGCTCGCTGCAGAGGCCCCACGACTCGACGGTGGCCCACTGCGAGTAGATGCCCCAGTGTGCCATAAATCCGAACTTGAGGTCTTTCCAGTCCTCGAGGCGTTTCAGGATGACGGGGTCGGTCTCGTCGCGCTGCTCGTCGGCATAGTCGCGCGTGGCGGTTCTGACTTCCTGGGCAAAAACAGTGACTGTAAACAACGATACTGCTAAAATGAGAAATATCTTCTTCATAAATCTGTTTTCATATTATGTTCCGCAAGTGGTGTTGGCTCTAGTTTCGGCGTCACTTTGTGACGGAAATTGCACAAATTTCAATCAAATTACACAAAATCAGATGTAAAATTTGAAACGAATTTGTAAAATTTCTCGCCGAAGGCGATTCTCGAAAAGCACTTTTACAACATACGAAATGTAAATTAATCATTAAAAAAAGGCCGCCGCGCTGGCGGCGACCTTTTGATTTTGTTGTTGTGAATCAGGATTATTCGAAGGAAGCGATAGCCTTCTTGATGATGTTGATGGCTTCGCGCAGCTGCTCTTCGGTGATGACCAGCGGAGGAGCAAAGCGGATGATGTGCTGGTGGGTCGGTTTGGCCAGAACGCCCATATCGCGCATCTTCAGGCACACGTCCCAAGCCTCTTTGCCGTTGCGCGGCTTGATGATGATGGCGTTGAGGAGGCCCTTGCCACGCACCTTCTCGATCATCGGGCTCTTGAAGGCCGACATCTCGTCGCGGAAGATCTTGCCCAGACGCTCGGCGTTCTCCATCAGGTGCTCGTCCTTGATCACCTGCAGGGCAGCGATGCTAACCTTGGCAGCGATGGGGTTGCCGCCGAAGGTCGAACCGTGCTCGCCGGGCTTGATATTCAGCATAATGTCGTCGTCGGCCAGCACGCAGCTGACGGGCACCACGCCGCCACCCAGGGCCTTGCCGAGGATGAGGATGTCGGGGCGCACGCCCTCGTGGTCGCAAGCCAGCATCTTGCCGGTACGGGCGATGCCGCACTGCACCTCGTCGGCCATAAACAGCACGTTGTGCTTGTGGCAGATGTCATAGCATTTCTTCAGGTAGCCCTCGTCGGGGACGTACACACCGGCCTCGCCCTGGATAGGCTCGACGAGGAAACCGGCAATCTTGTCGCCGTGCTCCTGCAGCACTTTCTCCAGCGCGTCGGGGTCGTTGTAAGGTATGCGGATGAAACCGGGAGTCATCGGGCCATAGTTGGCATAGCTCTCGGGGTCGTTGCTCATCGTGATGATGGTGATGGTGCGGCCGTGGAAGTTGCCCTCGCAGCAGACAATCATAACCTCGTCGTTCTTGATGCCTTTCATGACGACACCCCAGCGGCGGGCCAGCTTCAGGGCCGTCTCGTCGGCCTCGGCGCCGCTGTTCATAGGCAGCACCTTCTCATAGCCAAAATATTCAGTCACATATTTTTCCCACTCGCCAAGGCAGTTGTTGTAGAAAGCGCGGCTCGAGAGGGTCAGCTCGTGGGCCTGGTCGCAGAGGGCCTTGATGATCTTCGGGTGGCAGTGGCCTTGGTTTACAGCAGAATAGGCCGAAAGGAAGTCAAAGTATTTCTTGCCTTCGCAGTCCCACACAAAAGCACCTTCGCCTTTGGCCAGCACTACGGGTAGCGGATGATAGTTATGGGCGCCGTATTTGGCTTCCATTTCCATAAATTGTTCTGATTTTGTCATAATTATATCGATTTTTGATGTTTGTAGATGTTTGGAAAATCGCTGCAAATATACATAATTTTTTTTGAAACGGAAATCATCTGTTGAAAACTTTCCAAAATCGCCCCCGAGTTTTCACCTAAAACACCCCCAAAAACACCTCAAAAACGCCCTCTGCCAACTGCCTGTTTTCCAGGCACCATCTTCTTACCAAATTCTACCCAAATTCTTACCAAATTTTACCCATCTTTTACATTGGTAGAAGATGGTAAAAAGATATTAACACCTTCATAAGTTTTCAGCCTACCGCTGGCCAGTCGTAGCCCGTTCTGTGAATGGTTTGAACACAAAAAAGCCGGATTCAGCGAATCCGGCACAGGATTTTTGAAAATACACGCAGAATGTTGATTTTACCCCGCGTTTTTTTCTTATTATTGTTGTTTCAATTCGACAATTCTGATTGAAAATTGCGGAATGATTTTTCTCGCAGATGGCAGTGAACCATAAGGTTGCAGCCTCTCCGGTCTCGGACTTTCTTGTAGACGAACACACGTTTGAGGTCGGTGGACGGAACAAGAAGCGTAAGCAGATTGCCGATATTAAGGATGCCTATGTCGTGAAGGACGATATTCTCTACGCCTACAACAATATCATTCCTCTGTGGATGTTTGGGTTGAATTATTGAAATTGTAATGGTCATTAATTCAATGGCGATTAAATTAATTTTTTCGTTTTCTTGGCGCTTTTTCTTGTAATTCAAATATTTTGTGTAATTTTGTACCGATTTGGAGTTCAACTCCAAATCGGTACAAAGTCTGTGTAATAGAATGATAGCCAAGATGCTTGCTCGACGCTAACGGCATAGAGTGTGTTGATTGGAAACAGTGTTTGACAAATTGATATGGAACAAGGTGATATTGTGCTTGAAGTTAAGAATCTGTCTGTATCCTTCGACGGGCGGACGGTTGTGGACAACGTGAGCTACACGCTGCGGCGCGGGCATACGCTGGGCATCGTGGGCGAATCGGGCTCGGGCAAGAGCGTCAGCAACCTCGCCATTATGGGACTGCTGCCAAAGAACGCAACGGTCAGCGGCAGGATTGAACTGAGAACTGAGAACGGAGAACTGAGAACGGAAAACGGAGAGCGGGAATCGGAAAGCGTTGATTTGTTGGCGCTTGACGAAAAGCGGATGCAAGGTGTACGTGGTAGGCGTGTCGCTATGATTTTCCAGGAGCCGATGACGTCGCTCAATCCGGTGCAGAAGTGCGGCGCGCAGGTGGTGGAGATGCTGCGGCTGCACGAGGATGTGGATTACGACGAGGCGCGACGCAGAACGATCGAGCTTTTCATGGAGGTGCTGCTGCCGCGTCCCGAAAAGATTTTCGACAGCTATCCCTTCGAAATCAGCGGCGGTCAGAAACAGCGCGTGATGATAGCTATGGCGCTGATTTGCGAGCCGGATGTCATCATTGCCGACGAACCGACCACGGCTCTGGACGTAACGGTGCAGAAGACCATCCTGGAGCTGCTGCGCGACTTGCAGCGAAGCCGCAATATCGCAGTCATTTTCATTACCCACGACCTTGGTGTCATCGCCCAGATTGCCGACGACATTGCTGTGATGTACCACGGCAAAATCGTCGAGCAGGGCGACGCAAACGATATCCTGCACCATCCGCAACATCCTTATACCCAAGGCCTATTGGCCTGCCGTCCGCCGATGGACAGCCGTCCTCGCCACCTGCCCACGGTCGAGGAGTTTATGGGAGCGGAAAGCGGAGAAGGGGGAGTGGAAAGCGAGGAACGGAAAACGGAAAGCGGAATGCGGAAAACGGAAAGCGGAGAACCTTTGTTGTCGGTTCGCAATCTGGACGTTACATACGCCCTCGAAAAAAACATTTTCGGCAAGCCGCTTAAACAACTCAAGGCTGTCGATGGTATCAGTTTTGATGTCTATCGCGGTGAAACACTGGGACTTGTCGGTGAGTCGGGGTGTGGCAAGACAACGCTTGGCCGCGCCATTATGCGCCTGGTCGATTCGTCGTCGGGCAGCATAACCTTCGACGGCCGCCGCCTCGACACCCTGTCGCAGCGCGAGATGCGCAGCCTGCGCCCCCGCATCCAAATCATTTTCCAGGATCCTTATTCGTCGCTCAATCCGCGAATGACTGTCGGTCAGACAATTTCGGAGCCCCTCAGGGTCCATCAGCGCGACGGGCGCCTGTCGCAATCCGAGATACGTCGCAAGGTGGTCGACCTGATGGAGCGCGTCGGCCTCGATGCCGGCTGGTTCGACCGCTATCCGCACGAGTTCAGCGGCGGCCAGCGCCAGCGTATATGCATCGCCAGGGCGTTGAATCTCAATCCCGACCTTGTCATCTGCGACGAGTCGGTGTCGGCTCTCGATGTCTCCGTCCAGGCGCAGGTGCTCAACCTGCTCAACGAGCTGAAGGAGCATTTCGGCTATACATATATATTTATATCCCACGACCTCTCGGTGGTGCATTTCATTTCCGACCGCATAATGGTGATGCAGTCGGGCCGGCTGGTAGAGCTGGGCGATGCCGATGCCCTTTTCGAAAATCCCCAGCAAGAGTATACTCGCAAGCTGCTCGACGCCATACCGCGGATTTAGAAGCCACCCGGCAGGGCCGTGCCAATATCGTTCTTATATCGTTCTTATATAATTCTTATATTTTTATATAGG
>JAFWYO010000168.1 GCA_017517715.1 Bacteroidales bacterium
CCCTTAACTCCCCTTAACTCCCACCAACCCTTTAAACTTTCAACTTTCAACTATATAAAATATGTCCCCACTTGTTAGCATAATTATGGGCAGCACCAGCGACCTGCCGGTTATGGAAAAAGCCTGCCAGTTTTTTGAAGAAATGGAGATTCCGTTCGAAGTGAACGCCCTCTCCGCCCACCGCACACCCGCCGAGGTGAGCGACTTCGCCAAAGGCGCCGCCGCTCGCGGCATCAAGGTCATCATTGCCGGCGCCGGTATGGCTGCCGCCCTGCCGGGCGTCATCGCCGCCGAAACGCCGCTGCCCGTCATCGGAGTGCCCATCAAAGGCAGTTGCCTCGAAGGTCTCGACGCCACCTTCGCCATTATGCAGATGCCTCCGGGAATCCCCGTGGCCACCGTGGCCATCAACGGAGCACAGAACGCCGCCATCCTGGCAATGCAAATGATGGCCCTCGGCGATGAAGCACTGATGCAGAAGCTCATAGCCTACAAGGCCGGCCTGAAGAAGAAAATCGTCAAGGCCAACGAAAACCTGGCCAAACTGGAATATCGATTCAAATGCTGAACCACCAGTATTCCAACAAACATTTTAAACATCGTATATGATAACCATCGGAATTACAGGAACCCTCGGAGCCGGCAAAGGCACCATCGTCGACTATCTGGTCAAGAACCGCGGATTTGTGCACTACAGCGTCCGCGCCTTCATCACCGAAGAAATCAAGCGCCGCGGACTGGAAGTGAACCGCGACACTATGACGCTGGTCGGCAACGACTTGCGCGCCCAGCACACGCCGTCGTGGATTGTCGAGCAGCTCTACGAGCAGGCCTCGGCATCGGGCTGCAACTGCATCATCGAGAGCGTGCGCACCCCCGGCGAAGTGCAGGCCCTACGCGGCAAGTCCAACTTCTACCTCTTCGCCGTCGACGCCGACCCGCGCGTGCGCTACGACCGCGCCGTGCTGCGCGGCTCGGAGACCGACCATATCGACTTCGACACCTTCATCGCCAACGAGCAGCGCGAGATGGACAACGCCGACCCCAACAAGCAGAACCTGAAATACTGCATCGACAATGCCGACTTCCGCTTCGACAACGGCGGCACCATCGACGACCTGAACAAGCAGGTCGAGCAGGTGCTGTCGCAGATACTCTACCGCCGCCCCACGTGGGACGAATACTTTATGGAGCTGGCCGACACCGCCGCCAAGCGTGCCACCTGCGACCGCGGCCGCTCGGGCTGCGTCATCGTCAAGGACCGCCAGCTGCTCGTCACGGGCTACGTCGGCTCGCCCTCGGGCCTGCCCCACTGCGACGAGGTGGGCCACCTGTTCCACAAGACCATCAACCCCGACGGCACCATCAGCAACCACTGCGTCCGCACCGTCCACGCCGAGCAGAACGCCATCTGCCAAGCCGCACGGCGCGGCATCGCCCTCGACGGCGCCACGCTCTACTGCCGTATGACCCCCTGCCGCACCTGCGCGATGCTCATCATCAACTGCGGCATCAAGCGCGTGGTGTGCGAATACAAATACCACGCCGGCCAGGAGAGCGAAGAGCTGTTCCGCCAGGCAGGCATCCAGCTCGAATTCTTCCACGACGAGGTGGTGCAATACGCCAACCAATAAGAATCACACACCACCACAATGATCTGTGAAATAACGACTTTTTCAAACTTATAGGCCACCGACGCTTCGTCAATTCTATTCAAAATTCATTTGCCTGCACCTGCTACAAACTTGCGGCAGTTATTGTTTCTCGTCTGCACAATAAAAAAAGAATGCGGACGTTATTATGGCAGAAAAACAAATACAATATATTATGGCAACAATGACAATATCCTACGACGGAAGGAGCAGCGTGATGAAGCACCTCATCGAGGCGATGTTGGCTGCCGGGGCGAAAGTTCTCCAGCCCGCGACTGACGACGACGACTTTTATTCCGACAAAGAGGCCCTGCGCTCTTTCCGCAAAAGCGTGGAACAGGAGAAACAAGGACTTGCCCGCGAGGTGAGCCTTGACGACGTGAAACAAATGCTCAGCCTGTGATGTACCGCATAGAACTGACTCCGAGGGCCGAGGAAGAACTTCGTGCGCTTGGCCGCAGTGGCGACAAGGCAAGCATCAATAAGGTCTATCGCCTGTTTTAAAACTGCTAAACCTCTGTCGTTTGACGCGCTAAAGACTCAAAAAGTAAGACAATCTAAAATAAAAACATGATAATGAAAAAAGCTCTTATTCTATTGGCCATTATAGGCTTTATGTTTCAAGTGGCTTGTACGGATGACCCCAAATGGACTGTTATAGTCAAGTCAGCAGACAATAGTATGGGGTACACAACCGGTTCTGGGGTTTACGACGACAACGAGACCGCTGTAATAAATGCAATTCCACGCGAGGAGTATGAGTTTTGGAAATGGGATGACGAAAATGATGCTAATCCGCGAGAGGTAATTGTAAATAAAGACATGACTTTTACGGCTTTATTTCACAGAATTGGAGATAATCCCAGTGACTCCAATGATACTGTTGAATACGTGGATTTCAATTCCAATTGGGTTCCTGGAATATGGCAAAAAAATGGCACAATCGAGTTTTGGAGATATAAGGGAGATGGAACTGGCGTGATTTGGGATGAGGCTGAGGATGTTACGGAAGAAGAGAGCAATCTTATTTTTACGTGGGAGACAACTGGATACACACTAACTTTGGTGTTTGTTGGAATAGAAGGCCAAGAAGTACCCAAAATGTATTATCTAATTGAACAAACACAAGATTCAATGATTTTAGAAGACCCCTATGGACTGCGTTATAAATTCAACAGAGTTAGTATTTAATATTATACTGTCCGCTAAAAAATAGAGCGTACAAAAAATAGGGCTGTCATGTAAGTCATGTCAGCCCATTTGATTACCAGACACAACGGATGTTCTTTTTTTGCGTGTTGTATCGGATTAACAATCCGATACTGCTTAGTATCAGGATTTTCAATCCGCCAACATTAACGCAATAAACGTTTTTTTTGTTTTGTGGATTGAAAATCCTTATATTAATAAGCGTCGGATCACAGATCCGCCGCAACAAGTCACAGATCCGCCTCAAAAGGCGGCCGAACCGATCGGCCGCCTTTCTTTTTGCTTTCCTTTACTTGAAAGGACCTCTGCCATTTTGTCAGTTTATGAAATCCTAACCAAAGACTTATCATCTTCTACTGGCGTAAAACTTGGTAAAAATTTGGTAAGAATTTGAGTAGAATTTGATAAGAAGATAGTCCTGTTTTTGTGGGTGTTACAAAAGGCGATTTTTGGGCGTTTTTTCGGGGTTTTAAACTTTTTTGAAACGAAAAAAAACTGACATTTTGTCAGTTTTTTTCAAAAAGGGTCGGCCGAGGCCACCTTTAGCTGTTGGCCTTGAGGATATTATCCAGAATGGCGCCAAATTCTTCCATCGAGTTGTAGAACAGCAGCCAGAGCGTCAGGTTCTCATCGTCGGACAGTGTGCCGAAACCGCGGTTGCCGTAAGTGATAAGCGCGACGCGCCGTTCGTTCAAGAAGTCAGCATCAGCCGTGGTGTCGGACGATTCGCTGACAAGCACACCGTGGTCGTATGTTTTTCTATGCCTGACCGTTATCGATGAATCACTGGTAAAGACAGTGTCTATTTTCATCTTCAAATGACCATTTTCGGCGTCCGCAATAGCAGCCATAACAGAATCAACATAGGAGCCAAAAATGGAAAAGCTGGACAAAACGGGCACATTTGCAAGCGTGTCGCCATTGACGACGACGAACGTTTCGTTCTTTGTCAGCGTCGTGGTCCGCGTTTTGGAAGCATCGTCCGCCACAGGTCTTTGCTTATCGGCAACGGGTTCGGTTTTGACATCGAAGTCGGCAAGCAACTGCTTGAATGTCTGCTCGTCGTGAGCCTGAAGCTTCACCACGTTGAGCGTCGTTCCTTCTTTCTCATAGCCCGACACAAGGGCAACCGTCAGGTCCTTGCGGTCGGCATATTTGAGGTAGTATTCTTCGGCAGCCGAGGCCGCTTCGCTTTTTATCGACTGGCACGCAACCGCCAGAGGCAACAACAGGAAAGGGATGAAAAATTTCTTCATAATGCTTTTTATTTTAATGGTTTACAAATTCTTTTCTTTTACAAAATCATTGAATGAGCCAAGTGTGTTTTCGAGCGTGCAGCCATCGTTGCAGGCAAAAACTACGCGCTGCCCGTCGAACTTCACCGTCCGGATTGCGTCGCTTTGGGCACTGTGCAGCCTGGCAGGCACCAATACTGCGGCAAGGCAAGCAGCTACAGAGGCCGGTATATACCAACGGCGACGCTGAAGGGCAACGGGCTTGTTGTCAGAAATATGGCGCGGACTGTCATCCCGAATGGCACGGCGTATTTCCTTGTCCAAAGTGCTATCGTCCATCGGACAGTTGCAGCTGCACAGCATCTCGCTGCATTTCTTTATTTCGTTGTCAAAATTCTTGTTTTTCATATCGTTATTGTTTTTCATATATTTTTTTGAATTTACGTCTGGCACGCGTGAGCCGCATCGATACGGCAGCGACCGTAAGCCCCGTCATACGGGCAATTTCGGCATATCCAAAGCCGTACATCGAAGCACGAACTATCTGACTGTCAGGTTCGCCAAGCGAATCGACCAACTGCAGCAGTGCCGTGCTGTCGTCGGGTTGCAATGCTGGTTCGGCCGCTGGTGGCGACGCAGGTGCCGGCTGGTTGGCATAGCGACGCTTGAGCGACACGATGGTGTTGTTGGCCACACGCCACACCCAGGTACGTTCCGAGCTGCGCCCGTCGAAGCTGCCAAAGTCGTGCCAGAGCGTGCAGAGTACCTCGTGGAAGAGATCTTCGGTCTCCCACGCCGCGCTGAAGCGGTAGCTGCTGCACACGCTCCAGATAAGGTCGCGATGCCTGTGTATCAGCTCTTTGAATAATTGTTCATTTTGTGTCATATTACACTTTTTCTTAGTCGGCAGGACTGCCCTGTTCTGCCCGTTTCCCAATTAGGCGCATCGAGAAACCGAATCACAACACGGCGGCAAAAAAAAACGGCCGACGTGACGAACGCCGGCCGCTTCATATCTCTGCAATGCAATGCATTACAGTTGCTTCACCGGGAAAGTGAAATAGGTGTCGGGATAGGGTTCGTCGCGCAGCGTGAAGTGCCACCACTCGCTGTCGAGGGGCTTGAAGCCGTGGCGCAGCATTGCGTTGCGCAGAATCATACGGTTCTGGAACTGCTGGGCCGTAATGGTGTCGTTTTCACGATATTCGCCCGTCTCGGCATTGCCGCCGCAGTCGGGGTGGCTTTCGCTGCCAAACCAGTCGAAGGTGCCGCCCATATCGAGCTCCTTCTCGGTGTTCATATCGAAGAGGGTCAGGTCGACCGTCGAGCCGCGCGTGTGGCCGCTCTTCTCCATAATATACTCAAGTTCAAACAGTCGGCTCTTGTCGACATTGGGGTAGAAATAGCGGCGCATTGCGGTGTCGCCAAGGTCGGCAGCCCAACGGACAAAGTGGTCTACAGCCATTTGCGGGCGGTAGGCATCGTAGATTTTCAGGCGGTAGCCCTGGGCCTTGACGTCGTCGCTGACGGCACGGAGGCTGTCGGCGGCGCGGCGCGAAAGCAGCGCCGTGGGTTGCAGGTAGCCGTCGATGCGGGTGCCGACGAAATTGTAGGTGCCGTAGTAGCGGATTTCGAGGATGGCGTCGGGCACCACATCGGTGATGGTGACGAAGTCCGTTGTCAGCTCTTCGGGCGCGACTACCGGTTTTTCCTTGCAGGCCGCAAGCGTAAGCATCGCTATGCAAGCAAGCGATAAAATTGTGGTTTTTAAAATTTTATTCATATTTGTTTTTTTTATTTATTATTTTCCGATGCAGAAGCGGCTGAAGACCGATGAGAGCACTTCGTCGGAAGCCACCTTGCCAGTGATGGTGCCCAGATGGTAGAGGGCGTCGCGCAAGTCGATGGTAACAAGGTCGGGCGTGAGGCCAGCGTCGAGACCTTTGCGCACCTCGCCGAGCGCCGCAAGGACTTTCTGCATCGCCTCATAGTGTCGCACGTTGGTCAGCAGGACGCCGTCGTTCTTGTTGGCGTCATCCTTTGCGACTTGGGCAATACTCCTTTTAAGTTCCTCGATACCTGTGCCTTGCTTGGCCGACACGATATGTCCCGGCGGATTGGAGGCGTGTTCCCTGTCGCACTTGTTGTGAACGATAAACAGATGCTTGTCTTTCATATCGCAACGGTCGGTGATGAAAGTGATATCGTCGAACGCATATTGGTCGAACGGAACCGTTATATCGCGGACATACAGAACGATACGAGCCTGTTGAGCCGACTTGATGGCGCGTTCGAAACCCAGACTTTCGATGGGGTCGTTGCTTTGGCGCAGGCCGGCGGTGTCGATGAAACGGAAGGTGATGCCGTCGATGGTCATCGTCTCCTCGATGGTGTCGCGCGTGGTGCCGGGGATGTCGCTGACGATAGCGCGATCATCGGCCAGCAGGGCGTTGAGCAGCGACGATTTGCCGGCATTGGGACGGCCGACGATGGCCACGGGGATGCCTTCTTTCAGCGCGTTGCCCGTCTGAAACGAGCCGACCAGGCGGCCGACCTTTTCGGAAAGCGCCGCGACGGTGTCCTTCAGGCGGTCGCGGTTGGCAAATTCGAGGTCTTCGTCGCTGAAATCCAGCTCCAGTTCCATCAGGGCGGCAAAGTCGATAAGTTCCTGCCGCAAGGACTCAAGCTCGCGTGCATAGCCTCCGCGCATCTGGCTGACTGCCAGCGCGTGCGACATCTGCGAACGCGAGTCGATAAGGTCAGCGACGGCTTCGGCCTGCGACAGGTCGAGGCGGCCGTTGATGAAAGCACGCTGGGTGAACTCGCCGGGTTCGGCAAGGCGGGCGCCTTTGTCGA
>JAFWYO010000169.1 GCA_017517715.1 Bacteroidales bacterium
AATAAGAACCAACTCAAACTCGCGGGGTGTGTCGCACCATCAAATCCACTGCAAATTTAAACAGATGCTAAGTGTTTAGTTAAAAAATACATCCGAAAAATCCTTGTTTTGCTTCTGTTTTGCTTTTGTTGCGTGGCGGTTTGTGTGACTTTGGTGAAAAATTATTTTCTTGAAACACCGTTCGTTGTGCGTGCTGGACAAAAAATAATTTGCCAGTAAAGGAAAAAGTAGTACTTTTGCATTCGGGTAAGTCTTATACGGTCAGCTCCCAATGAATCCCCCCAGGGCAGGAATGCAGCAAGGGTGTTTGGTTGTAGCGGCGCGATATAAACAGCTTACCCTTTTTTATTTTCCCCCTGCTCAATTATAATTTTTTTTTGTATATTTGCATCAGTAATCAATTCCTCATTTTTTGATAGTGGGTCTTATAATTATTTGTAAGAAAATATGATACAGTTAAAAAGCGCTATTGTCCGTTTTGCAAATCATATCACTCCACGCGAAATCGATTTTTTTCGCGGAGCTATTATCGAGGCTGTATCGATGGGCGGCTCGGTTCTTTTCCACAACCATACCGCCGACGGGTTTCGATACAAATACCCATTGATACAGTACAAGATTCTTGACGGTTGTGCCGCAGTGGTTGGTGTCGGCGAGGGCACCGATGCTCTGCACGCTCTGCTGCCTTTTTTGGAAAAGAATATGAATATAGGCTACAAGGAGTTGCCTTTCAGGGTGATGAGCGTCGACGATGTTGTCACTAACGTCGACATTACCGACCATATGCTGAGATATGTTTTGACGGACTGGATGCCGCTTAATCAGGAGAATGTCAGGCTGTTCCATTCAACCAAGGACAGACGTCTGCGTCGCCAGATGCTTGAACGTATCCTGGAGGGCAACATCGCCACTTTGTTCGACGGCATAGACTATAGTACCGATAAAAAATATTACTGTCATATCGACGAGCAGGGCGACATACACAACGAGATGTATAAAGGTGTGCAGATGAAGACAATGGATGTCGCTTTCAGCTGCAATGTTATCCTTCCGGCCAAGCTTGGCTTGGGTAAGGGCAGCAGTCACGGCCACGGAACCATACACTTAAATTGAAAGACCTATGAAAAGGATTTTTTTGCTTGGAGGGCAAGACCTTGAAATGCAAGAGATACGCCGCCTTCTGGAGAAACGCGGCGAGCAGTTTGAAGACCGCAAACTTGGGTGGGACAACGCACTGCTGTCGGCATATAGCGATGTTGTTGGCACCGACACCGATGCCGAATATGTGGGCATCGAACTTAGGGAGGACATCCCTCTGCCGCCACATTATATTCGCATCGACCACCACAACGACTTTAGCGACCGTCCGGCTGCGATACTGCAGGTGGCCGAGTTGCTCGGCATTGAGCCAGACCGCCGAATGAAGCTTGTCGCTGCCAACGACAGTGGCTACATCGCCGCGATGCAGGCCGCTGGTGCCACCGAGGTGGAAATTAACGATATCCGCACTGGCGACCGTCGTGCCCAGGGCCTTACCGAGGAGGACGAAAGGCAGTGCGACAAGGCTCTCGAAAATGTGGATACGAAAGGAGATATAAAGGTGGTCAAATCGCCCATCGACATGTTTTCGTATATCACCGACAAACTTTATCCTTACACCAAGTTGCTGGTCTACACCAACGAACAGCTTTGTTACTATGGCCCCGGCATCGACAGGCTGAAGGCAGTCTTTGCTGACGCTCTTGCAAGTGGCAAGGCTTATTGCGGAGGTGGCGAAAACGGCTTCTTCGGACTTGCCAAGGGCTGTTATTCGGAACAGGGAATAGAAAACGCCATCAACCTGATAGCGCAAAAGGTATCGATCTACAGCCACCATATCTTTATGTACCCATTCATTATTGAGGGTGAAGCAAAAAAATGTGTTGCAGCGAACAGCAGATGGAAACGCGTCATCGAAAATGTCCACAAAGCTGATGACGCTGAGGCCGAGTCGTACTATAACGAAAAGAACTATTTTTACAACTTTGTCTGGCCTGCGCTGTACGATAGCGGTGCTCCGGACACTGTTGTCCGCCACTACGAATATGATATCCCTGCCGTCCAAGACGCGAACAATGACGAGTGCCCTTACTATGCTTTTGTTGTTAAGGATAAAACATATAGACTGAAGATAAAGTACATAAACCTCAACCTCTACAACAACAATGTCGGCGTGCTGTCGTTCTACCTCGACAATTGCGACTATCCCGACCCCGACGACGTGCTCAAAATCAACCAGTATGGCCGCCGCATTTTTCTGCCTTATGCTGCCGACCGGAACAATCATTACGAGACGGCAACAAAATTTGAGCTTTTTGGCAGAACATACGAATACCCCTTTGATCCAAATCAACCCAACTCGCCTATTGGCTTTATCAACGAATTGATTTCGGGGGTGATTGGCAATTCACATTTCAAGCCTATCATCGACGACCGTATGTTTGTTCTGTCGTGGTATAGGAACGACCGGTTTGCATCGCAGTTCAGCAGTTCTGCCGCAGCGTATGATAGTTTCAAAAACAGTGAGTTCTGGTACAAGTACGTCTTTGTCGACGGTGACAGCCTGACCTGTCAGAACAACGAAATGCAGCAGCGGCTGATTGATGATGCCACCTATCCGCGCTGGCAGAAATGGTGCACGCTCTACGGCATCTCGCGCTATTCGATGGTGATGCTGACCAATTTCGGCTGCCCGCTCTTCCTGCTGGACTATTTCGTCACCGAGTATGTGCGTATGTCCGAGCTGCTGCTGGTGCAAAGGGCCTCGATTCTGAACTTCTCAATGCGCATCAAGCAGTCTGTCAGTAGTTTGGAAGATAACTACGAGAAGCTGCACAGCGACTACATAATGTTTCTCAACCAGATCCATTTCCGCGAAGTGACGGCGCAGGAGCAGGGCATCGAGCTCTATCAGATGCTCTACAAGAAAATGGATATCGGTCGGCAGGTCAAAGAGATGGACAACGAAATCGAAGAGCTGCACAATATCGTCGAAAACCGCCGCTCGCGGCAGCTCAACAAGGGCGGTTTCTGGGTGGCCATAATAGCAATGTTTGTGGCTGTCACCAGCCTCGCCAACGACATCCTCATCGGCAAGGTCTGCGCCAAGTGGGACACATTCCTCATTGTCGACACCATTATCTTAGTCATTGCCGTCACGGTCGCTATATTCTTTAACAGACGAATGAAAAAACACTAATTGTATATGAAACCAATAATTATCAACCTCAAGCAGCAGACTCCTATTCTGCATTTCCAGCCTGAACTGGCTCCCGAGGGTGCCACACTGAGGGCCACGGAACTGAAGCCCAAACTGGACCGGTACATCATTGCCAATTACGGCAACCCCATTCCAAAGGAATGGCTTGTCGACCCCAAAAACAACAAGACGGCTCTGAACTATAAGCTGTCTGTCGCTGCCACCAAATGCAGCGAGGTGAAAACCGATGTCGTCAGAAAAGGGAAGCCTGTTTATCCTATGTTTTTTGGTGATGGAAAGACGGCTTTGTCTTCGTCAGATCCTATCGAAATGAAAATCTTTTGCCTGATACAAAGCCTTCGGGAGCATATCGAAAAAAATATCGA
>JAFWYO010000170.1 GCA_017517715.1 Bacteroidales bacterium
ATTAGCAGTATCCTGCCGAACAACGGCCAACTCATCGAGCAACACATCGACTCGCTCGCGCCAGGCCAGGACACCACAATACAATTTTACATTTACCCCAAAACAGCCGCCGCCGAGTTGCTTCTCCTCTTCGAAACTGGCGACACCACCACCTTGTGGCGACAACAGAAAAGCATCGACCTGCTGACCCCCACAATCGAAGTTGCAAACCTTCAGTTAACAACTGACGGACAAGAGGTTACAACCGTAAGGCCTTCCACCGAATACACCGTCCACCTCAGCCTTGTCAACAGCGGAAACGGATGTGCCAAAGAGCTAAAAATCAGCATAGAAGAGACACCAAACATACAATTAGGCGACCTCGATGCCGGCGACACGGCCGTGGCCGAATTCAGCATCACCACACCCAACCAGCTCGACAGCCTGACGCTGACGCTCACCATCAGCCATCGGGCCGACACAATCGTCTATTCGCGCACCTTTGCCGACGACAGCACACTGGCATTGCAACAGCCCGAAACCGTCGTCCCCGACATCGAAATATGGCCCAATCCGGCACGCAACACAGTAACAATAAGCGGATTAACCGCCCCAACCCACATCACCATCTACGACATCTACGGACGGATTGTCGACGAATTTGACACCAAAAACAACCCCGTCGCACAATATTCCACCACCCATCTGCGTTGTGGCATCTACAGCATCGTTTTCAACGAAACCACAAACCGCAAAACAACAACGACAACAAAAAAACTAGTCATCGCACGATAAAAAGCTACAAGACAATGACTCAGACGGTATTAGACAGCTCAACGCCACAACAGCCCGACACCCTGACAGCGGTGCCGGCTACGACCGTCAACGAAGCGGCGCACCACCAGGCCGACACACACCAACAGGCCCCCGTGCCGCGCACCGTCACCAACACAATCCGCTACAACACCATTGTCCCCGAAACACTTATCCGCCCGCACGACAGCATCTTCAACCCCACCATCGACACCACCGAATACCTGATGCTGTGCAACGACTCACTCTTCGCCAAATACGAAGGCCAGGCGCCACGCCACCGCAAAAGTATGTTTGCCATAAACACACACACCACCGCCGAGCCCCAAACCCTGGCGCACCGCACCGAGTCCTCAAGCGACTGGATTTTCGGAACCATCATCATACTCCTCACACTCATAAGCATTTACATCAACAGCCAGAAATTCAAAATCAAAGACATATTCCTTTCCGTCTTCGACACACGCGTCCTTGAACGCGTATTCCGCGAAAACAACATCCGCACAGCCTCGCTGCTGCCGATGGAAGGCATCTACCTGGCCTCCCTGGCCCTCATCATCCTCAAATCGACCCAAACCCTCGGCCACTTCGTCATCAGCCTGCCCCAACCCCTCTTCTTCGGCATCACGCTGGCCGCGCTCATAGCATTTATATTACTAAAAAACAGTTTTATACGACTACTCGGCAACATCTTCGACGACCGCGCCGCAACAATGCTCTACATCTCCAGCAACAACCTCTTCTACTTCATCGGCGGCCTGACGACCACCCCCCTGCTCCTGCTCCTCTTCTACATTTCCGGAGTCCAGGACACACTGCTAAAAACAACACTGATTATTATCGCTATCGTATTCACCATCAGACTATTGAGAGGAATGCAACTAATTTTAACAAATTCAAAAACCTCTAAATTGTATTTATTTTACTATCTTTGCATTTTGGAAATCATACCAATTTTGGTAATGGCAAAGGTTATATTGCTCTAGAAAACATAAAGTTGCAACGCCTGAACAGTTTTAGTATGAAAGTAAAAAAAATACTCATTTCGCAGCCCGAACCAGCCGACCTCGAAAAATCGCCCTACAAACGACTGGCTTTCGACTTCAAACTGGATCTCACCTTCTACAAATTCTTTGAAGTCGTGGGTATTTCCGCAACCGAATTCCGCAAAAGCAGAATCCACATCACAGAATACAGCGCTGTCATTTTCAACAGCAAAAACTCTGTCGACCACTTCTTTAGGATGGCCAAAGAACTGCGCGAAGTCATCCCCGAAAGTATGAAATACTTCTGCTCCACCGAAGCCATTGCACTCTATCTGCAAAACTACATACAATATCGCAAACGCAAGATATTCTTTGGCAATCAATACTTTGCCGACCTCGTCGACGTGATGACCAAACACCGCGACGAAAAATTCCTCTTCCCCTGCTCCGACGAAAAACAGACAGAATACACCAAGCTGCTCGACAAAGCCAAATTCAAATACACCAAAGCGCCGATGTACCGCAGCGTGCCGCGCGACCTCAAGCAGTTCAAGCTCGAAGACTTCGATATGATAGCCCTCTTCTCGCCCATCGGCGTCCGCTCGCTGCTGATGAACTTCCCCGACGCCAAGAACTCCTCGATCCTCGTCGCCGCTTTCGGCACCTCCACCCACGCAGCCCTCAACGCCGCAGGCATCAAAATCACCATCGCCGCGCCCACAAAGAACTCACCCTCAATGGCTATGGCCATCGAAAACTACCTCCAGGGCAAGCAGCAGGAAGCCGTACTCGTCGTCAAACCCTCGTCGCTCAAAAGCTCCAAGACAACACACTCCTCGCGAACCACCGGCACCAAAAAATCCAAGTCCGTCTTCGCCAGCAAGACAAAATACAAACAGCTGATGGAGGAGAAAAAAGCCAAAGCCGCAGCACGCAGAGCCGAACGGGCCGCACAAAAAGCACTCAAGGAAGCCGAAGGCAACAAAGAGGCCCCCAAGCCCAAGAAAAGCGCCGAATGATGCACACATTCAAAAAAAACGAACGGCTCTGCAACAAAAAGACTATCAGCACACTGTACTCGTCCGACAAACGGATACTAACCTTCCCGCTCAGCGTCCACTGGCTCCTCACCGCCCCTGAACAACAAGCCAGCCCCGTGCAAGTGCTCATCGTCGCACCAAAGAAAAAACTCCACCACGCCGTCGACCGCAACCGCACCAAACGACTGATGCGCGAATGCTATCGCACACGCAAACAGCAACTTTGCGACCTCCTGCAGCAGCGCGGACAGGCAATGGCCCTCAGCATCAACTACATCCACACCACACCGCCCGACTTCAACCACCTGCAGCACACCTTCGACAAACTCTTCGAAAGCCTCATACAAGAGCTATCAAAATGATCAAACAACTGTTTACCAGGCTACTCCTTTTGCTGATCAAATTCTATCAGCAATGCATATCGCCATTCACGCCGGCAGCCTGCCGCTACACCCCCACCTGCTCGCAATACGCCAAAGAAGCCATCCTGAAATACGGCCCAATTAAAGGAACTTGGCTCGCCCTCAAGCGCATTCTGCGCTGCAATCCCCTCGGAGGGTCAGGCTACGACCCCGTGCCATAACACTGCGCACCAGACACTTACAAACAAAAACAAAACTTTTAACACAAAAAACCCCAACCAATACGAAAAAAAAACGTATCTTTGCACCATAATAACTAAATCAATAAAACAATGAAAAAAATGAGATTTTTAGCCATAGCAATGGCAACAATTCTGACCTTCGGAATGGTCAGTTGCGGCGACCCCGACGAAGACCTTACCTATGACGGCATCGAGCTCAGTAACGGCCAATTCATTGAAATCGAAGACTTTGGCAACGACGCAACGGCAGCCTACAAACTCCATTTCAAAGTAACCCTCAGCGATGGCAAACTCGTCGCCGAAGGCCTCACCTCGAAACCAGCCATCACCGTCCTGCCCGAGACTATGGACCTCGCCACCTCGGCCAAAATCGCCGACTGCGGCAAAGTCAACGGACTCGCCAAAATCGATGAGGCTCCCGCCGATGCCGACCTCGCCGGAGACCAGGAAGCTACTGAAAAACACGGCTATGTAGTTGTCGTCAAAGGTGCTGCAAACATCGACAGCTACCAGAACCCCCAACTCCACGACCCCGCCACCCATTATATGCGCATCTGGCTCGAGGAGAAAACCGACAACGGATTCAAGCTCCGCTACGAATTCCCGTTCACTCCCGCCGAATAAGCAACAGAAAAACAATTATTTGCACACTAAAAGTGTTCCCGCCTTCGGGAACACTTTTTTTTTCGTCGAATTAAACGAATTTGTGAGGTAAAAACAATTTAAGGGAACCTCCAATATTTTCTTTTTTGACCGCGAATTACACGAATTAATTTGATGTTATTCAGAGTTTTGTTTTGCAAGCAAAACGCAAATTGAACGAATTTTTAAAAGTTACCACAAATACATTCCGTATAGTGCGACACACCCCGCCCTTCGGGCACCCCTCTCCGAGAGGGGATGCGCGGTAGCGGTCTGGAAATAAATCCCGAGACACTAAATTAAGTGAATATTTGCAGAATGTTGGACTGCGTAGCCATCCCCTCTCGGAGAGGGGTGGCCCGAAGGGCCGGGGTGTGTCGCACTGTCAACAAAACAAACGGTATGTCGCACTGTCAATACGACAAACATAGCGTTGCCGGGACATTCATTATTTCTTTAAAACAATCCAAAAAACGCCCTTCGCAACCCTCTGTTTCCCAGTACCATTTACCTATCAAAGTTCACTATAACCCCAACCAAACTTTTAATAAAATTTTCGCTAGTGGACAATAATAGGGCTCAGGTAGCGTTATGATAAAAGAAAAACGCTACGAAGGTTAGTTTCGGAGTGTGCAACCTATTGAATTTTAATTATTAATTTACAAAGTACTATGGGAAAAACAGATTTTGGTTTTATGGCCGGTTTTAGCGGCCGCGTGGGCAACCTGATTGGCTACCGTTGGCGCGGACGGATGTGCGTGCGCACTATGCCATCGCAATACCGCGACGCGCGCACGCCCGAACAGTTGCAGCAACGCACTCTGTTCAAGGCCGTTGTGCAACTGGCGTCGCAAGCGCGACAGGTATTGAAAAAAGGGATGTATGCCGTCAGCGTCGACGCACAAATGACTGAAAGCAACTACTTTATGCGCATCAACAAGCGATGCTTCGCGCTGTCGGCTGGTACGCAGGGCGAGTTACAGATTGACTATGAGAATCTTCTGCTGGCCGACGGGCCGGTGGCGCCGGTGGCCTTCTGCGAGCCGCAAATGATCGACGAGACGACGCTAAGCGTTGATTTCGAGAAGAATCCGCTGCACCGTACGGTGCATTGGGAGGATTTGGTCTATGTCGCCGCCTACTGTCCCGAGTTGGGCAGTTTCGACATCTCGGCGCCGGTCTATCGTCGCAGCAACCGACTGACAATGAGCCTAAACAGCTTCTGGGCAGGCCGAGAGGTGCACCTGTGGGGTTTCGTTGTGGACAGCAAGGGCCGAGCGTCGCAGAGCCAGTATCTGGGCACAACAAGCCAAGCGGCCAGCCCGTCCGCAACAGACATAGAACCAGCACTTTCCGACGTGCCGCACGCCTATGCGACCCTGTCCAACGCGATGTCGGCGGCTATTGCTGACGGCCCGTCAGCGGCACTGCTGCAAGATACTGTTCCAGAAGGCGTTGCACGTATTTTCCAAAGACATCGAATTCGATGTTGACCACCGTTCCGGGCTTGAAATTGTGGAAGTTGGTCACCTTGTAAGTATAGGGAATGATGGCCACGCTGAACATACCGGGTTCCGAATCGACCACCGTCAGGCTGACGCCGTTGATGCTGATCGAGCCTTTGGGCACGGTGATGCTGGGGGCGTTTTTGGTGTCGTATTCGAAATAGAAGCGCCACGAGCCGTTGTCGTCGACGACCTTGGTGCAGCGCGCCGTCTGGTCGACGTGTCCCTGCACGATGTGGCCGTCGAAGCGGCCGTCCATACGCATCGAGCGCTCCACGTTGACCTCGGTGCCCACCTGCCAGGTGCTGAGGTTGGTCTTGAGCATCGTCTCGTCCATTGCCGTCACAACGTACTGTTTCTTAGCCTTGTCGACTTTAACCACCGTCAGGCAGCAGCCATCGTGGGCCATACTCTGGTCGATGGCCAGCTCGTCGCCGAAGGGCACTTCGAGCGTGAAATGGTAGTTGGTATTCTCTTTCTCGATATTGACCACGCGGGCCGTGGTCTCTATAATTCCTGTAAACATATACTTGCGTTGTTAGTTTCCTTGTATAAATATATTGCAAAAGTACAACTTTTCCAGCACGTGGCAAAATTTATTTTGCCATATCACAAAAAGTGCGTAATTTTGCAGTCGAAAACGAACGGCTCGCCGCGAGTGGGCGCGCCACAGATTTATTAACAAAGCATTACTATTATTTCGCATTCAAGAAAAAAGTCCGCTAAACAGATTTCACGAAATCGGAATAATAAAAGCTCAAGGATGTCTACTTAGAATAGACGCTTATGCTAAACATAATGTAATGTTCACACTATTAGGTGTGAACTGTCTATGTTTAGCAGCGGTTTTTCTTAGCGGACTTTCCGTGAATGCGAGTAGATAGGCTCACGCCTTTCTTTATTCCGAAGCCGATTGGTAGCAATGCACAACAACACAACTACCAATGGCAGGAAACCAAAGCCTTAACGCGGCTATGAAAGCCAAACAAGATGAGTTCTACACTCAGATAGACGACATCAGCAGCGAACTGAAACACTACCGCAACCACTTTCGCGGAAAAGTGGTGTTCTGCAATTGCGACGACCCATACGAGAGCAACTTTTTCAAATACTTTGCGCTCAATTTCAACAGCCTTGGCTTAAAGAAACTTATCGCCACCTGCTACGATGGTTCGCCAGTAATGGGCAACGAGTTGCTGCTGCAGTTCGACACGCCCGACAGCGAGCCGAAGAAGATAGCCTACAAGGTGGAGATAACCGAGGTGGACGATTACAACGGTGACGGGGCGGTGAACTTGAGCGATGTGGCCTATCTGCTGCAGAACAACAAGAACGTGCTATCGCGACTGAAGGGCAACGGCGACTTCCGCAGCCAAGAATGTGTAGAATTGCTCAAGCAAGCTGACATTGTATGCACCAATCCTCCTTTCTCGCTTTTCCGCGAATATGTGGCACAGTTAATGAACTACGAAAAAAAGTTCCTGATAATAGGTCAGCAAAATGCAATTCATTATAAAGACATCTTTTATAACATAAAGAGTAATCGAATGTGGTTAGGGAATAAATTTGGTGATATGAGTTTTCAAGTACCCGAATATTTTGAACCAAGGGCTACACGATATTGGCAAGATGAGAATGGACAAAAATGGAGAAGTATGGGTAATATTTGTTGGTTTACGAACTTAGATATTCCTAAGCGCCACGAGACCCTTGACCTCTGGAAGAAATACACTCCCGAAGAGTACCCAACGTATGACAACTATCCAGCAATCAACGTAAACAAAACTGTCGACATCCCGGCCGACTATGACGGCGTGATGGGTGTACCTATCACCTTTATGGACAAGTACAACCCCGACCAGTTCGAGATAGTCGATACCAGCACAACTGCTATGCCCAAAGGGGCTCCATACGTCAACGGGAAAAGAATATACGAACGCATACTAATTCGCAGAAAGAAATGAAGATAGAACTGACACAAGTGACCATCGGCGAGCTGGTGGATGGCTATGCCGACAACAGCGCCACCGAAGAGGGCATCGTAGGCTATGGCGGACGCCTGAACATCCGCCCCAAATACCAACGCGAGTTCGTCTACGACGAAAAAAAGCGTAACGCCGTGATTGACACGGTATGGAAAGGTTTCCCGCTGAACGTGATGTACTGGGTACGCAACGAAGAGGGCAACTTCGAGCTGCTCGACGGCCAGCAGCGCACCATCAGCATCTGCCAGTTTGTGCAGGGGGATTTTCTAATGACACTCGATGGAAACCTCACCAACTTTGAAGGATTAAGGGGTTTGCAAAAACGTATAACGGACTACAAACTACAAGTGTACATCTGTGAAGGTACCGAAGAGGAGCAGATTGACTGGTTTCAGGTCATCAACATCGCGGGAGAACGTTTGACCCAACAGGAAATGTATAACGCCATATATAACGGACCTTGGATCAACCACGCCAAACGGCGCTTCAGCAAGACAGGCTGCGTGGCCTACCAGTTGGGCAGCGACTATATGAGCGGTTCACCCATAAGGCAGGATTATCTTGAAACAGTGCTCAAATGGATTTCGAATGGCAATATTCGGGAGTATATGATAGCACACCGCTCCGATGAGAACAGCGACGAGCTGTGGCAATACTATCAAGATGTAATACATTGGGTAAAGACCCACTTCACGGAGGTGAAGAAAGAGATGAAAGGCGTGCAATGGGGCGAGATGTACAACAAGCATAAAGACGACCCGTTCAAGGAGAGTGAATTGCGCGAGAGGGTAAAACAATTGATGAAGGACAGCGATGTAAAAAAGAAGAGCGGCATTTATTGGTATGTGCTGGACGGCGACGAGCGGCATCTTCAATTGCGCGTTTTTGACGACAACACCAAACGGGAGGTATACGAACGTCAGAACGGCATCTGCCCCAATTGTGGCAACCATTTTGAAATAGACGATATGGAAGCAGACCATATCACCCCCTGGAGCAAAGGCGGGCGTACTGTGGCCGACAACTGCCAGATGCTCTGCCGCGAATGCAACCGCAGAAAGGGGGACAAATAATAGACACTACGGGGCCGCCTGATGGCGGCCCCGTATAGTTTTTGTCCTTTTTATGGATGGCTTTATTTCAGGAAGTCCTCGTAGTACTGGAACATCTTCTGGTAGAGGTGGAGGCGTTCGCGGCCCAAGACGTTGTGCTCGTGGTGGGGATAGGCGAAGTAGTCGACCTGTTTGAAGTTGTTGATGCAGCGTTCGATGAACTCGGTGCTGTGCTGCGGCACGACGGTGTTGTCCTCGGCGCCCTGGACGACCAGCAGGCGGCCTTCAAGGTTCTTGGCCTTGCCGAGCAGCGAGGTGGCCTCGTAGCCCTCGGGGTTCTCCTGCGGGGTGTCCATATAGCGTTCGCCGTACATAATCTCGTACCACTTCCAGTCGATGACGGGACCGCCAGCGCAGCCCACCTTGAAGACCTCGGGATGAGCCAGCTTCATAGTGATGGTCATAAAGCCGCCAAAGCTCCAGCCCTCGACGCCCATACGGTCCTTGTCGACGTAGGGCAGCGACTGCAGGAACTTGACGCCTTCCATCTGGTCGGCCATCTCGATTTCGCCGAGACGGCGGTGCGTGCAGCTCTCGAACTCGAAGCCGCGGTTGTCGGTGCCGCGGTTGTCGAGGGTGAAGACCACGTAGCCCTGCTGGGCGAGGCGGAGGAAATAGAGGTTGCCGCCGGCCAGCCAGCTGTCGGTGACGAGCTGCGAGTGGGGGCCGCCATAGACGTAGACCAGCGTGGGATATTTCGTGCCGGGCTTCATATCGGGAGGCGTGATGAGGCGATAGTAGAGGTCGGTCTTGCCGTCGGCAGCCTTGATGGTGCCGAGCTTAATCTCGGGCATAGCATAGTCCTTCAGGGGATTTTCGGAGCGGTAGATGTAATAGGGTTCAGGATATTTGCGCGAGGTGATGTCCTGATAGTAGGCGGCAGCGGGTACGTCGACAGAGCTGAAAGCGCAGAGCATCCGTGTACCGTCGGCGTTGATTATCACAGAGTTGGTACCCTTACCACTGGTAAGGCGATCCATCGTGCCCTTCTTGAGGTTGACGCGGTAGGCGTCGCGGCCGGCAAGGTTGTCCTTGTTGGCGTAGACGAAGATGTTTTCGCCCTTCTTGTCGAACTGGATGAAGCCCTCGACCTCGTATTCGCCTTTGGTGACCTGCTTGACGAGCGTGCCGTCCAAGTTGTAGAGATAGAGGTGTTTGTAGCCGTCGCGCATCGAAAACCAGAGGAACTGGTCGCCCTTGGGGGTGAACATCATCGGCTCGCAAGGCTCGACGTAGCGGGGGTTGGTTTCCTCGAAGAGGACCTTCACGAAAGCACCCGTCGTGGCATCGTACTGCTCGAGCCACATATGGTTCTGCTCGCGGTTGATTTTGGCGATGAAGAGGTACTTCTCGTCGGGACTCCAGGCGATGTTGGTGAGGTACATTTCGCGCTCGTGGATGGTGGTGTCGCGGCAGGTGTTGAGGTAGACAAGTTTCTGGGCTGCGCAGTCCCAAACACCCACGGTGACCCAGTGGCTCTGCATACCTGCCATCGGGTACTTGATGGGCATCGGCTCGGCCTCGCGGGCTTTGGTGTTGACGAGGGGATAGTCGACCACCATACTCTGGTCCATACGGTAGAAGGCCAGCTTGCTGTTCTTGGGCGACCAAAAGAGACCGCCGTTGATTCCGAACTCGTTGCGGTGGACGCTCTCGCCGAGGACGATGTTGTAGCCATCGCCACGCTCGACGAGCTTGCCGTCGACATAGAGGTTGCCCTCTTTCTTTTCGACACGCTCTTCAAGCTTGGGGTCGTTGTTCTGTGGCTTGCGCCATTCCTGCTGAGCCTCAGTGAGTTTGAACTCCTTCTTGCCGTCGAAGCCGTACTGCTCGCCACCCTTGAAATAGGTGACGGTCTTGCCGTCGGGGGCGAAGATGAAGCTCATTGCTTCGCGCTTGGGGTAAAGGTTGCGGTCCATCAGCTGGTCCCACTGCAGGAGTTTGTCCTGCGCAAAAGCGGTGCCTGCAAGGAGCAGCACCGCTATAGTAAAGAATATTTTCTTCATATTTAATAATTTTTCCAGTTTCTGAACTTAAGATTGAAGACGCCGAAGAAGGCCTCTTTAAATATCTTCATGCTCATTTTTGAAGTACCGAGTACACGGTCGGTGAAGATGATGGGCACCTCGTAGACTTTGAAACCCAGGCGGGTAGCCGTATATTTCATCTCGATTTGGAAGGCATAGCCGACAAACTTCACTTTGTCGAACTTCATCTTTTCCAGCACACGGCGGCTCCAGCAGACGAAGCCAGCCGTGGCGTCGCATACCCTCATCCCGGTAATGAGACGCACATATTTCGAGGCGTAATAACTCATCATAAGACGGCCCATAGGCCA
>JAFWYO010000171.1 GCA_017517715.1 Bacteroidales bacterium
AGGGTGAGTGCGCCGTTGGCATAGGTTTCGGGATCGTCGAGGACCTTGACGGCGTTGAATGCGTCGACGAGGACTTGAGCGTTCTGCTTGAAGTTGGCGGCATCCTGCTCGGTCCACCAGTCGTTGAGGTTGCCGTCCTTGTCGTAGTTGCGGCCCTGGTCGTCGAAGCCGTGGGTGAGTTCGTGTCCGATGACCACTCCGATGGCGCCGTAGTTGGCTGCATCGTCAGCGTCGAACTGGAAGAAAGGCGGCTGTAGGATAGCTGCTGGGAAGCATATTTCGTTGGTTGTGGGGTTGTAGTAGGCGTTGACGGTCTGGGGCGTCATCTGCCATTCGTCGCGGTCGACGGGTTTGTTGATTTTGCTCATATAGTAGGCCATATCGAACTCGTTGCTGCGGACGATGTTGGCGTAGTAGCTGTCGTTCTTGATTTCGAGGCCGCTATAGTCGCGCCATTTGTCGGGATAGCCGATCTTGACGAGGATGGTGGCGAGTTTTTCGTGAGCGTTAGCCTTGGTCTGGTCGCTCATCCAGGTGGCCATATCGATGCGCTGCCCGAGGGCGGTCATCAGGTTGTCGACGAGGGTTTTCATACGTTCTTTGGCTTCTGCGGGGAAGTATTTGTCGACATAGAGGTGACCGAGGGCTTCGCCCATAGCGCCGTCGACGGTAGAGGTGACGCGTTTCCAGCGGGGGCGGTTGGCTTCGCGACCGCTGAGGAGCTTGCCGTAGAAGTCGAAGCTGGCGTTGACGAAGTTGTCGCTGAGGTAGGAGGCTGCGCTGTTGATTTCGTGCCAAGCGAAGTAGGCCTTGAGGTTGTTGATGTCCTCTTTGGCGAGGATGTCGCTGACGGCGGCAAAGTACTCAGGCTGAGCGACATTGAAGGTCTTGATGCCGTCGAGGATGCCCATAGCGGAGAAGTAGCCTTTCCAGTCGATGTTGCCGGTCAGGGCGATAGCTTCGTCGACGGTCTTGCGGTTGAAGGTCTTGAAGGGGTCGCGGTTGGTGAGCTTGTCGTACTGAGATTTGGCGAGCTTGGTTTCGAGAGCCATAACGGTGGCGGCGAGCTTGTCGGCGCTAACGCCGGCGAGCTTGTCGTAGCCAGCATTGGCGAACTGGGTGGTCATCAGCTTGAGGTAGCCGTCGCGGATGGCGGCGTTGTTGCCCTCGTTGGTGAGGTAGTAGTCGCGGTCGCCGAGTCCGAGGCCGCTCTGGTAGGCCCAGGCGATGCACTGCTTGGCGTCGTCCTTGTCGGCTTCGCCGAAGACGGCGAAGAGGACGTGGTTGCCGCGTTTGTGCATCTTGATGATTTCGTCGTTGATGTCGTCGCGGGTCTTGATGGCGTTGATTTCATCGAGGAAGGTTTTCAGCGGTTCGGCGCCCTGCTGCTGCAGGCGGACGCTGTCCATACCGATGTTGTAGAGGGTAGCGATCTTGTCGGCGATGCTGCCGGGCTGGTTGTGGTTGGCCGAGACGGAGTCGATGATGCCTTTGAGCTGTTTCTGGTTTTCCTCGGCGAGGAAGTCGAAGGAGCCGTAGCGCGAGTGTTCGGCGTCGAGGGGGTTGTTTTTGAGCCATCCGCCGCAGGCGTACTGGTAGAAGTCGTCGAGAGGCGAGACGGTGGTGTCGAGGTTGTCGAGGTTGATGCCGGAGGTGAGCTCGGCTTTTTTGTGACAACCTGTAGCGATCATTGCCATTGCTGTGATTGTTAAAATGGTTTTTTTCATTGAAAGTTATTTTTAAGAATTTGTTAATTTGCTAATATGTTAATTCGTTAATTTGTTAATTCGTTAATTTGTTAATTTGTTAGTGGCTGTGCGACACACCCCGCCCTGCGGGCACCCCTCTCCGAGAGGGGATGTGGTCATTTTCCTCGGCCTTGGAATATTATCAGGACTGTGTAGAGTAGGATTTTGATGTCGGTGGCTATGGACATATTTTCGAGGTAGAGGAGGTCGTATCGTAGGCGTTCGACCATTTCGTCGACGTTTTCGGCATAGCCATATTTGACTTGTCCCCAAGAGGTTATGCCGGGTTTTACTTTCTGCAGCAGCAGGTATTCGGGAGCACGTTCGACAATCTGGTCGATGAAGTACTGCCGCTCGGGTCGCGGCCCGACGAGGGACATAGTGCCGCGCAGGACGTTGTAGAACTGGGGTATTTCGTCGAGGCGGTATTTGCGCATAATGCGTCCGAAGGGCGTGATGCGCGGGTCGTCGTCGCTGGAGAGGGCGGGGCCAGCCTTTTCGGCGTCGATATACATAGAGCGGAATTTGTGCATCTTGAAGGGCTTGCCGCGGTATCCGATGCGTTCCTGAGCGTAGAATACGGGGCCCGGCGAGGTGCATTTGACGATTATGGCGGTGAGGAGAAAGACGGGCGAAAGGAGGATGAGGGCGAGGAGGGAGAGGACGATGTCGGCGAGGCGCTTGACGGAATATTGCCATTCTTCCATCGGGCGTGGGTTGATGGTGATGAGCGGCGAATGGAAAATGGAGTTGATTTTGACCGAGCCGTAAACGATGTCGCGCAGGTCGGGGGTGATCTTGATTATGACGTCGTCGCGGCGGTCGAGGAGGCGAATTATATTATTGATACGCGCGTAGTCGTAGTCGTCGATGGCGAAGATGACCTCTTCAATCTGGTATTTCTCGATGATGGCGTTGATGTCTGCGGGGAGGCCCAAATTGGGCATCAGCTGCGTCAGTCGCTGGTCGACGGTGCCGTTGATCTGAATGAAACCGACAAAGATGTTTCCGGAATAGACCGCCTGGTTGTCAAGTTCTTGATAGGTATCGTAGGCTTTGGAGCCACTGCCGACGAGGAGCGTGGGGAAGCCCAAACGACGTGTGTGGATGCGGTGCGCGGTGCGCGAGGTGATGGCGAGCCGGCCGGCGTAGGTCAGACCGAAATGAAGCAGGAAGAGGATGAGGAAGCTGAGGTAGTAGTTGCGATAGGTGATGATATTGTCGTCGAGCAGCAGTGCGAAGAAGATGACGATGACGCCGATGAGCGAGGCCCAGAAGGTCATCTGCAGTTCCTTGAGCCGGGCTTTGCGGAAGACGTTCTTGTAGGTGCCCTGCATAGCGTAGAGGCAGCACCAAGCCACGGGCAAAAGAATGATGCCCCACCAGAAATTGGAGTCGTGGAACACATTGCAGATGTCGTCGAAACGGCCGTTTTCGACCGAGAGCTTGCGATAGAAGAAAAACAACCCCCACGCAAGCAGGGCCGAGAAGGCATCCCAGAGAAGATATTTTGTTGTTTGAAGTTTCGTGTTCAAAAAAAGAGGATGTTATAGGGTTGTTGTCACATTGTTATCAGTTTCACATTGTCGATATACAAGTTGCCCGAGCGGCCTTCGGAGTTGAAAATTGTAAAATAGGGCCTGATGTCGGGGTAATGGTTGAACTCCTGCGACCAGGTGCTGCCAATGTTGATGTATATCTTTTGCCAGCCTTTGTCGGCATTGGCGAAAATCTTCATATGAGAAATTGTATTGACCGGACCGCCCGAATAGACGGGATTCTTGAGTCCGACACTGAAATCGAAGTCGCTCAGATAATCCATTTCGAGATAGAGTATTGCCAGAGGGTCGGAGACGTTGTAGGTTGTGTCGGTGCCGAAACCGACCGACGACTGGTTAGCAGCCACACGCACCACGCCGCACCCATAGTCGCCATACTGCGGATGGATGGTGTCGGTACTGTAGCAACGCGACACGACCGAGTCGAGCGAGATGTTGCCCGGTCCCGGTTCGAAAAACTCCTTCCACACGACGCGCATCGACGATTTCGATATGAAACGGGTTGGGATTGTGCCGAAATCCGTGACCGAATCGGCCGAAAGGCGGACGCTGTCGAGCGTGATGGTCTGATAGAACGGATAGCTGATACGGGTACGGGCGATGCCGTTCTGACGCACCACGGGGGTAATGCGAATATAGTCAATGACGCCTTCACGCAACACTGGCAGCTTGCAGGGCAGCTGGAAGGAGCCCAAATTGGTTTCGGCGGTGTCGCCGCGCTTCCACAGGACGATGTTGACACAGTCTATATCGCTGGAGAAGAAGCCTTTTTCCTGGCTCCAGGAGTCCGACGGGTTGTCGACAACAGTCATAGCGTCGATTTTGATGTAGGCGGGGACGGTCACATCGCCGTCAAAACGGTCACAGGACACGGCAAACAGCATCAGGGCCAGCGAAAAGGTTAATATTGATCTTCTGTAATTCATTTTTTTTATTCTAAATATCTGTAGGGCACCTCTAATAATTTGTTTTTTGACCGCGAATTACACGAATTTAACGAATCATTTTGATGTTATTCAGAATTTTGTTTTGCAAGCAAAACGCGAATTTAACGAATTTATAGAGGTTTCCTGTATACAAAAATAGATTATATTAAAACGATTGTGTTTGTCATTTATTGTGTGAACGGCGGAATGTTTTTTGCGCCACGGTCAATCCGAGCATTACGACACACATTCCCAACACCTTAAGGATGTTTAAACTTTCCTGTCCGATGGCCAAAGCCAAAAGCAGCGAAAAGACGGGGATTATGTTGTTGTAGACCGATGCGGCCGTCGCTCCCAGATGTTTCATTCCGTAGTTGTAGAACATATAAGCCACTGTGGAACAGAATATTCCGAGGAACAAAAGCGGCAACCACATTGCGGCTGAATAGGATAGCATAGGCAGACGGTCGCCGTTGACGAAAAGCATCAACGGCAGAAAGTAGATGAGTCCGATACAGTTCTGATAGCAAGTGATCGTCATCGGTTTGTAATGGTCCAGGACTTTGACCAGTATCAGGGTGTAAATCACTGCGATAAGCACCGCGCTGGCCAAAAGCAGAAGGCCTTTCGGACTGGCCGAAAAACTGAAGTCGTCGTTCAAGGTCATCAGGGTGATTCCGCCGAGCGAGAGCAAAACACCGATCACGGCATTTGCCTTGATTTTTTCCTTGTAAATCAATGCCATTGCGAAAGGGATAAAGAGTGGAATTGTGGCAATGATTATCGAAGCCAAACTGCCCGAAACGAACTGCACGCCACCGGTTTCACAAAGGCTGTAGAGGAACGGCTCGGTGAAAGCCAAAAGCAAGAAATACTTGAGATGGCCTTTACGTATGGGCTCCAATCTACCTGTAAACCAAAGTATTGGAACCGTAAACACGGTGGCTATCAGCATTCTGCCTGTAAGGATGATTAGTGGTGTGATTGCTTGTTCGTTATTGAAAAGGCCCTTGGTGAAGATGAACGATGCGCCCCAGAATGCTGAGGACAAAATCATCAAAAACTGAGGCAAATATTTGTTGTTTCTACTTGTATTCAATGTTTGTGTTGTAAGCTGATTTGTAAATAGATAGAATTATGTTCCTCACGTGTTGCCGAACTTGTCAAACTCGCAGATCTCAAGGTCCTTGGGTTTATCGTCGAGGGTCAACCGTATCAGAGTCGAGACCTTATGGAACCCCTGACGGCCGGCGGCACCGGGATTGATGTGCAGCATATTGTACGACTTGTCGTACATAACACGCAGTATATGAGAATGTCCAGCAATGAAAATATCGGGCTTTTCCGAATCGAAAAGAGGCAGCAGGCGCTTTTCGTAATGACCAGGATAGCCGCCTATATGAGTCATAAGAATCTTGAATTTTTCGCGTCGCAGCAACTGTGTCTGAGGCACAACATTGCGCACGTCCCATCCGTCCATATTGCCGTAAACGGCCACGACAGGCTTGAACTGCTTCAATTCATCGAGCACTCCAAAGCCAATGTCGCCAGCGTGCCACAATTCATCGCAGTCCTTGAAGAACGAATAGACCTGCTTGGGAATGGTGCCGTGCGTGTCGGAGAGTATGCCTATTCTTAGCATCAGTCGTTGTAATGTATTTCTTCGAGGTTCTCTTGAATCATATCTTTCAACCAGTTATAAACCTTGACGTCGTTCATATCCATTCCGTCGAGGGCTTCCTTGATTTCGTCGGTGTCGAAAACGAACTCGCCATCGTCGGTGATGTGCTTATATATAATATGTATATCCTGATGAGCGGCGCAGAGCATAACGATTGTGCCCGACAGGTCGCCCATCGGCGGACGATCCCAGTGGTCGTGCTGGAACCAGAAATCGAGACGGGTCCCCTTCCCCACTTCGCTTTGCAGCTTCATTCCTCCGCCACAGTTTTCGGTGTTCATTTTGATTAGCGGCAAGCCCAAACCCACCTTACGTGTGGTGCGCGAAGTGGTGTAAGGGTCAGTGACTTTGGCCATAAATTCCGGAGTCATTCCCTTGCCGTTGTCTTCGATTGTGAAAGCGTAGATATTGTCCTTCAGGCTGTCCCTGATCGTCAGTCGGACTTCGGTGGAATTGGCGGCGGTGCTGTTTTCCATCAAGTCATAAACGTGCATTGCCAGTTCTTTCATACAACCAGGTTGTTTTTCTTGATATAGACAGGTATTATTCTGAGTGCCAACCCTGTGCAGTGGTGAAGCATCCAGTCGAGAGCGCGCTGGCTCAGTTTGCTTTTGAAGTAAGGATTGCTGTTGAAATCCGGCACCTGAAGAGTCATCTCTTTCCGTATGTCGCGAATGGTTTCCTTCTTGGGTTCCAGCGAGTTGTAGACGTAGTTGAACACCGAGGTAAAGTAGCCTTTCTTGATATAAATATAGTCGATTTCGTTCTTGAACTTGTCGTAAACGCCCTTTTCTTTGAGGAAAGCCATCAGCGAACGGAACGTTTCAAGGCGTTTCTGATATTTTGTGCTGTCCTTGGTGGTGCACACCGAACCGGGACGAATCAGGTAGTGGTAGAACGGTTTGTCGACGTGGGCTGCCGATTCGGCCAAGAGCAGATTGCTGGTAACGAAATAGCTGTCGTCGGCGCTGCGCGAGGAGGGATAGCGTATCTGGTAGCGTTCCACCATCTCGCGACGATAGATGAAGGTCCAGAACAGAGACACATAGTTTGTCAGGAAGAAACGACGTTTTTCGTCTGTCAACTTGCCCGATTCGATTGAAGGATTCTTCAGAATTTCAGTTGGTTGTCCGTCGAGATAGTCCTTTGAGGCCTGGCAATAGCAGAGGTCTACCCCACCCTGCCGGACGGCTTCGTTGTAGAGCTCTTCGAACATAGTCGGCTCGACCCAGTCGTCGCTGTCCACAAAGGCGATGTATTCGCCTTTGGCCTGAGGAATGGCGAAATTGCGCGCCATACCGGCACCCATATTATGTTCCGGTTTCAGGAAAACGAACTGGTCTTTGCGGGGATGTTTGGCTATCATATTCTGTACCAGCTCGATGCTATTGTCGGGACCGTGGTCGTCGACATATATGAACTCCATCTCCTGCAGGGTCTGGTCCAGCAGCGACTGAGTGCATTTCTCTATATATTCTGCCACTCCGTAAACTGGCAGTATAACTGTTACTTTGGTCATTGTATATTCGAATTAATTGTTATCAACATTTTGAAGTCCCTGATATTCGCGGGTCGAATCTTTCACGTTGGCTTCGAGCGATTCGCGGATCATCTTCTTGAGTCTCAGCACTTGTTCGTCGACCTCTTTGCGTTTGGATGGACGATACAGGTTCTTGTAGCGAAGCTTGGGCGACACCGAGAAATTCAGCTTAGGCAGCGTTCCCTGCACGTCTACGGCAAGTCGCACAGGCAACGGACTCTGAACGATTTCGACGTGATAGTCATAGTTGTTGCTCAAACTGTGGCGTCCTTCGGCAACGATATTGTATTTATGCAGCGAGAGCAGGAACGGATAGACTTCCAGTTCTTTGCGGAAAACCGTCATTGCCACATCGAGACTGTCGACACGCATCTTCGAGTCGTCGTCGCGCCACGATTTCAGCTGCAGCAGTTTGGCGATACGGTCAATATCCTTGTTGTCGAGCACCACAAGGTCTTGTCCCGTCAGGGCTGCAGCACCGCGCAGGGTGCTCATCTTAGGCTTGTAGAAAGCATTCACGTATGTTTCGGCACACAGGTGGAAATCGGCTCGACCCTCCAGGTCGTTCAGCAACGGCACCAGCGTGTCGACATAGGGTATCATCTCTATGAGTTCCTGGACGTTAATGTCGAGCAGGTGGAAGTCCATACCGACAAAGATATGGTTCACCCTCGGGGTGCGGTACATTCCGGTCAGCTGCATTCTGGCGGCCTTGCAGACAAAGCCCACCTGGTTCAGGACAGCAACGCCGTCCCTGATTTGCACGTCGCCAGCCACTTCGCGCAGGTCGTTGTCGAAAGCGCGGGCCTCTTTGATACGGGTGTGGAGAGTGAAGTCCACATCGCGCGGCACGATGAAAGGATGCGCCGACGTGTCGACATTGTCCTCTTTGCGCTGAGCCTCAAGCGTATCGGCATCGGTACCCAAGCCACTGAGAGCATCGAGAAGGTCGTCGACATTGGTGTAGTTCGACGTGAAATAGAGGTCGCCTTTGAGCATTTCCTCGTGGCTGAGCCATTTTTCAAGTCCTGTAACGGCACCGGACAGGTAGAAGTCGGAATTGCCGAACACGACGTTGGCATTGGCAATCTCGCAACGCTCAGGCTTGTAGTTGAACTTGATGTCGGGAATCTGGACCATATAATCGAACTGCTCCAGGTCGATGTATCCGCGCTTGAAATCGATGTCGAGGTCGGGCGACCACTGCTGCAGGGTGTTGGGCTTCGACGGGTCGTAGTTGGCACCGCCTTTGATGGTCAGACCGGCCAAGTCCACCGTGGTGCTGTCGTCGAGGTCGCAATGCAGCGCACTGCTGGTGAAATCGATTTTGTACTTCACCTTATCGCTCTCCTTCGATTGTGGCACCATAGCAAAGGTGCCCTTCGGGCTGCTCACCGAGGCCTTGATGCTGTCCATCGAGCCCTTGAGCGACGCAAAGTCGAAGTCGCACACCACGCGGAACGGCAGCGTCGTGTCGAAGATGTCGCTTATGGCGGCCGTCAGGCGCGTCTCGCCAATCGTGCCGTCAATCTTGTTGTTCGGCAGCTGCGCATCGATGCCGCTGGCAGTGATGGTGGCCGAAAGCAACTCGCTGAACAGGCCGCGCTTCATCTTGCTGGGCATCTGCACGTTGATGTTGCCTTTCGGAATTTTGGCATAGATGGTGTCGTATTCGTAATTGACATCGGTCAGGCCGATATTGCCCGAAAGTTTCATCTTGGCAAAATCGCCTTTCTGCAACTGTTCCAGGTTGGTATGGGCCTTCAGGTTCAGGTTGGCGCGTCCTTCGAGCTTCATATCCAGGTCGTCGGGCATCATCGGCTTGGCATCGGGCAGATAGACAACGCCTTTGACTGTGGCGTCGGTGTTCATCTTGCCCAGCAGGTCGGCGACATTGCCGCTCACCTCGATGTTGTTGCGGCCCGTGCGGGCAGCTATCTTGGTGATTTGCACATTGCTGACGCCATTCTCGTTCAGATTCAAGTCGGCATTGAGGTCAGCATTGATATCGGTCAATTTGTAAGGTAAGATGCTTTTGTCGTAGAAACGTCCCGAATTCAGCTTCAGGTTGGCAGTCACGAGAGGCAGCTCAGTGTCCGTCAGGCGGCCAGCCACCTTTCCCGTAATCGTCGCAACGGCATCGAGGTCCATACCTTTCTGCCATTCAGTGAATTGCTTCGGCAGCATCGCCAAAAGCTGATTCACGCCCCAGTTGCCTGTGGCGAAATTCAAATCCATCGTCATCGGCTCGTCGTCGTTGGGCAAATCAACCACACCGTCAACCGTCAAAACATAATTCAACAGATTGACAATAAGCTTGTCTGCCTTCACTTGTCCGCTTTCCAGGTTGCCGTTCAGCTTTCCTTCGACAATCAGCAGATCATCGACAGACCGCATACCTTCCTTAACAACCTCGTTGACAAACTCCTGTCCGTTCAGCGACAGACAGTCGGCCTTGACTTTGAGCAGAACATCGCCGTCGAACTGGCTCTGCTTCGTGTCGCCGTCAATTTTCAGGACAATGTCCTTCAGCGACGCGTTCATATTGCTGCTGTCGCCATCGACGAGCATAGCGACACTGTCAATATCCAGCCGCACTTTGGCATCGATATTGTTGGTCTCGTATTTTCCGTCCACAGCCAGATTCAGGTTGCCCAGCGTGGCAGACGTATTCAACGCCTCGTTCAAGTAAGAGGCTCCAAATTTCTTTATCTTAATGCTTTTCAGCGACACCAATTCCGGCATTTCGAATGGTTCCGAAGCCGTGGTGTCCTCGTCCGATGACGGGAAAACGTCGTAGTTCGACTTTCCCTCCTTGTTGGTATAGAGGTTGGCCGCCACATCGTCGACCACCAGCTTGGTGACCTCGATATTCTTGTTTTTCAGATATTCACGCAGGTTGATGCCGACGCCCACCGAACCGATGCGCGCCAGCGTGTCGCTGACAGCGCCCTCCATCGGATTGACCAGCGAAACGCCCTGGACCTCAAGTCCCACATACGGGAAGGTCTTGAAGAGCGTCAGGTCGACATCGTCGAAATTGCTTTCACACAGTATAAACTTGTCCGACAGCTTGTTGACAATCGATGTCAAGCGCGCCGGCGTCAGCACGAGCCAAAGAGCCTCAACGGCGACAACTATCACCAAGCCCAAGAGCGAGCACAACGAAACAAGGGCTATCTTCCACCCTCTCTTCATCCGTTTCTTTTCCTTTTGCGGCTGTTCGCCGACCATATTCAAATTGTCCTCTGCCATCAGTTAACCCTTTTAAAAGTATAAGTGGAATCAA
>JAFWYO010000172.1 GCA_017517715.1 Bacteroidales bacterium
CGATATAGGAACGATATAGGAACGGGCGGAGGAGAACTATTTTTGGTCGCGAGGATTCGGAATGGAAATATTTTTGTATCTTTGCAAATCGATAAAGAAATTAAAAAAAACACAACATTATGAAAAAAAGATTTTTACGCTTTTTTACCATCATCGGAGTATGCTCTACCCTTTCGGCCTGCAGCGTCCTTTCGTCGCTCGCCGACCAGGCCGCAAGCCTGGCTAACCTGGCCAACTGCGAGTACAACCTCAAAAACATTTCGAACCTGACCGTGGCCGGCGTCAACGTGAAGAACCTGACAAACGGCAACATCACGGCAAGCGACGTGCTCAAACTGACGTCGGCACTGGTCACCAAGGCTGTCCCGATGGCTATGGATGTCAATATCGACATCAAGAACCCCACCGATCGCAACGCCGCCCTGACGGCTATGGACTGGATTCTGGATATCGACAACAGCCAGTTCGCACAAGGCAACAGCGCCAAAAACTACACGGTGACGAAAAAGGCTACCACAACGGTTCCGCTGGGTGTCAACACCGACCTCTACTCGATGTTCAGCAAGGACGGCATCAACTCACTGAAAGCATTTGTCAGCAGTTTCAAGAACGACGGCACCTCCTCGAAGGTGGGTCTGCGCATCAAGCCCTCGCTGTCGGTCGGAACCTACACCGTCCCGATGCCCAACTACATTAAAGTTGAGAAAAAAACCGGCTCGCAGAGCTGACGAAAGAAGTGAGAACGGAGAAGTGAGAACTGAGAACGGAGAACTGAAAGCCCTTGTGCGGCAGCCAGTTCTCCGTTCTCACTTCTCCGTTCTCACTTCTCCGCTCTATCAGAATCCGCTGCCGAACATCTGCCAGAAGCGGGCTTCGAGCTGGCGCCAGGCATAGGTGGTGTTGTCGTAAACGCGGAAGGTGTAGTCGTTCAGAAGTGCGGCGATTTGCGACGAGGGGTCGTAGTCCTCACTTTCGCGTGCCTTGAGTGACTTTATATTGCTTTCCAGTTCGGCAAGTCCTTTGAAGGCCTTCTGTTCCTGATCCAGTATCTCCTTGGTCATCAGCTCCTTGGTGCGCTGCCAGGCAACGGTGGCCAACTTGTTCGCCTTGCGGTACTGCCAAAGCACGGCTTTTTCGTCATAGCGCTTGTGGCCGCAAATGCTATATGCCTGAGGCAGACGGCTGTTGCCACAAAAGATGGGTACGCGGGGACTTTGGCCGGGATTGTCCACCGCCATCCAGCAGACGCCACCCACCTCGTCGGGAAGCCAGTCACGCAGCTGAGCGACAAACGAATAGGAGCACCACGCCACACTTACGGTGCGCTTGAAATCGACGGTGCCGGGCTTGAGCATATTCAGGGTGTTCTGCACATTGCCACCCATCCAGGGGTTGGCGATGGGGCTGATAATGGTATCGTTGACTATGGTGCCGTCTTTCTGGCGCTTCTTGCTTACCATCCTGATATTGCGGCACATATCCATATCGGTACCTTCGTAGGTGGAGCGCAGCAGCTGCATCACGTCGCTGACATCGACATTCTGGTCGGGACGCACCGAAAAAGGCAATTCGGCCATATCCATCGAAAGGCCCAGCGAGGGTGCCAATGCATTGAGGATGAAGAACTCGCGTTCGCGGAAATTTTTGCCGTTGGCGTAGCTGGCATTGAAGGCTTTCCAGAAAATGAAGTCGCCCTTGCCATCCCAAAGTCCGTAGCGACGTGCAACATTTTCAATATTATCCGAGCACATAAAATACTCAGGATTATCGCGTTGCAGGCGTCCGATGCGCGGAATATTGGCACTGACGCCCACTTCGTCGTCGGGAATGCGCTGAGCTGCCCACACGCCACCGATGCGGTCGGGACCTTCGCCCAGGATCTCCATCTGCCACACCTCGTTGCGGTCGGCAATGGTGATGCACTCGCCTCCGTCGCCGTATCCGTATTCCTTGACGAGACGGCCAATGAGACGAATGGCGTCGCGGGCGTTGTCGCAGCGCATAAGGGCCACGCGTTCAAGCTCTTCAATAAGGAACAAACCGTTTTTGTTGACCAGCGTGTCGGGTCCGCCGAAGGTGGTTTCACCTATGGCCAGCTGCTTTTCGTTGAGGCAGGGATAGGCCGTGTTGAGGTAGGCGTAGGTGTGTCGCACCTGAGGAATGGCACCGGCGACGCGGACGCCCGTCGTGTCGTCGCGGTAGGCGGTGTGCATAGTACCCTTGCGCACCTGATGGACAGCGCCAGCCTTGTGGTTGGCAGCGGGCTCGACGGTCATCCACGTGCGGTAGCGGCCATCGCAGGTATGCGAAGTGATTACGGAACCGTCGGTAGAGGCCTTTTTGCCCACCATAATCGATGTACACGACTGGCCATCAACAATTTGAGAGTTATAATCCTGGCTGTGGAGCATACCGCCCACCAGGAGTAACGCAACAAAGAGAAATGTTTTTTTCATATCTTTATGTTTTTCATTATCAATTCGAAACAACGGGCCCCTTTTTCAATCAGGCTGTCGGGGAAGACGTAAGCCGGGTTGTGCAGTTCGGGCTGCTTCTCTCCGCTGCCCAATCCGAAAAATGCACCGGGGAACGTATGCAGGTACTCGGCGAAGTCCTCACTCCAACGCATTGGTTGTGAAGTTGTTTTAACTTCAATCTGTGGTGCAAAAACGGTTTTCAGCTGTTCCACCAATGAGGGTGTGTTTTCTGTGGCGCGGAATGGTTCCCGCTCCTGTCTTTCGAGTTCCAAGTGCCATCGGTCGGCCTCTTGCTTTGCGATACGGTCGGCAGCCGACACAAGTTCCTGCATCGAGTCGTTGGTAAATGCCCTCAAGGTGAACATCACTTCGCCGATGCCGGCAGAGGTGCCGAAAGCCTCCTCGCCCACCCTGCAGCAAATCAGCGTGGTCTGCTTGAATGTCAATATGTTATTTTGTGCAGAATCGGTATTGTTGTTCAGTCCGTCGATCCGCTCGATGATGGCTGCCGCCGCCCGGCCCGGATTCAGCCCCTTCTCGGGTGTCGACGCGTGGGTAGAACGTCCTATAAGCTTGTAAATCACACCCATCGAAGCAGCAGCAAAGGTGCCTGCGTTGAGCAAAACGGTGCCTTCGGCGACTCCCGGCAGATTATGCAATCCGAAGACAGCGCAAACGCCATATTTCTGCAACAGGCCGCTGTCGACGATTTTTCGGGCACCTTTGCCAGTTTCCTCTTCGGGTTGGAAAATCAGAACAACATTGTATTTCAGCTCACTCTGAGACACAATTTCGGCAAAGCGCAGCATTATCGCCGTGTGGCCATCGTGGCCGCACCGATGTCCGATGGGAAGGGCATCGATATCGGCACGGAAAGCGATGGTTTTGGGAGTTGAAAGTTGAGAGTTGATAGTTGAAATCTTCGACTTCCACAACGCCACGACGCCATAGCCGCCAACATTGGCGGTAAGCTCGTCAGGATGAAGGGCTTGCAAGAAATCGACGATCAAATTGTGAGCATACACTTCGCATCCCGAAACATCCGGATGACTGTGCAGCCGACGGCGAATATCAATTATATCTTCTATTGGCTTCATTTCGTTAGTTTTTCTACCTCATCTTTGAAATCGCGACCTCGATACTCAAAGTTCTTATAGTGGTCGTAGCTGGATGCCGCTGGCGAAAGGAGGCAGATTTTGCCTTTGGCAGTGTGGCGCGCAGCAAAGGAGACGGCTTCAGACATCGAGTAGTCGTTGTCGAAATGGCACAACAAGTTCAATTTTGCGAGTGCAGAGCCCATTCCCTCCTCGTTGAAAAGCTTATAAATGGCCTCACCTGCCGAACCGAAAAGAACGATGTTGGCAACGGCTTTGCCCAGAGGAGCATTGGTCAGATAATCGGCAAGCGGACGGTAGTCAATCCCACGATTGTAGCCACCGAGAATCAGGGTGTCGACATCTTTCAAAGCCTCCAGGGCAGCGATGGTTGTCTGCGGAATAGTAGATATAGAATCGTTATAAAAAGTCACACCGTCGACAGTTGCCACCTTTTCGAGCCGATGCTCAAGGGGACGGAATGATTCCAAAGCCTTCAGAAACACATCCTTATTGACGCCGAAATCTTTAGACATCAGCCACACAAGGTAGATATTGGACAAGTTGTGCTCGCCCTTCAGTTCCGTCTTGGCCGAACGGATAAAGTCCTCGCCCAAAGCCTCTTTCAAGCTATAGCTAACCACATTCGATTTAATCTGCGGCATCAAACCATCGGTCATCGAAACCAGATCGTCGTTGTCGGAACAATAGTAAAAATGCTGTCCTTGCATCTGTTTTAGAGCGATTTGCATTTTTGCCATCTTATAGCCGTCGTAGTCGTGATAATGGTCGAGGTGTTCCGGATAGAGGTTTAACACCGCCCCATATTCCGGTCCGACGCTGATGTTTTCCAGTTGATGGCAGCTGAGTTCGGCAACAATGGCGCTATCGCCTGTAACACAATCAATAATATCGAATAGCGGAACCCCGATATTGCCAGCCAAAACAGTCGTGAAACCTGCTGTTTTGAGCACGTGGCTGAGAAGGCTGGCAGTGGTGCTCTTGCCCTTCGTTCCGGTAATTCCGAAAATGTGAGCAAAACGGCAGCATTTGAGGAAGATATCCGTTTGCGACGACAGTGAAGACATATCGCACTTGCCTTCGAAAACGAAAGATGGAATGCCCGGTGACTTGATAATCAGGTCGTAGCGCTTGTTGCGCAAAGCCTCGTCGATTTCGTCGTTGTTGTTGGCCACATCGAAATGGCGACGCGGAAACAAACGTTGCAGCAGGCGATGCGTACTCTGCCCCTCGCGACCATAACCGGCAATGAGTATCTCTTTGTCAAAAAGACTGTTGTACAACTCATTATAGGCAAACATCGATTCCGTTTGACCAGAAAAATGGAGAGCTGTCAACAGCGGCTTATAATCATCAGCGACGTTATTGCGCTCATAAGCAGAATAAAGGTTGTTGACCAATGGGCACGGTGTATAGTCTTTCAACAGGGCCGGCCGGATTTCCTTTGAGGGATACCATTTGCTGATGGCCATCGAGAGTGCGTCGTTGACTTCGCTGACAGTACCGACACATTCGAACGGTTTGGTTTCGGCAGCGCCGATAAGTTGCTCAAATTCAGTTTCGAGCGACAGGTCGTCGAGCATATTCTTCCCGAAAACGGCATTGAGCCGCTCCGGTTCGATGAACGGCGAAAGGATGATATACGCAAAGAGGCACTTGGCACATTTGCCGCACCAGATGTCCTGCTTGCTGCCTGCATTGCAGCTGCGGAACACATCGTGATAGTGCGTATAGCGCGAAAAAAGCATCGCTATCTGCAACTCGCTCAGTGGGCGCAAAAGGCTGTAATAGTCAAATCGTTCGCCTACGAACGCAGCCACATAGCAACGAAAATCTTCCTCAAACTCAAAGCTTTTGGAATACTGATGATTGACATTGGTCCCCGAAACGGTACTCTCGTTGGCGCTGTTTTCATTCGAGAGGGCAATTCGATAGCGGTTGCCTGTCATCGCCGACGCCAGCAGAGTGTAGAAAGCCAGCATAGCGCTGAAGGGTGTATGTCCGTTGAGTGCACCCTGTTTGTTGCATTCGAGCAGCACCGGGTCGATGGTGCGCTTGATAACGATAACATCATCGAGACTGTAGCCGGCTTTACGGACACATTCTATTGTTGCTCCGCGCGGATTCATTATCAGCGGCAACGGCCTTTTCGACATATCGGAGCCTGCCGAATCGGGGCCGCCCCCAAGGATTTCGAGACTGACGACAGAGTCCTTGCCGCCTCCGATGGGGACAATATGAACATCGCCATCGCTTACCGCCGCCTGTACATTGGTGCATTTGGCAAACGAATCGGCCGTATCGACGGAAACAATGGCCATAAAATCTTCAATCGCCGCATTTATACCATTGGTATAAAAGAACTCGCCTAAACCATTAAAGAAGAGCTTTTTCCAAAAAGCGATTTGCTCGTCGTACAGACGAAACGGTTTCACCTCGACAACTGGCGGGCAATAGCTTTTCCAATAGCTCACCAGCTCAATCATACCGATGTTGAAAACCAGCGTGTCGAGCGAAGCCTTGTCTATGCACTCCGGATGCAGAAAGGAGCGCGAGGGGAAGAAAGCCGTAGGGCGAAACACTATATTTTCGGCCCCATTGCCACTCTCCCCTGCTGTTTCGATACGGAAACAAAAAGAGATGTGCAGTCCGTCTGGCTGCACATCATAATTGAAACTATCGTAGATAAACTTGCGGTATATCAGACGAAAAGAATCATATTTCTTTTGTTGGGACATCTCAATCAAGTTTGAAAGAAGCTTTTCCAATTTCGTATCCATTGGCATAGAGCTTGATCCAGTACAGACCCGATGCCAACTGGACATTCTCGCCCTTTCTCCACAGCATTGTGAGGTTACGGCCCGATCCAGTGAATTCTATATCCTGCTTGGTGGTGTATTGCATAGTGACACCATTGAGATCGAAGGAGAAATTAGCTGCATTGCCATTGTAGATGGCGCGGTCGGAGGCATCCGAAATGCGTGCATAGATGGTGACCGAACCAGGATCAACGACGTTGTTGTCCAAGATTTTGCAATCCAGACGGATGCACTGGGTTTGAGACGCTTTGGTGGTCGGTTTTACCACGTTGCCAACCTTGACGCTCTTGCCAGGAGTGACTTTCAGGTCGCTGGTGACAAGCACCGAAGCCATTTTGACTTTCTGCTGAAGACGTTCATTTTCAGCAATAAGTCCTGCGCTCGACGACACCTTGTCTTTCAGTTCGGCATTTTCAGTTTTCAGCTGTTCGTTTTCTGCGCGCAGACGTTCTATTTCAGCAACATAGCTATCACACAGAGCCTGAAGTTCGGCCAGCTTCTGGTTGACGGTACCCTTCGACGGCTTGCTGCTGGTTTCAGCCAGTTGATTGTTTTTCTGCTGCAGTTCTGCCTGCAACTGAGCAATCTGGGCACGCTGGCTTTCCACTTGCGCTGTCAGATTTGCAATGGTTTTGGCCGATTCGGCGGCACTGGTTTCATCCGACTTGCTGTTATTGTTGCCGACCAGCGTTTGAGCCAGTGAAGCGTTGTCGCTTGTAAGCTGATCTACACGGGTTTGCATCGAAATCACCTGCTGCTGCAGGTCGCTGATGGTAGCCTGGAGTGCCTGTTTGTCGTTCTCGCATTCCTGAACGAGCGATTTCTGTATCTTGGTCAGCTCCTCATTGTGCGAACGGCACTCGGCCTCTTTCTTGGTGAGGTCGGCAAGCTGGCTGCGCAGAGCGTCTTCCGACTTACTTCCGTTGTTTTGTGCCGTCTGGAGCGACTTGAGCTGCGACTGGCTTGAAGCAAGCTCGTTCTGGCATTGAGCGAGGTTGTCTTTTGCAGCCTTCACGTCGTTCTGATATTGCGTGTTGAGCTTGCGGCAATCGTTAAGCTGGATCGTCATCTGGCGCAGTTCTTCACGGGCAGCCGTCAGTTCGTTGCTGACAGTTTGATCCGATTCGCCAACAGCGGTTTTCATTTTGCTGACGTCCGATTTAAGCGATTTGATCTGTTTGTTCAGGTCAGCAATCTGCATCTTGTAGGTCTTGATCTCGTTGTTCAAGTCCTTCACCTGTCCTTCATAGTCCTTCTTGACTTGATCACAGTTTGCCGTACCAGGTTTCTGATTCTTAACCTCTTTCTTCAGGTTGTTGATCTGTTTTTCCTGTTGTGCAATCTGTTTTTGCAGCTGTGCAATCTGGTTTTTGTATTCTGCGCTCCTATCCTTCGAGGTGGCGTCACCCGATTTGAGAGCCTTGAGCTGCTGCGACTGCTGATCCAGCTGTTTCTGCAACTGCTTAATAGTGTTTTCCTTTTCGCGAATCACCTTCTGCTGGCGTTCCGAGTCAGCCGGAGTTGATTTTACGGCCGGCTTTTTGCCGTTCAGTTGGTTGATGAGGCTTTGGATTTCAGCAGCTTGAGCATTAATGGCGCTGTCGCGCGATGCCATCTGCTTGTCGAAATCGGCATTCTGTAGTTTTGCTTGTTGATAGAGTTGCATAGTCGAGTCCAACTGACTCTGCAGTTCTGCAATTTCCTGATTACTCAATGCAGACGTTTCTCCGCCGCAAGATTGCAATATTGCGGCACCCGCAAGCAGTGCACAAAACACTGCCAGCATACGTTTGGAAGTAAAGATTTTCATATTGTTAGATATTTTATTTTTTTATTCTGTAAACTCTTTTTATCTTTGCAAAATATTTGCAAAAATACGATTAATTTTTATAATATAAATAAGAATTATTAACATTATTAAAAGAAATGTCCAAAACACTCGGATTGTCAAAATATTACCTCTGCTTTTTTCTGTTGATAACATTTTGTTTGGCTTTTTTGCCTGCAGCTGCCCAATCACAAGACAAAAACCTTAAAAGCAACAGCCTCGAAACCGCCTCCCCGGCCGACAGCAGCTCCACCCTTCCAGCCAACGATACCAACGGTCTGAAAACTATAAGCATCACTAATGCTTGCGGATACAAATGGACCGCACTAAGCATAGGAAGTTCTGCTGGTTACGCCGTCTATCGCGATATGGGCACTGCGCCTTTCCGATTCAAGGGGCTTGCCATTCAGCCGGCAATCGGTCTGGAGTTCGACGGAATGCGCAGATGGAATACTAGTATCAAATCATACACTTCGATAGGCATTTTCGAAGATGCCGTTGCCCCGAAATTCAATTTCGGCGCTTTCGATATCTGCAACACGCTAAGATTCAAAATGCAACGAAACATCGCCAGCATCTTCAAACGAGACTACGACAGCGCGCCCGAGATGAAACGAAAGAGTCTCGTACCCGAAAACGCTGACGTATACTTTGCCGACATCGCGGGCGGATTCGGATTTGCCAGTATGCTGGATGTCACCGTCAATCCCGACTACGAGAATGCCGCTGCCGGGGTCAGCTATTTCGTCGGACCCGAACTGTCGCTCAAAGGCGAACTCTCGCTGAATTCTTTGTTCAACCTCGATTGGACGAAACCCACCAAAATCCTTTTTGCCGAAGTGGGACTGATGCCACTGGCCGCCGTACTGCGACCCGGATACGCCTACATTGACAACTACACCGCCTCCCAGCCCGTCGCATCGTCATTTTTCGACGAATTCGAATGGCACCTGAAACCGCTGGCCGGAATGTGGAGCGACATTGGCTTCAATATTGTCAATGAGCAATATAGCCGCATCTCGATTTCCTATTTCTGGTCCTATTTCTCGTCGGGCAACAGCGGCTATTGGCGATTCGACCGCGCAACGCATTTTCTGCACATCGATTTCATTATCACTTTAAAAAAGAAACGCACAGGATGGACAAAAGTAACAGAATATTGACTCTCTGCCTGTTGGCAACGCTCGTTTTGGCTGGATGCGAGAAACTGTTCATCCCAGCCGATGCCGACACCTCCCCCACGTCGACATTCGACTATCTGTGGACTCAGGTCGACGAACGCTATTCGGTGTTCGATGTAAAATGTGTCGACTGGAAGGCTGTTTACGACAGCCTCAGGCCGCAAGTCTATGACGCAATGGACAACGACAGCCTCTTCGCCGTGCTGGGCAAGATGCTCAACACTCTCAACGACGGCCACGTCGACCTGTGGGGCAACAGCGACATATCAAGCAGCGAAGAGATTTTCCTGCAACGTTACGGCAAGAAAAACTTCGACATCAACACGATAGCTCTCACCTATCTGCGTGCCGACCACCACACTACAGCCGGTTTTGCCTACAACAGCATCGCCAACGGCGACGTCGTTTACATCCGCTACAGCTCCTTCAGCAACAGCGCTTCGCCGCAAGCGCTCAAGATCATCCTGCAGCGATACCCCAACGCGAAAGGCATCGTCCTCGACATCCGCCAGAACGGCGGCGGAGAGATACAGAACGAATGGAACATAATGCAGATGCTACCTTCTGAAGGCCAATTGCTCTACTATACTCAAATCAAAAACGGACCCGCTCACGACGCTTTCAGCGAACCTCGTGCCGTGTATGCTCCCGCAAATGGCGACTACAAGCCCATCGACTTGCCGCTAGTGCTCCTGACCGACCGCGGTTGCTACAGCGCCGCATCCAGCTTTGCCCTATGTCTGAAAAGCTACAACAATGTTACCGTGATGGGCGACACCACCGCTGGCGGTCTGGCTGTTCCAGCAGGCGGCGCACTGCCAAACGGATGGCGCTACCGGTTCGGCGTCACGCGTACCCTTTCGCCCGACGGCATCAACTATGAAAACGGCGTGCCTCCCGACCACGTCGTCTTCCTCGACCCGACGGCAACAGCCTTGCTTCGCGACAACATCATCGATTCCGCAGCAAATCTTATTCTAGGCAGCATCTAATAAAACGTTCAATTCGACAAATAAACATACAAGAGACGACCTTATGCAAGTATCTGAATTCCTTATCCGCGCCAGTTATCCGAACTATTATATGGTCAAAAAATATGCCGACCAGGGACGCGAAATATTCAACAAGAACATCGAAGACTCCGACAACCTGCTGGAAGGCAACAAACCCGGAACGGTAATCTATAAGCTGGCTGGCGACCCACAACGCCACGAGTTTCCACCCCGATGGTACGATATGTACTACCTGATGCGGCAGCGTGGCGAGGCTCAGCGGCACTACCTCGAGCTTCTTCTTCTCGAACATTTCGGCGAAGGAATGTGCGAAGAAAAACGCTCATCGACGAACAACTCCCAACTCCAAACTCCGCTCGTTGAGCTGGAACAGATTCGCGACAGTTTCCGACAGGAATGCATCAACTATGTGAAGAACAATCCTTTGACCGACAACAAAGACTTGATAAGCACTTTGGTCGAAGGCGATTTCACCGACGAGCAGATCAGCTACAAGGGACGTATGCTCCTCGACCTGACGCGCAACTGCTATCCCGTCCCCGACTTCTGCATCCTCACCTCCGAAGCTTTCCACAAGCCCCAAATGTTTGAATCACTGCTCGAAAGCGCCATCCACAATCTGGAAATAATGACGCGCAGCAAGCTGGGCAGCAACCACAACCCCCTCGTCTTCGCCATTCGGTGCGCAATGCCGCAATACATACCCGGCCTGATGCCCACACTGCTCAACGTGGGCGTGACGCGCGACGCCTACCACGGACTGGAAGCACGACGCGTCGGTACCGCTAACCGCGTATATCTCAGCACCTTGCACTCAATATCCGAAATGCTGCGAATCGAACGCAAATACGATCGCAACGACATCCAGCTCTCTCCCGACGAACAGCAGCAACGCATCAGCAATATGGAACAGGCCATCATCGCCGCTCGTCCCGACGGACTGCGACTGCTCACCGACGCCCACTACCAAACTCTCAGCCTCGTCAAATACGTGCGACAGTTCTACACTGACAACCAAGATCTTATACTCACCTTTATGCAAGGCAAGCAGGCCTATCCGTCGCTGATCCTGCAAAAAATGGTCTGGACCATCGGCAACGAGGAGTCCTATCCCGGCGTGCTCTACAGCTACCACAGCCGCACCGGACAGGGTCGCCAGTTCGAAAGCTATCGCAACATCTTTGGCGAAGAGATTATGACGGGCGACGTCACTTCGACC
>JAFWYO010000173.1 GCA_017517715.1 Bacteroidales bacterium
GGGTCCTGTGGATATGAATGACAATCTGACTGTTGTGAGCCTTGGCGACGGCGGCAATGCTGTGCTGACCTTCGCCGAGCCTATCACCAATATCGATGGTTACGACTTTGCCGTCTACGAGAACTCGTTTGGCGATTCGTTCCTCGAACTGGCTTTTGTCGAGGTCAGCTCGGACGGCGAGCGTTTTGTCCGCTTCCCCGCCACCTCGCTGACGCAGACCGAGGTGCAGACAGGCGGCAACGGTTCGACCGACCCGACGATGATCAACAATCTGGCCGGTAAGTTCCGTATGGGCTATGGTACACCGTTCGACCTCAATGAGTTGCGCGACAGCACCGGCCTTGATATTAACAACATCACCCACGTCCGCATTGTCGACGTGGTGGGCAGCATAGACCCCGAATACGGCACCCGCGACAGCGAAGGCCGCCTCATCAATGACCCGTGGCCCACGCCGGGCGGTTCGTCGGGATTCGACCTGGCCGGTGTCGCCGTCCTCAACCAGAAGGTCGAGGCTGTCGAAATGGCCGATGGCATCAGCCTGAGCGTCTATCCCAACCCCGCCAGCGAACGCGTGAGCATTGTCCTGAATGGTAGCGAAAGCGCAGAGGCAATCCTCTTCGACATCAATGGCCGCGCCGTTTCGACAATGACCCTCCACGAGGGCCAAAATACCGTCGAAATCAGCAATCTGCCTAAGGGTGTCTATATGCTTCGCACCAACGGCGCGGTGCACAAAATAATAAAGAAATAACTTGATTCGACTTCTTTATCAGTATGTTTTTATAAGAAAGGGTGGCCGCATTGGCCACCCTTTTGTTAATTTGTTAATTTGTTAGTGGCTGTGCGACACACCCCGCCCTTCATTGGTTTGTGGGTGCGACACACCCCGCCCTTCGGGCACCCCTCTCCGAGAGGGGATGTGGCTGACGCGGTCAATTCACAATTCACTAATCACAATTCACTGCTCACAATAGATCACTTCCCGATTGATTTGTATATCAGGTCCTGAATGTCGGTGCGAATGTTGAGCGATGACAGCTTGTTGGGCGATGCCGACGGGTAGACGCGGTTGGAGAGGAAGATGTAGACAAGATTGTATTGCGGATCGACCCACACCATAATGCCCGTGAAGCCTGTGTGTCCAAAGCTGGACTGCGAGGCCATTGGCGAAACGTGTGTGCTGCGTCCGTTGATGAACGGCTTGTCGAACCCCAAAGCGCGTCGGTTGCCTTTGTCGGCGAAGTGCCTCGAATTGAAGGTGTTGAATGTTTTGGGAGTGATGTATTGGCGACCGTTGTAGCGTCCCGAATCAAGCATCATCTGGTAGAGGCGCACCAGATCGCTGCCTGTTGAGAAAAGTCCTGCGTGACCAGCCACACCGCCCATTGCTGCTGCGTTGGGGTCGTGGACGTAGCCCTGCAGCTGTTGTTTGCGGAACGATTTGTCGTATTCGGTTGGAGCAATACGGCGGATGTCAACACCGTGCTGAATGGGTTGGAAACAGGTGTTTTTCAATCCCATAGGAGAATAGAAATGCTTGTGGACGAAGATATCTATACTCTGTCCGCTGACGTTTTGCACCAGGTCGGCCAGGAGTATGAACCCCAAGTCGCTGTAGAGGTAGCCGGCTTTCTTTTCCAGCTTGCTGTCGGCAATCTGTTCGAGCAGGTCTTTGCGATAACTGTCTTTGACATAAGTCTTTGCTCCGATAGCGGTGTATCCCGTCGGGGCTGTGTCGGCGAGGATGATGTTGTCGTCTTCGAGAGCACCTTTCCAGTAAGCGTCAAAGGCTTTGAGACGGGCACAATGCGAAAGAGCCTGTCGGATGGTGATGTGTTTCTTGTTGGTGTGTTTAAGATAGGGCAGATAGCGCGACAGGCGGTCGTCGAGTTTGATCTTGCCGTCGTCGACGAGTTTCATCACGGCCAAATTGGTTGCCGACACCTTGGTGAGCGAAGCCAGGTCGAAGACGGTGTTAGTGTCGATGAGCGGCGATGAGGGGTCGTAGGTCTGGCGACCGTAGCAGCAGTTATATACCGTCTTACCATCCTTGGCCACAATGATTTGGCAACCCGGATAGGCTTTTTGGGCTATGCCGGCGAGAGCGATGGAGTCGATGGAACGGAAACAGGCGACATCCATACCGGCTGCTTTGAGCGCATCGTAGCGGGTATCCTTGGGACGCGGTACGGCCTTGAGCGAAAGCCCTTCGTTGTAGCCGCCTACCGAGACAGGCAGGATGCCTTCGAACGGGGTGTCGCCATAGAGGGCAGGGGGTACCGTTTCGACAATTTCCTTCATATTCTGATAGGCCATCACGATGGCCGAAGGAGCGACGGCGCTGTTGGCAGGAAACGACTGCAGAATGTAGGGCGAGCCATAAATGACCAGCACAGAGCGGACGTTGTCGATTGCGGCGATGCTGTTGATGAGCGAGATGGTTTCGCTCGAAACGCCGTAGTTGTTGGCCGAACTGAGGTTGGCATAGAGCGAGATGACGACATTGCCGGCCTTTTTGATTTTCTCTATCAGGTTGTTGTCCAGCTTTTTGACAGCGTTGTCAATGCTGCCGACATTGATTTCGACACAGTCGTTATTTTTGGAAAGAGGGAGAGTGTAGTCGGTGTTGCGAACCAGCGTAAGGGCTTTTGACGCCATCTGGCGCGTGATTTTCTGGCAGCGTGCGTAGTCGTCGGCGGAAGGAACGGACAGTTTGTTCATATCCAGGTTGTTCAATCCGCAAAAGTATTTGTGTCGCAGGACACGATGGCAGCGGTCGTCGATCATTTGGGCAAACGTTTCGTCGTTTTTGGCTTCGCGCACAATAGCTTTGATGGTTTTCTCCACGTCGATGGGCAGGAGAATGATGTCGGCACCGGCGCGGAGGGCTTTGATGGCACCCTCGCCGTCCTTGTAGCGAGCGGAAACGGCCTTCATATCAATGCCATCGGTGAAGATGAGTCCGTCGAAATCCATCTGTTGTCGCAGGATTGGAGCCACGATGCGTTCGGAGAGTGAGGATGGCATATTGGGGCGGTCGTCGAGGGCATTGACCTGCAGATGAGCGATCATCATACCGCGGATTCCGTTGTTTGCCAGATGCCGGAAGGGGAAGAGGTCGACACTGTCGATGTATTGCTTGGTGTGATTGATGACAGGCAGATCGAGGTGGCTGTCGACATCGGTATCGCCGTGTCCGGGGAAGTGTTTTGCGACAGCAATAATGCCAAGTCTCTGCATAGCAGAGGCATAGAGAGCCGACTTGCGTGCCACACGTTTTTTGTTTTCGCCGAAGGAGCGGCAACCGATGATGGGGTTGAGAGGGTTGTTGTTGATGTCGCAGACGGGAGCGAAATTGGCGTGGATGCCCATTTTGCGGCATTGGCGTGCAACTTCAGTACCGAAAAGCGAGATGAGGGTGTCGTTGCTGCGCGACAGTGCGCCCATCAGCATCTGTCGAGGGAAACTGTAGCAGTCGGTGAGCCGCATACCGAGTCCCCATTCGCCATCGATAGTGACAAGTAGCGGAATGTCAGACAGCTTCTGGAAACGCCGGGTGCGCTCCAGCTGGATGGGAGCAGTTCCTTTGAAAAAACAGACACCGCCGACATTATACTTGGTGAAGTTCTTTTCGAACTCGTGCTGCTGTTTTTTTGTCATTGTGAGTGGCACCCTGACAACCATCAGCTGTGCTACTTTTTCTTCGAGCGACAGGTGCTTCATTTTTTTGTCGGCCCATTGCTTGGCGGCTACAATGGTGGTGTCTTTGACGGTGAGGTTTTTTTTGTTGGCTGTCTGTTTGGTGCTTCTGTTTGTTCCGGTTTGTGCCTGCAGCGAGCCCATCAGGCAGACGAGAAGCAGGAACGTGAATTTCAAGGGGATGTATTTCATTTTTTTGCAGGATGAGTTTGGGTTTCGGGAAATGAGGAGGTGGTGTGTGATGTTAATAAAAAATAGCGTCGGGACTAACCTGACGCTATTTAACGATTTGAATAGAGTGGCTTATTTTACGTTGTCTTTCACTTCGTTGAGGAAAGTTTTGGCGGGTTTGAAAGCCGGGATGTTGTGAGCCGGGACTATAACCGAAGTGTTTTTGCTGATGTTACGTCCGGTTTTTTCGGCACGACGTTTGATGATGAAGCTGCCAAAGCCTCTGAGATAGACGTTTTCGCCACCAATCATAGCGTCCTTAACGGTGGTCATAAACTCTTCAACAACGGCCAGAACAGCCACTTTCTCAATACCGGTCTTCTCTGAAATGGAAGCCACAATTTCTGCTTTTGTCATATTCTTTGATAATTTTAAAAATTAATGTTTCTGAATCTTGATTGGAAATGCAAAAATACACAAAAAAATTGAAACTGAACAAATTTAGTAATGATTTTTTTGAAAAAAATAATTGTAAAAAAAAATCATATTAATTAATACATTGATTTTTAGTATCATACAACTAGTTGTTTCAATTGTTTGTTTTTCAATATTTTTGTTTTTTTTCTAAAAACAAATATTATTTCTGTTTAGAAAGAGAACTGAAAAACAGAAAAAAAAGAATTAGTGTTGATTTTCAAATTCGAGTACAAATAGGGAAACATCCTGCAATTGATTTTAGGGAAAGGGAATGGCAAATACTTTTTTAATCAAATGGTTGCAAATACGATTTCTGCTTGACAAAACAAGCGAATTGCTGTTTTTAAAAGGATTTTATAAATATAAATATAGTATATCATTATTTTTATGTATTTTTGCATTTTGAAATAATGAATATAAAATGAATATTACTCTCTCAAAAACAAGTGATGTGTGGCGTATATTGATTGTTGACGCTGCAATTTTGGCGATTATTTGCCTTGTTCCGACTTTGTCGCACCTGTTTTCGGTGCCTATCTACAAATTGAATCCGATGACACTTTGCCTGTTGGCGGGTATGTTGTTGGTCAACGACCGTCGCAACGCTTTTCTACTGGCACTGGTCCTGCCGTTGGTTTCGATGTTGATAAGCGGTATGCCGACTCCGCTGAAATGTGTGTGTATGGTGGCCGAGCTTGCGACTATTGTTGCTGTTTTCCAACTGGCGGAAAATCGAATGGGCTCGTTTGTGTCGATTTTGTGCGCAATGATTTGCGGCAAAGCTGTGTATTATGTGCTGAAGGCGCTGATAGTGTCGCCGGCTGTGTTGATCGGAACAAACATCTGGCTGCAAGTGGCTCTTCTAGTGGCATCTGCATTGCTGTTTGGAGCGATAAAAGGATTTGCCAAAACGAAAAAATGAGATTTGGTAGAGGTTGTTAAGGCTTATTTGACCGTATTTAAGGAAAAGACCACAAATAAGATATGAAAAATATTGCAATCATATTGGCCGGAGGAACGGGAAGCAGGGTGGGAGAGAACTGTCCGAAGCAATTCATCCAGATTTGCGGTCGGTCGGTTATCGAGCGCTCCGTCGATGCGTTTGAGCGGTGTGATATGATTGATGAGATTGCTGTTGTGATTCATCCTTTGTGGATTGATAAGATGAACGAAATTGTCAACGCGAACGGATGGACGAAGCTGCGCAAGGTTGTATGTGGGGGAAATGTGCGTGCTATGTCGTCGGTTGCGGCCATCAAGATGTATCGCAATGAGGGAGAATGCAATATGATTTTTCACGATGCGGCACGCCCCTTGGTTAGCGAAAGGATAATCCGCGATGTGGTCGAAGCACTGGAGAAGTACGAGGCTGTGGGAGTGGCATCACCTGTGACTGACACCATATTTGTCGCTGAAAAAGGTATGGTGACGTCGGTACCCGACAGAAGCAAACTGTTCAGGGCCCAGACACCACAGGCCTTCAGACTCAGTGTGATAGACCGTGCATACGAGATCGCGTTGAGCGACGAACACTTCAAGTCGACGGACGATTGCGGGACAGTGCTGCGATATCTGCCTGAAACGGAAATTCATTTAGTCGATGGCGAGGAGAGGAATATGAAAGTGACTTTCAGGGAGGATATAGAAATCGCCGAGCGCTGGCTGGCGAATGAGAGGTGAATCTGATAGAAGCCGTTGAATTTTTAAGCAATAATTACGGAACAAGAAACAATATGAAAGCACACGGAAAGATAGACAAGGATTTTTGCCTAAGTTCATATATGGCATTCCGATACACATATAATGACTGTGAGTATTTTGAGGGCCTGACGCATAGTAACTTTGTGCCGATACGGGACGAAGAGAAGGTGCTGATAGCGGATGCCAACGACATTGACAAGGCAATCCGTGCCAAGGTGGACGGGGTTTTGTCGAGAGGAAAGGAGGTTGGCATAATGCTTTCTGGCGGAATGGACAGTGCAATAGTGGCTTCATATCTGCCAAAGGGAACGCGGGCATATACATTCTGTTCGGAAAGTGGTGTTTTCGACGAGGATTTGGAGCGGTCGAAGAAATACTGTGAAAAGCTGGGCTTACGTCAGAGACTGATAGACATCACCTTTGACGACTTTAAGCTTCTGACGCCAGTAGTGATGAAAAGAAAGGGAGGACCAGTACATTCGATTGAGCCGCAGATATATAAAGCTGCGATGGCAGCGAAAGAGGACGGAGTAGACATTATGATGATTGGCGATGGGGCCGATTATGTGTTTGGTGGGATGGACAAGATCCTGTCGAAAGACTGGGGATATGAAGAATTCATAAAAAGATACTATGCCCTTGATCCACAGAGAGTACTTGTGAATCCAAAAGATATGACGGAGCCGTTCCGCCCTTTCCGTCGCGAAGACGGATGCATTGATTTTCTGTCGTTTCTGGACGGGATGTTTGTCAACGAAAGCTACAGCTCGTACCAAAATGCTTTTTTGAGTGCCGGAATGCCATATATGGATCCGTACGATGATATGAAAATGGCGGAGCCGCTAGACCTGGTTCGAATCAGAAGAGGCGAGTCGAAATACCTGATTCGCCAATTGTACAAGATGCGATTTCCAGATTTCGAGATACCGGAAAAGATACCAATGCCACGTCCTGTGGATGTGATTTTCAAAGACTGGGACGGTCCAAAGCGCGACGAGTTCCGCAAAGATATTGATATGAATCTGCTGACTGGCAACCAGAAATGGCAGCTGTGGTGCGCAGAATTGTTTTTAAATATATACGACAAGTAGTTTGAAGTTTTAAGGATTTAAAGAATAATGATTATTTGTCTATAATTAAAGTGAAGGTTAAAGTTAAATTGTATAATTATTTATGATTGTTGGATATACTACTGGAGTTTTCGACTTATTCCATATCGGTCATCTCAATCTGCTGAGAAAGGCAAAAGAGCAATGCGACTACCTTATTGTCGGTGTCTCCGTCGACGAACTGGTGCTGTACAAACACAAAAAGGCTGTCATCCCTTTTGAGGAGCGCATCGAAATAGTGAGACATATAAAATATGTTGACGAGGCGGTGCCCCAATACAATATGAATAAGATGGAGGCTTGGGAGAAATACCATTTCAACAAAATGTTCGTGGGTGACGATTGGAAGGGGACCGACAAATGGAACAAGATAGAAGCCGAGATGAATGCGGTGGGTGTCGAGGTGGTGTATTTCCCGTACACAAAAGGCACGTCGAGCACCCTTATCAATCAGGTACTCTTGAAGTTGCGCGACAATGAAATGAACTTATGAACAGCATTTCGTACAAAATAAAACTACTTCTGGCTTACCGCGACCTATTCAGGACACGTGTGCCGTTGCTGTACAACAGGATGATTTCCAAATCACAGCAGCGTGCTCGTAAAGCGGCGGCGGACTTGCGCGACAAGGAGACCGTCGAGGTGGCTTTTCTGTTGACGATACCGGGAATGTGGAAACTGGATTATCTGTTTGAAGCCCTGCGCGCCGATCCACGCTACCATCCTTATGTTGTCATCTATCCATATTCGCATTTCAAAGGTTTTAGCCGTCTGGAAATATGGAAAACGATAGTCCGCACAAAACAATTCATTGAACAGCGCGGATTTGAATACATTATTCCCTACGATAAAAAGAAACATAAATGGTTGAATATAAACAAAGAATATCAGCCTGATATTGTTTTTTTCACAACGCAATATCGCGACATTGAGCCGCACTACTACTACTATAACTTCAAAAACAAGCTGACTTGCTACGTGCCGTATGCTTTCCAGGCTATGAATGCCTACAAGCTCAACTATGACCAGATCGCCATCAACCTGTACGGCCTGAATTTTGCGGAGACGAAGATGCATCTGGATTTTGCCAAAAAGTACAGCCGTTCGAAAGGCGAGAACTTTGTCGTGAGCGGATATCCCGGAATCGAGGTTTATCTGCATTCCGAATACATTTCGCCCGATCCGTGGAAAGCACAAACGAAAACCAAGAAACGCATAATATGGGCTCCGCACCACACGATAGACAATACCGATGATTTCCAGTGTTCTACATTTCTGCTCAACTGCAATATAATGCTAAAGTTGGCCGAAAAATACAAAGAAGAGGTGCAATTTGCATTCAAGCCGCATCAGTTGCTTAAATTCAAACTGCAAAAAATGTGGGGATATCAGGCCACAGAGGACTATTACCGCAAATGGCAGACAATGGAAAACACTCAAATAGAAGAGTCTGGATATATTGACCTCTTTATCCATTCGGATGCGATGATACACGACAGCGGAAGTTTTACGACAGAATACCTGTATCTTCACAAGCCGGTTATGTATCTGGTGGCATCGGACAACGCACGGCAACAGTTTAACAAATTCGGGGAGAAGGCCTTCGAATGCCATTACCAGGGTCGCAACGAGGAGCAGATAGAACAGTTTATTCAGGAAGTTGTGATTGGCGGTAATGACACAATGAAAGAACAGCGGGATATGTTCTACGACTCATATTTGCTGCCGCCCAATGGCCACCTGCCGTCGGAAAACATAGTGAGGACCATTGAAAGCTTCATTTCGCCAAAGGAAGCAAACAAAGAAAACAATCAATAATTAATAATCTTGTTAATCAACAAATCCAAAACATTATGGTAGACATCGATTTTTGCTTGAGCAGTTATATCGCGTTCAGATATA
>JAFWYO010000174.1 GCA_017517715.1 Bacteroidales bacterium
AAACAACCATAGTCGCCCTGCGTGGCGAAGATGTTCTCTGCCGCGAATCCGGCCAGCTCGAACTGTGCATCGACGTTGGTAGTGACGACGAAGGCGTTGGGAAACAGCGCCAGCAGTCGGCGGTAGAGCGGCAACGCGCCCGTACGGTAGCGGCAGAACCAGATGTGTTTGGCCCAGAAGGCCCAGTATTCTTCTTGGCTCTCGAAAGGGTGGAATCCGCCGGTGTAGAGGTCGGTGATGCCGTAGCGCTCAATCCACGGCGCGAACTCGCGGCGGAAATCCTCGCCAGCGTAGTCTAAACCCGCGGCGGTACTGAGACCCGCACCGGCGCCGATGATGATATGGTCGGCCTCGGCGATGGCCTGACGCAACGATTCAATCCTTTGAGAGTAGCTGTCGGTAGATGTCATAGTCTATATCTTTGAAAACGTTGAAAACCACAGTAAAACTCTTGTCTTTAAGCTCATAATTCCCGACCGTCTCAATGGCAATCTCGGCGGCACGGCGGTTGGGGAAACGGAACTCGCCCGTGGAGATGCAGCAGAAGGCGATGCTGCGGCAGCCGTTGGCTTCTGCAAGCTCCAGGCAATTGCGGTAGCAGTCGGCCAATTGCTTTTCCTGTTCGGCAGTAGGCTGCCCGTCGGGGATGATGGGGCCCACGGTGTGGATTACGTAGCGGGCAGGCAGATTGTAGGCTGGCGTGATGATAGCCTGGCCGGTGGCTATCTCGCTGCCGGACAGCACGCGGCTGCATTCCTGGCGCAGCTGCAGCCCGGCGGCGCTATGGATGGCGTTGTCGATGCAATTGTGCAGCGGATGCCAGCAGCCGAGTCCCACGCTGTTGGCAGCGTTGACGATGGCATCGACACGCAGCCGCGTGATGTCGCCCTGCCAAATCTCAATTCCCGATTCGCAATTGTCTATTTCCACCACTCCCTTGTCCTGCAGCTGCGCCTGCAACTCGTCGTCCTGCACCTGCAGGAACGCCTCGCTCAGCGGCTGCGGTTCCCAGACATTCATCAGGGCCCGCAGCAGGCGTTGCTTGCCTTCGAGCGTTGGCGGAATGTCGGCCTCTACGCCGTCCCGACGCATCAGGTAGCGAATGCAAAAGTCTAAGTTTTCCAGTCGGTCCATAATGCTTGCTGTCATTTGGTGAATCGTGCGCCAACGAAACCGTCGCGACTCTCGCCGGTGGCAAGGTCGAACGATTTGTGGATGGGCGGCGTAGGCCGCAGGTCGTAATAGTCCATCCTTTCGATAGGAAGCTTGAAATAGGCCATCGTGTCATAACTCGGATAGAGGCGGCGCAGCACCTCGTTGTGGTCGTATATCCAGCGCTTGTCGCTGTCGGCCACGTCAAAGTCGGCACTCCCCGAGCAACGCACCGACACACGGTCGTACATCACGAGGAACTCCACCTTCGGGTTCTGCCGCAGCTGGCGGTAGACCTCCTTGCGCTCCGAAGTGGCAAAATAGAGGGTCGCGCCCTCCTGCTTCATTATTTGGAAGGCCCGCAGACAGGGACGGTCGCCGTCGACCGTGGCCAACACGCCTTCAATGTGGCTGTTAAGAAATTCCAATGCTAGTTCAATCATAGTGCAAAAGTACTATTTTTTTTGCAAACAGGCAGGCATCTTGCGAAACCTGCCTGTAGTGCAACTATTTGGGTGAAGAAAGTATTATTTGTAGAGGGCTTCAGCCAGCGGGGCGATGTCGCCAGGCATATCGGGATAGGCTGCCTTGAGAGCTTCGGCAAAAGCGTTGGCATCCTTCTTCTCGGCGCGGAGTTTCTTCAGGCATTCCAAGTAGGCGATACGCGCTTCGACAACAGGCTTCTCGACCAAACCACCGTGACCACCGATGAAATACTTGGCTCCCGTAGCCAACTCAGCCTTGGTGGCTGCCAACTCAGCATCGATAGCCTCCTTGCTGCCCAGCTGCAGGGGGCTCATATGCATCTGATATGGAGCCCAGTGGGTGTAGCACACCTGGCTGCCGATGAGGATCATCGAACCAGGAAAGTCGCTGGCGGCACCGCGGTCGAAGCGGAAGTCGACACCGGCATACTGCTGGGTGCTGCCAAAAGGCACCTCGGTGGCCTGTTGCGTGGGCAGGTCGACCATCGTCTCGCCGAACTGCTCGGCGAAGCCTTTCATCATACCACCGTAGATGGGGCCTTCGATAAACTGAGGCATACCCTCGGGCATCACGATGGGCAGCTGGTCGCTGCCGCCCAGATGATAGTCGGTGATATCGGTCACCACGGGCTTGCCGAGGGCCTTGATGTATTCGGCAAACTCTGCCGCATTCACCTTGAAGAGGGGGTATTCCATCACCACCAGGCCGTCCTGGCCTTCGATGATGTAGCTCGCATCGAACATAACGTCGTTCGAGTTGTAGACGTGCAGCTTGAATCCGTCAAGCTGGTAGGCCTGGAACTGGCCAACGGCTTCTTTCTGCGCATTCATTGTCGTGTCGTTTTGGTTTGTGTTTTCATTGTTGTTTTTGCAGCCTACGGCAAGGATGGCGGCTGCGGCCATCAGGACGATTGACTTTTTCATTTCTATATCGTTTTTGTTAGAGTTATCGTTTTCGTTAAAGTTTGCGTTTACCACACCAGCGCGTCGCCGAGGATATTGCCGTCCTTCATCGGGCTGTCGGCCTCGGTGAAGTTGTTGGCCTTGTACTGGATGCAGAGCATCGTAAGATTCTCCGTACCAGTGTTTTTCAGGGCGCGACGGCCGTCGGGGCTGACGCGCACGATGGTGCCTTCGCTGACGGGAAACTGCTCGCCGTCCACCTGATAGGTACCCCTGCCGCGCAGGATGATGTAGAGCTCCTCGTGGGTCTTGTGGGTGTGGAGGAAGCCGCTGTCCTGGCCCGGCACCAGCGTCTGGAACGACAGCTCGCTGCCAGTGGCCCCAACGGCCTGGCCTACAAACACCTTGCCATGAATGACATTCGGTCCCATAGGCAGCTCGTGCTCGATAATCTGGTTGATGTTTCCTACGCTGACGGCCTTGTAGTTGCGGCCTTCTTTAATTGTTTCAATTGTTCTCATTGTTGTATTGATTTTAAAGATTATTTTTATGGATGAATTTTCGTTATCGTTTTCGTTCTAAATTCGGATGCAAAAGTACAATACTTTCCAAAATCCCGCAAGAGGGTACCCAACGGTAAGCCACTTACCTTTTGGTATGCAACGCCGCCACACCGACAACTGTCGAAACCACTTTTAACGTTTTTTAAATAATCCCCAAAGCAATCCAAATACCGATTACGACACAATATTCGTCGC
>JAFWYO010000012.1 GCA_017517715.1 Bacteroidales bacterium
GCCGTGAGTGTAGTAGTGACTCAGGACTTCCATCTTGAATTCGGGTGTGAATGTCCTGCGTGTCCTTCTTTTTGTCTCTTTTTTTTCCATTTTTTTGCTTTTTTTGAGCAAAAAAGTGTCAAGTTATTTCCGTTCAAGACAACCTGCCAAAGCCAGCCGCGAACGCCACCAAAGTGGCCCTTACGAAGCCGTAACGGCCGGCATTGGACAAAAAGAAATGTCAATATTCCCACATATCCTGACTGATATTCAGGATTTCCGATTCGATGCGCTCCGATTCCCAGATGGCTTCGGTGCCGGTCAGGTAGTCTAGAATCGAGCGGTTGAACCGGTTGGAAAAGCGGGTCACATAGCTGTTGAACATCCGGTTGATGAAGATATCCTCCCACGAGGGCTGGTGGGCTATATTCTGCTGCCACGTGGCCTCGTTGCGCACCATCAGGCGGCGCACCTGGGGCGACTGCATCGGTATCCAGAACAGCTCGGCAGTGCCTATATAATCGACGTCGCCGTCGTGATCCTTATACAGCTCCTTGGTGAGGCTCATCGCCATTATACGGACATTCTGCTCCGTAACCTGCTTGTCGATATACCACGACTCCTTTAGCCTGATTTGGAGCATTTCGTCCGAAATGAATTCCTTGGGGACAAGGACTGTTTTGTACTCGTAGTTCTCTTCGTCGTCGACGATTTCGAGGATGATAGTGTCCGCCTTGGTGAAGCGCTCGACGAATGCTGCGTTGTCGAGGGGTATCTTCAACTCGTCGTCCTCATAGATCGGAATTTCGCCAGCCACCACGGCATCCCAAACAACATAGGCGAAATTGCGCCGCCCTTCAACGCCGCGGCGTTCTGTAGGGTAGTAGAAAAAGTGGTTGAACTTTTCGCGGAAATCAATGGTACGCCACACCATCTGCTCCCACACGACATCGCTTTCGCGCAGTAAGGGGAAGACGAAGGCTTCGCGTTCCTTGGCTATATGGCGCTGATAGAAATGCTTGGGTTCGGCATTTTCCACTGTCTGTGCGGCAAGCAGCGAGACCAGCGACATAAAAAGGGCGATGGCAACCAGGCGATTCATACGGTTTTTTGGAAAAGAGAAAGAGCCAAGAGTCGCATAGACCCTTGACTCTTTCTGTTTCTGAATGTTTATCAATGTATTAATACTCCCACATATCGGATTCGATGTCGAAAATCTCCTCCTCGATGGCCTGCGACTCGAGAATGGCATCGGTGCCAGTCAGGTAGGCCGAGATGGGGCGGTTCATAACATTGGTCTCGCGATAGCAGAAGCTGTCGAAATAACGGTCAATGAAGATATCGTCGTACGAACGCTCGGCGTGCGAGTTGCGCTCGTCGTATGCCAAAACCTTCACAAGGGCATTGCGGACGCGCATATCGTCCATCGGTACCCAGAACATCTCGACATTGTCGCAAACGCGTTCACCGTCGCGGTCCTTGCAATAGTTGTAGACCAAGGTGAGACCCGTGATGCGGACTTTCTGACGGGTGTCCTGCTTGTCGATATACCAATACTCCTTGATGCGGGCAGAATACACTTCTTCGGGCTTGAATTCCTCGGTGATAAGGGTATCACGGCCTTCGGTCTCGTCGCCCCATTCGTCGTACTCGGCGATGTGGAAAGTGTAGCTGCGGGTCAGCTGGCTCATCATCTCTTCGTATGTGAACGGCGTGGTCAGGTCGTCCTCTTTGTACACCTCAATGTCGCCATTTTTAAGGGCATCCATAATTGCTGTCGTGAGGCTGACGCGTCCCTGAGTGTTTTTCGTCGCATCGATGGGGAAATAGAAGAACTGGTTGAACTTCTCACGAAAATCGATAGTTCTCCACACGATGTGTTCCCACACGACGTCGGACTGGCGCAGAAATGCATAAGGCATTGCCTCGCGACCTTTGACCTGATCCTTCTTATAGAAGTCGTTGAAATTATGGTCTTCTTCGGCATCGATGATGCTCTGGGCATTAGCCGTGAAAGCTCCTGCCATAAAGAAGAACAGACCTAAGCAAAACGATAATTTCTTCATTGTATTAATTATTTATGTTACTTCAAACGTAGTGTACAGTCAAGTGAGTGCGTAGCCCCGTCGGGGGTTTTGACAGTCACATCTGTGATATAAATCTTCTGTCCGCGCTTAGCGTTGTTGATACGGCTGATCATTTCGGGGGTCAGACGGTTGCCGCTGCCGTTGAGGTCGAGGGCACCCGAACCCTGAACGTTGAACACGAACGAGTTGATCTTAAGAGCAGGGATCTGGAAATCGAAATCTTCCATCGAAGCGCGCAACACCGGGTTGGCCGTAATCTCGGCCTTCGACACCTGGTCGCCGCTCTTGAAGCTACCGATACGCAGCGACGGTTTCGGGATGCGTTTGATACGGATTTCCTTCGTACCCATATCCTTCGTCTGGCCGTCGATCTTGGCCATAACCTTAAGGCTCATCTTACCGATCTTGGTGGGCTTGATGATATAGTTACCATCGCCGGCGTCCTTGACGATAGTGGCATTGCCAGTGGTAATGGTCGGAGTGATATCCTTCGAAGCCACACCAGGAACACCAATCGAGGCGGGGTTGTCGATACCAGCGTAGACGACGTTCATCTTGACAAGCTCGGTGACAGCCACAGGAGCTGCGACGAAGTAGCTCTCGTCGAACGGATACTCTTCCTCGACACCGTCCTTATCATATAGACCACACCGTGCACTTTGCGCTCGCCAGGAGCACCGGCACCGGCGGTATAGGTAATCGAACCGTCAGGACCACTCTTGTATTCGGCACCGTTGATGACAGCGCGGAACTCGCGTTTCGAGTCGTAAGCACCGACGTTGACTTTCATTTCGTACTTGCCACCCTGAATGACATAGCTCGATGTCGGACGGCAAATAGCGGCAATCTGGTCGAACTTGAAGTCCTCCTTGCCGATCATACCGAAAAGTTTCTTGATAGCGTCGTATTCGGCATTCATCAGCTCCGATTTCATACGCGAGAGGCACACGATATCGGCAACAGCGATGGCGCCGTCGAAGTTGTACTCTTCCCAGCTGACAAGGCGGCCGGCGTGCGAACTCCAGAATTCGCCTTCGACATTCATACCGAAATTCACATCGACAGTGTCGTGAGTGAGGTTGGTGTCGCGGAACACAGCAGCAACTTTTTCCTTGTAGTTGATGATGGCGTTTTTGATATCGATGGCTTTTCCGGTTCCTTCGTTGTAGAAGAAGTGAGTACCCATATCGGTATTGTCCTTCTTATCGATGATGTCGAGGCCGCCCAAATCGAGGGCCACCTTAGCGCTGTCGAGCAGGAAATTGCCACTTCCATCTACGAGGGGAATCTTGCGTTTTGTCGTGGTTTGGTCTGAATTGTGGCGTACAACATCGGCCGACTTCTGCATATAGCACAGGAAGCCGTAGCGGCCTTCGTCGATAAGGTTCTTCACCGAGTCCGAGTAGGCGCGAATGGTCTGAGCTGCCTCATAGTATTTCGCTGCCTTCGTGGAATCGAGAATCATAGCCTGATCGAACATATTGTAAGCCTCGACGATCTGCGTGTCAATATTTTTATTCGACTCGTTCATAGCATCGCCCACCGTGACGAATCCGTTGAGAATCTCGACAGATACGTTCAGTGCCAGCAGGGCGGTGTACACGAGGTACATCATTGCAATCATCTTTTGCCTCGGGGTCTCCGGGCAATTTGTAGCACCCATATTCTATCTTTTTATTTGTTCTACCATACTGTTGAATTACACTATGCGTCTTAAGGGCGCACACTCTTAGATGCGGGTCTGCATTGCAGCGAGCATATTGCCGTACACGTTGTTGAGTTCGGCAACCTTGCGGGTCAGTGCATCCACCTGCTCCTTGTACTTCAACACGCCTTCAGCAGACTCGGCAAAGTTGGCAACCATACTCTGCATACGCTCCTGGACCTCTTTGGTAGCCTCAAGCTGCGTCGTGGAGTTCTGCATCTGGAGTTCGTACATTGCATTGATAGAGGAAAGACTGGAAGCCATCTTCTTGAGTTCGTCGACATACGAGGTGTCGCCGGTACGAAGGGTCTGGGCAGTCTCTTGATAGATGGTGGAGAGGCTGGTGACAGCAGCAGTAGCGTCCTTCAGGCTCTCGGAATATGACGATGACAACTCAAAGTCGTGGTTGATCGACTCGGCAGTGCGCTTGTAGGCAGCCGACAGGTCGCTTGCTGCCTCGGCAGCAACATCCATATTGGTGACAAATTTATCCGTAGCAGCGACAGCCGTAGTCATATTGTTCAGCGAGTTGGCCGATTCTGCGAGATTCTCCATTCCGCGTCCCAGACGGTCCACAAGTTCGGGGCCTATCTTTGCGTCGGCGAGCATTCTGTCGAGTTCGCCAGTGATGCTGCCGTCCGACTTTGCTTTTTCCGGCTCGACGATATCATCGCCCTTCATACCGGCAAGGGCAGGATAGACAAGACTCCAGTCCCATTCAATATGGAGAGGTTCAAAAGCCGAAAGGAAGAAGATCACAGCCTCAGTACCCATACCGAGAATCAGCATAGGAACAGCGCCTGGCCAGTGGTTGATTTTGAACAGGGCTCCGATAATAACGGCCGATGCACCCCATCCATACAGTTTGCTCATAAAGTTCTTGTAACCTTTACTACGAACAAGGTTGTCAATTTTACTCATAACTTTAGCTTTTAATTTATGTTTACTTATTTTTAATGTATTTCATTATATATATGTCACCCTCACATTACTTTGCCACATTGGAAGCCGACTTCAGGTTGTCGCCCTTGACACGGCCCAGATAGGGCTGCACGCAGCGGAAACCGATATACGACTTGGCAGTGTCTTGATACTCATAGGTACGGGTCTGGACCTGGATGAAATATTTCTGGTCTTTCCACGAACCGCCACGGATGACTTTGCGCTTCATAGCAGGCGAAGCATTGTCGCCAGCATTGTAGTTGTAGAACGGCGAAAGAGCGTTGGCCACAACATAGGTCGGATTGTCATAGGCATCGAGGCACCATTCCGACACATTGCCCGACATATCGTACAGACCGAAGTCGTTCGGGGCATAGTGGCCTACCATCAGTGTTCTGACACCACCATCGTCATCGTATGCGCCCTTCAGGGGTTCATAGTTGGCGAGGAAGCATCCGTTCGGGTTGCGCACATAGGGGCCGCCCCAAGGATAGCTTTCGCCGGCGATGCCACCGCGGGCCGCATACTCCCATTCAGCCTCGGTAGGCAGACGGAAGTCGTTCATCTGGGTGTAGTCGATCGACTCAAGATACTGGTTCAGATAGTTCGAGCGCCACACACAGAAGGCCTTGGCCTGCACCCAGCTGATGCCGACAACAGGATAGTTGTCGTAGGCCGGCGAGGTGAAATACTGGCGGGTGATATCCTCATTCATACTATATGTATAGTCGTGCACCAGCACAGCGTGTCGGGATAGACGTTGACAACTTCGCGCTTAATCAGCGACGAGCGGTTGTTCAAGCCCTTCGGACGCGGAGCGAACATAGTGCCCTTGTATTCATCCTTGACAGCCGTTGCCGACTCCTTCTTGACAGCCTCGGCATAGTCAATCCAGTAATACTCATAGTTCAGCTTGGCCGGATCGATGGTGCGGCGGCGATAGAAGCGGTCCTTTTCAGGCAGATAAAGGTCTTCCAGTGCCTCGCGGGTTTCCTGTTCCGTCCAGCGGATTTTCTCTTTTTTGTTGAGGATGGCAGGTTCCAGCGGCTCGTCATACTCGTCTTCCTCGATCAGGAAGCCGTCGATACCGGCTTCGCCAAGCATACGGCGGGCAACCGAGTCGATGACCCAGTTCACAAACTGGCGGTACTCGTTGTTGGTGATTTCCGTCTCGTCCATAAAATACGAGCTCACCTGCATTGTGCGTGGTTGAGGGGGCGTACCGTAGGTGACGTTCTGGGTACCAGCGCCCATACTGAAGTTGCCTTGGTTAATGAAAACCATACCCTTGAGGTCGATATCCTCAAAGATAGGACGGTTCTGTACACCGACCAGTTCGCCTTTGTCCGACGAACCGCAGCTCCACAAAAGGACTACTCCGGAGAGTAAGAGAAACAACTTTTTCATATTAATAAATGATATTATAATTTCAAAAATAAATAATCCTTGTTTTCTGTTCTTTTACGAGTGATGCTTTAAAAAGTTTCGTTTTGCAAAAAATATTACAACAAATAGCGTGTGTTCTGGTACACCGACGGCAGCTTCGGAGGAATGATAATCTTGAAGCAGTATCTGATGTAAGCTTCGAGCGAACCGAAGCTGAAACCCGACTTGTACACACCCAACTTGCTCGTTGTCAAATCGTAGGCCAAACCAATTTTCATCTTGTTCCAGTTGACACCGGCCAGGAAGGTGACAGCATCCTGCAAACGGTAGCTGACACCACCCCAGAACAGGTTCTGGTATTCAAGCAGACAGGACAAATCGAACTGGAACACAGCGAAATTGGCTGTACGGACCAGTGCCGAAGGCTTGAGGCGGAACGAGGGGTTGGACGGAATGACATATTCATAACCACCAAGCAGATAGAGCACTCTGCTGGTTTGGAAATTCAAGTCTGCGCTACGTGCTCCGAGGAGGTTCTTCAAAGAGAAACCCATATAGTATGAACCGGGCACCTGATAGTAGACACCCAGCGACGCATCGATCAGGAAATCGCTCACCTCTTCGGTGTTCAATGCCGGGTCGGTAGTGGACGTTGGAATCTCGTTGGGGTTGCCGGGCAGGTCGTCATATCCGAACAGGCCCTTGCCACGAGTGATGCTGTAGAAATTGCCCTCGATACCGGCCGAAAGGTTGCCAGGACCCCAGTAGATACGGAAAGCATAGTCCAACGCTCCGCTCACAGTCGAGTTGTAGCCGATCTTGTCGGCAAACAGGGTCAAGCCAAGACCACCGTGGAGAATCTTGACAGGCGAGTCGAACGAGAACAGATAGTCGGTTGGCAATGATCCAGTTTCACCTCCCGGTACAGGAGCATCCAGACGGAGACCCAGCCATTGGCCGCGATACATTATCGAACCGCACATCGAACCGGAGCTACCAGCATAAGCAGGGTTTACGGCCAAACGGTTGAACATATACTGCGAGAACTGAACCTCCTGTTGAGAATGACCAACGTATGAAAATCCCAATATCAAAAGCAAAATTGATATGTTTTTTTTGATCTCGATTTTCATATTGTTTAAGCAGTTAATATATTATAACAATTTTATTTTCAATACTATATAATCACAAATACCCTGTTTGGCATTGCCAAAACAAAGTACTTTTTGACTTGCAAAGATAAAAAGAATAATCTATTTATTCAGCATTTTTTTAAAAAATTTCACTAAATTTTCTTCATTAAAACTTCAATTATTTGATTATAAAGCAATTAATCTTAACTATTTTGCCTCGACTATTTTTATGTCGGGAAAGAGTGCCAAAAGCTCTTTTTTGACCAGTTCTGCCTTGATGTAAGTTTGCGGCATATCGAGTACGGCAACCGTACGGTTTCGGAGCCCGCGATGCTGATATGTCACCTGGTCCTGATAGAAAATCGGGAGCCGTTCGACACGCCGTATGGCCTCGTCGCGGCTGTTGCATTGGAAAAGTTCAAGGACATAAAGCTTGTTGGCGTCAAACTCCACATCCGAATCCAGCAACGCCAAATAATCCCTAAACTGGCCTTTTTCAAGCACTTCCAGCAGCTGTTCTTGCTTTTCCCAGAGCGAGCGGCACCGCGGTGGCAGCACCTCGACCTTGACCGGATGCGAGGTGATCCCTATTTGCCGCGCCGCCCTTCGGGTCAAATCCAGGGTGTTGCTTTTCGGACAGCGGTCATTTACACGGACAATAACCTGTTTGCCGTTTTTCGGATTGGTGACCAGCAACAAAGTGCCGAACTTAAAGGATTTGTGCGCAGCCGTAAAACGTTCTTGCACAAATATTTCCCCATTGCTCGTCTTGCGTCCAACGAACTTGTCGCTATAGTAGGTGCCGCGCATAGTGTAGCTCTGGGTCGTGTCGGTCGACGAGACCGTTTGTCCCGACAACCCCTCGACCGAGAACAGTGCCAACACGACCAGCACCAAACCATATAACAACATCCGTCTCATTGTCTACCAAGCTGTTGCATCTTCACTGAACCATTTGCCCTGAAGACGCAAAGTTTGCTCAATCACGTCGCGGACGCATCCGTGCCCACCTCCGTGAATCGAGATATAATCCGATATTTCCTTGATTTCCACAGCGGCATCGGCCGGACAGGCAGCAACACCACAATGCGACATTATATCGTAGTCGGGTATATCGTCGCCCATACACAGCACCTCCGATTCCGTCAGTCCGTTCTCTTCCAAAAAGTTACGATAGGTCTCTATCTTGTTGGCGCACCCCGTATAGATGTGCGTGACCCCCAAAGCCTCCATCCGGTTGTTTATGCTCAGCGATGTGGCACCCGAAATCAAGGCGATGACGTAACCCTTTTTGACGGCATATTGTATTGCGTATCCGTCTTTTATATTTCCGCACCTTACCGTTTCGCGGTCACCATAAGTCCAAACACTTCCATCGGTCATCACCCCGTCAAAATCAAAAACAAAAGCTTTGATGTCGTGTAGTTTTTTCTTGTAGTTCATCGTTTTATATTTGGTTCGGGACAATCAGCCCGACTTGTTTTCCGAATCAGGATTTGTTTTTCTTCGCTACATCGGCATACGCCAGAACATTCTCATACACAGCCCGCCAGCCCTGCCAGCCGAAATCCTCACACAGGCTTTGGTTGTGCCACAGCAACGAAAGGACGCCGCCCACCGACTTGAGTTCGTCAATAAGCTTGAAATAAACCTTTTGCGCAGCCTCTGGCGACAACTTCTGGTAGTAGTAGAACGTCGAATCCATCGCCGCGAAAGGATGTATCGTCAGCGGCGTTTCGCAGTCGCTTTCCAGGTCAAAGAAAGGATACGGGCTTCCCGTTCCGGCGCGGAAACCCGGCTGCTCGGCATAGCCCATCGTGTAGTCGTGAAGTATCTCATTGTCAATCAACGCGTCATACGACTTGGGCAACGACAGACGCAAGAAGTGGTAGCGGTTGCGGACCGTCTTGCGGTGCAGCAGCGACGCCAGGCGGTCGCTTTCGGTTTCCACCAGCTTCGGGTCGTCGGTCGAGGCATACGAGGCGTGTAGTCCCATTTTGGCATAGTCGCACAAGTGCTGCAAAAGCTGCCGGAACTCGTTGTTCTGGTACGAGATAGGCTTGTCGAAAACGTTATAGTCGGCCATCAGCGGAAAGAACTTCAGACGCATCGACGGATAGCGGCTGTGCACATCGAGGATATAGTCGAACGTGTCGAACGGGTCTTGCTCTTTGCCGAAAATGACCCTCAGGCGTTTGCGGATTTCGCCTCGATTCGTGGCCGAAACAAGATCGCGGCCGATGCCCGACAGGGTGCGAAACAGCCCTTTGTGCTTGTAGCAGTAGGCCGAATCGATGTCCACCGTATCCTCGACGTCGAATTGGCGCGTCGGCAGCGTCATCGACGGGTAGCGACTTTTCAGCTTGTCTGCCAGCATCATAGCCCATCGGTCGACCACCGCCGTCTGCAAGAAACCTTCGCGGAAGGCAACACTCTCCGAAACCGGAAAACGGCCGTGGACATCAGTAATGTGTGGCAAATATTCTTCGTAGCGCGAAAGGCAGAAAAACGCCGCCGCAAAAAGGTCGAAAGGAAAATCGCTCGATTGGTTATGGACCGGAAACA
>JAFWYO010000175.1 GCA_017517715.1 Bacteroidales bacterium
GGAGCGTTATGCTGCCGTGCTGGCCTGTCCAGGCCGTCAGCGCACCGCCGACGAGCAAAAAGAGCACAGAGCTGTAGAGCAGCAGGCGCGGCCAGCTATGCCACATCTTCTCCTTGACGATGGAGTATACGACAAAGCAACCGACCAGGGCCAGAAGGATATAAAACCACCACGCGCCGTAGATGTGAGTGGTGGCATAGTCGTTGTCGTGGAATTTTTCGACGATGGTGCCGGCTGCAAGCACCGCAACGAGCGGCACCATAACAAACAGGCTAAGAATATTGGATTTTTTCAGTGTTGATTGGGTTATATTTAACGAAAACGAAGACGAAAACGAAAACGAGAAGGGCTACAAAATGTTAAAAAGGATTATTCACAATCGGCATTTGAAGGATGTCGCGTCTCTCCGAGACGCCATTACGGAGCTGGTAGTCAATCCCCAGACTGCACTCCGTTTGTCTGGGGTTATTAAGATTATGCATCTCCGATGCATTGTTGTGCCAAATGCAGATATTCATAATTTTGTTGTGCCAAATGCGGATATTCATAATGTTAACGATTATTTAGTTTTCGTCTTCGTTATCGTAAAAATTAAATTGCATCGATGAATTTCACGACTGCATCGCGGTCGGCCTTGCTGAGCTGGCGGAATTTCTCGATAGTCCAGCGAGCATCGCTCTGCGCGGCACCGTGCCACATAATGGCCTCGATGACGTTGCGGGCGCGACAGTCGTGCAGACGGTCGGCGTGGCCGCTGCAGATGGGCGCCAGTCCGCGACCCCACAGGGGCGTGGTGCGGCACCAGCCGGTGCGGATGTCGTTGACCATATAGAGGCGATGCTGCACGAAGTCGCTATAGGGCCAGATTTTCTGGTACGGATAGCGCGGCAGGCGCGGGTCGCCGTCGGCAAAGAAGCCAGTGGGGTCGGTGAAGTTGTCGGGACCCGTCGTCCAGCTTGGGCGATGGCAGGTGGCGCAGCCCAAGTCGCGGAACAGTTTACGTCCGCGCTGCACGACGCTGTCGGAGAGGTTGCGCGCTGCGGGCACTGCCAGACCACGATGCCAGACCATAAAATTGACATAGTCCTGGTCGCTCATCTCAGCAGGCAATGTGTCGCAAAGCAGGTAGTTGCGGATGTCGGTGGCGGGGTCGCCGGTCTTGTTCCACTGCGGGAAGTAGGTGTAGAAGTTGGCCTGCACATCGGGGTCGGCGGCAGCAGCGTCGGCATAGATGCTGGGCGTCAGACTGAGGTAGTGGCTGCGCTTGTTGCTGCGGTTGACGTTGGTGATGTTCCAGATGGCGTTGCTGCCGGGAGCATCCTGCAGCGGGCCGCGGCTAAGAGCGTAGGTAAAGCGCTTGGGGTGGTTGGTCTTGCCGTAGTAGCCAGTGGATGCCCAGTCGTTGCCAGCCCACATAGCGGGGTTGAGGTCGGCACCGGCATCGTATTCGCGCTGATACTGAGCCTTGAGCGAATCGTCTGGGATAGCATCGATAAGGCCAGTGCCATAGATGCCGATGGTGGTTTCGAGGCGGAAAGCCAGCTGGCCGTAGTTGTTGACCAGGGGCGCATAGAAGGCATCCTCGGGGATGGTCACCTCGGGATAGATCAGGCTGTAGGTCTCGCCGTCGGGGAAGCGGTTGCCCCACTCGTCGGTGTAGTTAAGCCAGGCAATGTTGATTTTCTCCTCGTCAATGGGAGCCTTGAAAGGAGCCACCGCCTTGGTTTGCGGCATACCGGCCACCGAGGGCTCGTAGGCTCCGGTCTGCTCGTTGAAGACCACCAGCAGGTAGCCGTTGGCCCAGTCGTCGGCGCGGTAGCGCTCCATACGACGGCCGTGGCCGTAGCCGGGATGGCAGGTCTCGCAACTCGAGCGGACATAGACAGGACCCAAGCCATTGAAGGGCGGGTTGTTTTGCGTGATGGTGTGTTCGAAGAAGAACTCACCATATTTGAACGCCGTTGCCATACCAGCCTGTTCGGTGGCCGGCGTGGGGTCCTCGTAGGCCGAGGCCGACTGGTTGAAGGTGGTGCCGAGCTTGCCGCCGGCAAGGGTCTCTTCCTGCACCCATTCGGGCTGGTTGGGGTCGATGGGGTCGGGCTTGACCTCGTCGTCCTTGCAGGAGACGACCGCAGCCGAAAGCAACAAGGCTCCGATCAGTAATGATTTCTGCTTTTTCATTAGTTTTGAGTGTTAGTTAGTAAATAGGATTAATCAGTTCTCTCTAAGGGCATCGATCACCTCGTCGAGGGTTTCGCTCAGTTCGGAGCAAGCCTCGACAGCCTCGCCGTTGCGTGCGTCGCTGTAGTGCAGGGCAAAGGGGGCTGGCATAGCCTGAATCTTGGCAAGGGCGTTGTCGATTTTGGTCATCACCTTGGCATCCAGGTCGGCATTGATGGCGCCAACATAGTTGTGGAGCGATTTGCTGTTGTCGCGCTGACCATCTACGCCACCCATCCATACGTTCTGGATGCTGCGGATATTGTTCTCGAAATCAACTATCGACATATAGCTGTAGGGCGATTCGATGTAGGTGATGTCTTCGCCGTGCCAAGCGGCATAGATCTTCGAGCTTCCCACCTCGTCGGCGATGTCGACACAGCCTTGCACGATGGCAACGAGGGCAGCGGTGCGGCTGGAGTAGGTGCTTCCGGCCTGTCCTGCATTCTTCATATTGTCGCCATAGCTGTTGTCGCTACCGGCCACAGTGTAGGCCATCTCGAGGTCGTCGAGCTTGGCGATGTGCGATGCAGGAGCGTTGTCGCCCAGCCAGCCCACTTCGAGCTGGTAGCAGCGGTTACGCAGGTCGCCCGAAACGGCAACCACATAGATCCACTGGTCGGCAGTAATATCGCTGACATTGCGAGGCTGACCGTTGCGGAAGAGGATAAACTCAATGCCGTGGAAACCGAGCAGGGCATTGCCCAGGCGCTCGCCAGCAACGACGTCGCCATCCTCGGCATCAAGAGCCTGAATCATAGCGGGGCTGTTCATCAGCGTGTTGAAGGCGTCCTCGTCGAGGGGCCAGCTGTCGATGTGGGGGTCGACACCATAGTCGCCGGCAGCACCGAAAAGGAAAGCCTCGCTCTTCTCCCACCAGGCGCGAGCCTCGAGGAATTTGTCGCAGGCAGCCTGCAGGCCGCTCTGCGTCGGGTTGGCTTTGAGGGCGGCCAGTTGGTCAGCCAGAGCTTCGGTGGCGGCAGCCAAAGCCGTGTAGGTTGGAGCCACGGTATGGTCGACGAACTGCGCTGCAATGGTGGCAGCATTCTCGTCGGACGAAGCATTGTTTGTTGTGTTCTCTTCTTTGCACGAAGCAAAACAGAGAGTTGTTGCAGCGACGACCATTGTCATCGCAAGTTTAAGATAGTTACGTTTCATATAGGTATGTTTTTTGTTGATATATTTTTCCGTTAATGCGTTAGTGGCTGACGCGGTAGCCAGCTTTCCGTTTTCCGCTTTCCGTTTTCCGCTCACATCTATTAGTGCTTGAAAAATCCCGTCCAAGTTATACCCAGAGCGAAGAAAGGCTCGTCGTTGTACTGGTCGGCCAGCAGGCGGATGCCACCCTCGGCCTTTATGACGATTTCGGGCAGCGGACAGTAGTTGATGCCAGCCGAAAGCACCTGACGCTCACACCATTCAACATCGGTCCATCCTTCGGCAGGGACGAAGCTGTCGTAGCGGTCGTAACGGGCAAAAAGATAGAGTTTGCGGTTCTTGGCACGCTCATAGCGCCAGGCCAGCAGGTTAATGCCCGCTTCGATCGAGGCGTCGTATGCGCTCTCGCCCACGGCGGTGTGCGGATAGGGGTTGCCACTCATCGTGGTCTGGTTCTTGTTGCGCGTCGAAATGAGCGACGCGTCACCCAGATGGCCGTAGTCGAAGTTGCCGCGCAGGGTCAGCCAATGGTTACGATATGCGAAGTCGAAAGCGCCAATCAGGACGGTGCCCTTCGCATCGCGGTATTGAGACGTCTCGCTATAGATGGAAGTCGTTATGTCGTTGTTGAAACTGTTGCCGGCATAGCCGCTTACACTGAGGCGAAGTCCCTCGACGCCAGTCCAGTCCACACGCACCGCCGTCGAAAGGCCATTGGCGGGACGGAACTCGTACGGCGACGCCGAGCCGTTGTGGATCCAGCCGGCGTCGTTGAAAAAGTTGCTGTTGAGCGACGGCAGCAGCTGCGCCTCATAGCGCCAGCTACCAGCACGGCCCCACAGGCTCAGACCCGTCTCGTGCCACGTGCAGGGCATAATAGTGTTCTCGCCTTCAGGACGATAGACGCTGAAAAACATATTGGGCGTATGCCCATTGTTGGTCATACCGACAGGCACCACGATATGTCCAGCGCGGATGTTAAGGTGCTTGTTGAAGCTTTTCTGCACCCAGAACTGCTCCAGGGCCACCTCGCCGCCACGCTCAATCTCCTGTTCGAATTCGCCGGTCTCTTCGGTCTCCTTCTCGGTAGCAGCCTCGACGCCACCGTGTTCAAACTCAATCTCGGTACCCATCGACCATCCGCGGCCGAAGTCGTAGCCAAGCATAATGACAGCGTGTGGAATATCCACGCGGCCATAGCCCGGCGCATCCTTGTAGCGGTCGGCATTGCGGTAGCGGAACACATTGTCGCTGTAGAAATGATGGCTATACACAGCCTCGCCATAGCCACCGATAGTTAGGCGCGGCGAGCGCGCCACAGAGTCGTTTTGCGCCGAAACCGACGCAGCAAGAGCGCACATAAAAAGTGTGCATAGTGTTGATTTAAAAATCGTTCTATTCATTGCATTCTTGTAGTTTCCGAATGCAAAATTCACGATTCTACATCGACCGGACAATAACCAACATTGGTGATTTATCAGCAGACACTAACGATTTGTAGCGAATGCGCAAGAGGAACGGAGATGTGAGAACTGAGATGTGAGAACTGAGATGCGAGAACTGGCTGCCGCGCAAAAGTTCTCCGTTCTCCGTTCTCACTTCTCACTTCTCCGTTCTCACATCGAATTCGGCTGCCTTGCTAGTTGTGACTATCCACACACCGGCAAAGACCAGCAGGGCTGCCACTATCTTTGTGAATGTCAGGCGGTCGCTACCCGAAGCAATGGCCACGGCAATGGCTATCAGCGGCTGCAGGTAGCCGTACATACTGACCAGCGTGGGGCGGATGCGGGCCTGCCCCATCGGTAGCAGGAAATAGGCCACGAAGGTGGCAAAGAAAATAAGGAACCCTATCTCGAGCCATACCGTTGTGCTTATGACCGCAAAATCGCTCGTCGCCAGCTTAGGCAGCGCGAACGGCAGCGACAGCACCAGCGAAACGAGAAACATCCATTTCATCATCGTCACCACCGAGTAGCGGGCCACAAGTTTGCGGCAGGTGCCCAGATAGAGAGCAAAGATGGCGCAGTTCAGTATCGTGTAGGTGATGCCCATCGCCGTCGTCTCCTGGTTGGCAGCACCCTTGTGAGCATTGCTCTGCAGTATTATCCACACGATGCCCACAAAGCTGAGCAGCACGCCGCCGGCCTTCTTCCACGTTATGGGTTCGCGCAGGAAGATGGCGGCCGAAAACATTGTCAATATAGGCGTTATGGTGGTAATAATCGACAGGTCAACCGGCTTGGTTTGCGCTATGGCGTTGAGGAACGTCACCTGCGGCAGAAAAATGCCAATAACGGCGGCGCCGAAAATCTTCATCAGGTCGCGAAACGGCACCTTTTCGCGCGGAGCGAACAGCGAAACCAGCCAAAACAGCGCCGCCGCCACCAGCGCCCGCATAGCGAAAAGCGTGATGGGAGCCAGCCCACTTTCGGTGGCTATATCGCGGCAGAACACGATGTTAAGTCCAAAGATGACATACGTCACCGTCGCCGCCAGATGTCCTATAACCTGCGATTTTTTCACGCTGCAAAATTACTAACTTTTGTCGTAATAGCAAAATTGTCTTTATTGACAGGTTTTTGCACCATTCGTATGCCGCCGACTGCATTCCTACAGTAGTGGAACTTCAAACTCGCCTATGATACATTTCACAGAAAACAATATCGCCGCACCACAGACACGGCAATCTGGTACGCAGGCGCCTCGCCTGCGAAAAA
>JAFWYO010000176.1 GCA_017517715.1 Bacteroidales bacterium
GCAGCCACCTGCTCCGCCCGTTCCTATATCGTTCCTATATCGTTCTTATATCGTTCTTATATTTTTATATAGGAACGATATAAGAACGATATAGGAACGGGCGGAGCAGGTGGCTGCCGAAGCCGGCTTGGAGCCTCAAAAACTGGCTTTAATTCTTGGCCATTTCCACCAGACGGCGACCCAGGTCGCGGGCGTTCTGCAGGTCGATGGCGAAGTGCTCGTCGCGGTAGCGGCGCTTGTCCTCCTCGCTGAAGAGGTTGAAGTCGTAGCGCGAGTAGTCGTTGAACTGGTAGGTGTTGCAGGCGTAGAGCGTCTCCGAGTAGCCGAAAATGTCGGCCATCACCTTAGTGTTCTCTTCCAGCAAAGTGGGGTAGCCAATCTGCTTCATATAGTCCTCCGGGCAGTTCATCGTGAAAATCATTACCGTGGGTATCACCTTGTCGCGCAGCGTAATATGCTTCCCGTTCTCGTACATATAGGTGCCGACGGGGAAGGTCAGGCGCTCCATAAACGAGCGCAAATCGCCCGTGGGATAGCTTAAGTAGACCGGCGAGCCCAGCACCAGCACGTCGCACTGGCGGGCGCGCTCCAGCACAGGGCGCAGGTCGTCGCGGATGGCGCAGACGCCATTGGTTTTCGAGTTCTTCAGCTTGCAGGCGAAGCAGCTCTTGCAGCCGTGGAAATTGATGTCGTAGAGGTGCACCATCTCGCACTCCGCACCGGCCTCCGTGGCACCCTGCATCGCGCTTTCCAGCATCTTGGCCGTATTCCATTGTTTGCGTGGCGACCCATTGACAAACATTGCTTTAACAGTATTGACCATATCAGTTTTTGTTAGTTTTCGAGAGTGCAAAGATACGCAATTTCCCCGACACCCGCCCTACCGACAAATTCCGCAGCAGGCCGGACGGTGGCAAATAAATTTTGCCATATCGGGAAATAGTTGTAATTTTGCAAATTGAAAACAGAGGACAAAAGCCTATGAGCACCGAAGCGATGACCAAGATAATAGCCGACTATTTCAAGACGCAACCCGTCCTGAAAGCGTGGCTTTTTGGCTCCTTCGCCCGCGGCGAAGAGACGCCGCTGAGCGACGTGGATATCCTTTTTGTGCCCGACTATTCAAAAAAGCCATTTACACTTTTCACTCACGGCGGAATGCTGATGGACCTTCAGGATTTGCTCGGTCGCGATGTTGACCTTGTTGTTGATGGCACACTTCGTCCCTATGCTGCAGAAACCGCTAACCGCGATAAAATTCTAATCTATGAGAGAGAGGGCACGCGATAAAGGACGGCTGGAAGACATCATCGAGTATTCCAACAACGTGACGATGCTCATAGAAGGGCACTCCTTCGAATCGTTTGTTGAGGATAAGAGCATATACTATTCTGTGATGAAGAATGTGGAAATAGTTGGCGAAGCTGCATATATGCTAAGCAAGGCTTTTAAAAAGGCTTACACCGCAACTCCGTGGAAGGTGGTACAAGGTATGCGTCACGTGTTGGTTCACGATTATGCCACTATAGACGACAAGGAGCTATACAACACTGCCGTCAATAGCATACCCGAACTGCGGCAGCAAGTAGAACACTACCTTGCAGACACCGACTGGAATGCTTGGGTAGCACTCCCCGACGATTTTGAAGACGCTGCCGACGAACCTGCTTTAAAACTTGCCCGACGGATGAAGTCAAAGGGCATTGCCCCCGCTGACATCTCCGACCTCACCGGCCTGACAGCCGACGAGATTGAAAGACTTTGAATGTGCGATTAGATATATTATTAGAACCCAAAACAATAAAAACAATGATTTAAAACAAAAAAATAGAATATACATAAAAAAAATAATAACATAGCATTGACTACCATTTCGCGTTCAAAATAAGCCTAGGAAACTGATTTTGATAATCGGAAAAGATAGTTCAAGGCAAGCCTTATAAGGTGAACCTAGTTATAATGCTGGTAGCCTGCGCCACTTGGCGTGAGCAGCATTATAACGAGGGTTCTTTCCTAGGCTTCCCTTGAACGCGACGAAAGCTCACGCCTTTCTTTTTGCCGATTTTGTGATTGATAGCAATGCACTAATCAATCACAAAATGATCGAAGTAACAGAAAAGAGCCTGAAAGGTTACTCTTTTATTGATTTATTTGCAGGAATAGGCGGATTCCATTATGCCTTATCATCGTATGGGGCAGAATGCCTATATGCATCAGAGTGGGACAGACCAGCCCAAGAAACTTATTTTGAAAATTTTGGAATGATGCCGTCTGGCGACATCACCAAGATTGCTGCCGAAGAAATACCTCCGCACGATATTTTATGCGGAGGGTTTCCTTGTCAAGCTTTCTCTGTCAGTGGCAAACAACTTGGCTTTGATGATACACGTGGAACATTGTTTTTTGACATTGCTCGCATAGTAAAACACCACAATCCTAAAGTGGTATTTATGGAGAATGTCAAGAATCTTGTTCAGCACGACAATGGGCGCACATTCAAAGTTGTACAAGGCACGATGACAGAACTCGGATATTCGATGTTTTCCAAAGTGCTTAACAGTGGAGACTTCGGTATACCTCAGCACAGGGAGCGCATATATATGGTCTGTTTCCGAAATGATGTTCTGCAAGGGCATCCATTTATATTCCCTTGTGTCGATAAGCCCTCGGCGCTGATGACATTTCTTGAAAACAATCCCACAGATGCGAAAATTATCAACCGAGAAGATATTCATATTTATAAAGAGGCTACCAATACCGACGTTTTGCCAAACAAGCCAATACAAATTGGCATTGTAAATAAAGGTGGTCAAGGCGAGCGTATATACGATCCTATTGGCCACGCTATTACACTTAGTGCCTATGGTGGAGGTGCAGGTGCAAAGACTGGGCTATACTATGTCAATGGACTTGTCAGGAAACTAAGTCCACGAGAGTGTGCCAGATTACAGGGATTCCCTGATGATTTTGTCATACACCCCAACGTTCAGCAAGCCTATAAGCAATTTGGCAACAGCGTCACAATAGACGTGCTTCAATATATTGTCGGTGAAATATCTAAAACCTTATCGTTATGCCGACAATAATCAATCCAGTACAACTTGGCAGTTTGACTGCACGTCACGGTTTTCAGAACGAAAGGGAAATTGCAAACAAGTTCAATAACTGGCGCTATGATGAAGAAGCGCAGAAGTGGCTCCATATAATGAACTATGACCTAAAAGACATTGAGCACGTGGAAGCAGTAGTGTTATCAGGACATTATAAAACAGATGTTCAGGTACAGGTTACAATCTATCTCAAGAAAGCCATTGACATTCGAAATCTACAGGTGAAACTTGTGAGTAATGAGAATGGATTCAACCAGATAGAAAGACGTCGTGTGGACAGATATGCCGACCTATGGGGTATGCCTGCCAATGTCCGGTCTATTTTAAAACGCTATACCGGAGAGGACGAGCCGACCATCCCTTATCCAAAAGACCCTCGACGAATGTTTGCCGACGAGTTTTCTATATCAGAACAAAAATTGGTCTTAGATTGGATACGACAAAACAAGATTCTTATTGTTTCGGATATTCTGAAAGGTCGCGGAGAATTTGCTGCGGAATGGATGCTCGTCGCACAAAAAGTAATGTTTAACGCCCGATGGGTTTTGAAACCAATGAACTACTGCCTTAATTTCTTTGGCAACGGGGATGTAGAAATAACAGGACGTGGCAATTTTCGAATAGGACGAATTACAATGCAAAGAAAAGGAGGGGATGGTGGCCGAGAAACTGCCAAAGACCTTCAGTTTAAGATTAACCCTGCGGAATTATTTGATTAAATACTAGTATAATTGTCCCATTGGGAACTGTCGGCTTTGCCGACAGCACTCTTTTAATTAACGAACAATTAACGGCCATTCGTGTTGAACACGCATTGGTGGCCTGCGGTGCGGTAGCAGTTGTTGCAGCTGATGCAAAGCGAGGGGCGGGTGTCGCCCTGCTGCCAGCGGCAGATGAGGGCGGGCTCGCGGACGAGGGGCACAAGAGGCTGATGTACTGAAACTTTGTGGTGCAGCGCACGGTGGTCGACCCCGTGGTGAAACACACCGAATATGCGCTCACCGACCTCGGGCGCAGCCTCATCCCCATCATCGAGCAGCTCCGCGCCTGGGGCGACGGCTTCCGCCCACGCCTTGAAGAAATATTGAAGAAAAAAGACAACGTCTGACGGACAACCATCAGACGTGAATACTGTCCTGCGTCACAGGTCCCTGCTGGCAGCAACCTGCAAGACGCTTGTTCCGAACCTGTTAACCGCTCAGCCTTTAAACTCAAAACCAGCCTGTTCCACCGCTTTGCGGACGGCGTCGGCATCGGCTGTGCCGGTGACGGTGACGGTTTTGGCTCCGAGGTTGACCTCGGCGGAGGAGACACCTTTAAGGCTTCCAACAGCCTTCTCGACGGCGGCCTTGCAATGGTTGCAGTGCATTCCCTCGACGGTGTAGACGGCTGTGCCTTCCACAGCTTCCTGTTTTTTGAAACGACTTAAGAATTTCATAGTGAGTGCTATTAAGATGAACAATAGTAAAAGTGCAGAACAAACGGTGCGGAAAACGCCCGGGCGATGCACCGGCATACCGCAGCAGTCGGCGCCGGCAGCGGGCACGACCAGTTCGGCACCGATGCCGAGCGCGTTGATGAGCAGTCCAAAGAGGACCGAAAACACAACGATAGTGAGGATATAGACAAGCGTGAAGCGGCTGCCGAGCGACTTGCGCACCACGAGAATCGAGGCCAGATTGACCGCCGGACCAGCCACAAGCATCACCAGCGCCGCTCCGGGCGAAAGACCCTTCATCATCAGCGCGGCCGCCACCGGTATGCTGCCCGTCGAGCAAATGTACATAGGCACGGCAACAACCAGTATGACAAGCATTTGCAGCAAGGGCTTGTTGCCGAAGGCGAGGAAAAACTCGTCGGGCACCGCCACATTGATAAGCGCGGCCAGCAGCAAACCGATGATAAGTCGCAGTCCAATATCCTGAATCATATCGAAATAGGCGTACTTGAGCACACGCCACAGGCGGCTGCCCGTCTCGACGCGACACGAGCCACAAGCAACGCCCGCAGCGTCGCCGTCGGGCACAAGCCGGTTGACCAGCAGGCCGCCGCAGATGCCCGTAACCAAGGCCGCCACCGGACGCACGATGGCAAAACCCAGCCCCATAATGGAGAACGTGGCCAGGATGGAGTCGATGCCCGTTTGCGGAGTGGCAATCAGGAACGAAGCCACCGCGCCATTCGAGGCGCGCTCGTTCTTCAGGCCGATGGCCGTCGGAATGACGCCGCACGAGCACAGCGGCAGCGGAATTCCCAGCAGCGCCGCCCACAGGACCGAAAACTTGTTGTCCTTTGACAGGTAACGGACATAAAAATCGCGAGGCACAAAAATATGCAGCACCCCCGCGATGAGGAAACCCAGCAGCAGGTAAGGGCTCATCTCGTTGATTACCATCAGGAAAGACTCAAAAAAAGCCTGGATATTCATATCATTTCATCATTTTTCCCGCCTTTTAACGACGGCCCGGCAAGATTATTGCACATTTTATTGTAATTGTTTTTCGGCGGCAAAAAGTGAACCACAAACCGAACTTTGTCGGCCGACAATTGCACTATTCTTCGTATTTTTGCAGTTGCAAAAACGAAAACAAAAATACTCGTATCAATCAGATAATCAATAACGAACAATGAAACGCATCACATTGCTTCTCGCCGCTTGCTGCCTGATATTCACAGCCTGCGCACAAAACAAAAACGGAAACGAAAACAACCAACAGAAAGGAAAGAATATGAGCAAAACACTTGTGGCCTACTTCTCGGCCACCGGAACCACAAAGGCCGCCGCCCAGCAGCTGGCCAAAGAGAAAAACGCCGACCTCTTCGAGATTGCCCCCGAGGTGGCCTACACCGCCGCCGACCTCGACTGGCGCGACAAGCAATCGCGCTCGACAATCGAGATGAAAGACCGCAGCTCGCGTCCCGCCATCAAAGGCACCTGCGCCAACATCGCCGACTACGACACCATCTGGATCGGCTTCCCCGTGTGGTGGTACACTGCCCCGACAATCATCAATACCTTCATCGAAGCCCACGACCTGAGCGGCAAGGTGCTCAACGTCTTCGCCACCAGCGGTGGCAGTGGCGTTGAAGGCTCCGCCAAAGACCTCCGCAAGGCCTATCCGCAGTACCAATGGGGCGAAAGCCGCCTGATGAACTAAAGGTCGCGCCGGCAGCCACGCCGCAACTAACACACTCACGACAAGCGCGCAACAACGCGCAACCCACTGCACGCCAGCAGAATCGAAGTCCCCGGACTTCATCCTGCTGGCGTTTTTTTTGCGCCCCAAAAACATAAACGTCCAAACCATTTACCCGACACACGAACTGCACCCCATTCTGACAAAATTCCTACCAAATTTTTATTAAACTCTACTGAGGTAAAATTTAACAAAACTTTGGTAGGAATTTGGTAAGAGTTTGATTGAACTTTGGTACCCCTCGTGTGGTTGGAAATCAACAAGTTGGCAAATCGTTAAAATTATGTTAAATTTAAGAGATTTTAACGAATTTTGTTAAAATTTAACATTTAGAGAGGTAAAATAAAGTAGATTTCTGATTGAAAAGGAATTAAAGTGTTAAAATTGGGTAATAACACTCGCAAAAGGAAAGGGTAAATGTGGTTGGCGGGGGGTTGGCGGAAATTAGGCGAAGATTAGGCACTAATTAGGCGTTAATTAGGCAGATATTAGGCAGATATTAGGCATTGATTAGGCGCTGATTAGGCATAATTTAGACGGGGCCGGGCGGAGGGCGACGAGGGGCTGGCGAGAGGCCGGGCGGAGGACGACGGGGGA
>JAFWYO010000177.1 GCA_017517715.1 Bacteroidales bacterium
GTGCGACACACCCCGCCCTTTTGTTCACCGCTTCGCTATCGGAACGGCCACAGGCAGTTCCTTCTCCCCTCTCCGAGAGGGGACGGCGCGGTAGCAATCTGGATACCAAGTCGTTTAATATAACAATATGCATAGAAATGTACTGCGTAGCCATCCCCTCTTGGAGAGGGGTGCCCGAAGGACGGGGTGTGTCGCACTCTAAAACCCAAGTAGCAAAGAGACAGACTTTGTGTGTTGCACCATCAGAACATTTTTCAACGCTATAAAACTTGAATAAATGTCTGGCAGATATGATTTCTGTCTTAATTTTGAACTGCTTCTAAAAAAAAAGCGGAGCGCAAAGTTGCGCTCCGCTTTTTCTATGCTATGCTGTTGATGATTAGAAGCAGTAGCGGATACCGAGGGCGATGTCACCCCAGTGGAAGTCAACTTCGGGGAGGAAGTAGACGCGCGGACGGATGTCGAGGGTCAGCTGGATGGGGATGTTGAATTTCAGTTCCAAACCAGCCTGGCCAGCGAGTGCGAGAGCGATTTCGCTGTCGTCGGTAATGTCATAGTTCCAATAGCCGAGGTGGGCACCAACACCGGCAAACCAGCCGAAGGTACCGAAGCCGAGGCTTGCGAAGTCGCCAGTCCACTGATAGATACCAGTGAGGTCGAAAGCGGTGAGGTTGTCGCCAGCGTGGTAGCCGAGGTCGAGCTCGAGGCGGTTGGCGCCGAGGCCGTGCTGCCAGGAGAGTTCAGCGTTGTAACCCTGGCCGCCGCCAATGCGGACACCGAGGTTGTTCTGTGCGTTAGCAGTCATCGAGAGGACGAAAACTGCAGCGATAGCTAAGATTAATTTCTTCATAGAAAAAACTGTTTTAATTGATTAATAAAAATTGTTTATAATTCTGATTTATATTTTTTTGTGCTTTTTGTTGATTTCTTTTTGAAGGATGTATCTGAATGCAAAGATACATAATTTTTTTTTATTTTTTAAACTTTATTGTTAATTTTTTTAGCATTTACGGCTGTTTGGCGGGTTGTGAGGTGTGTTGGTGTGATTCATTTTACGGCCATAATGAGCTTGATTTTGTCGGGTTCTTTGACCTTCTTGAGGCGGTTGTTGTAGTCTTCTTTGTCGAGCGAGCCCGCTAGGCTTGTGAAGCGTTCCTGCATTGCCAGTATGTCGTCCTGGTGTTTCAGGTAGCTGTTGAGGTCGGCCTCGCTGATGATGCTGAGCTCGTGGTCGTAGGTTTTCAGCAGGCGTTCGTAGGCTTTGTAGATGTTGGAATACTCTTTGAAGGCGATGCGCAGCTGTTTGCTGTTGGCTTCTATGTTGTTGTTATTGTTGACGATGCGGACGAATTTCTGCTGTATGTCGACAAAGTGGAGCAGCACTTTGACGAAGTCGTCGGCTCCTTTTTGGTTGATGAAATGCGGCGTGAAGTCGGTGTATTTCATCATCTGGCGATAGCCCGGGACGAGGCCGCGGGGTGCGTTCTTGTTGCCGGTGATGGCCTGCGTGCCGGCATCGATGGTGTTGCGGATGCCGATGACGTTGACGTAGCTGCGTTGCAGCTGCTCGAATTCGTCGAGCTTGGTGTTGAAGTGGTCGGCGCTGGCCTGGTTGATGAAGCGGGGCACGAAGTCGATCGAGGCGACAAGCTCGCGGTAGGCTGTGGCGACATCGCCGATGGCTTTGTGGCAAATGGCGGTGATGGAGTCGCCGCGCGCCTCGATGATGTCGATGCGGCTGATGGCGGCCTGGAATTCATACTGTGTGTTTATGAACTCGTTGAGTTTGGCGATGAATTTCTGGCTTTCGTCGAGGGTAGTGTAGGCTGGTATCTGGTTGACTTCTTCGAGGATTTCCTTGTAGGAGGCGAAGATGTCCTTGTGTTTTTTGGCACACATCTGCTGCAGCAGGTTGCTGTTTTGGCTGATGGTGTCGCGCAGGCCGATGACGGTGAGGTAGCTTTGCTGGACGGCCATAACTTCGCGCAGCTGAGCGACATAGCTGTTGTATTCGGCTATGGATTTGAAGTTGATGGGTATCTGTACTTTCTTGAAGACGCGTTGGTACGATTTGTTGACGTCGTTGTGCGTTTTGCCTGAGCGCAGATGGAGCGTGTTTTTGAACGATTCGATGCGGCTGGTGTAGGAGTTTGTTCCCAGTACGCTGTCGATCAGTTCGTTCTGGAACTGCTGCAGCTCGGCCAGCTGGCTGAAGTGGCTGTCGGTGGTGTTGTTGTCGGTAAGGTCGTAGCGGTTGTAGACGGCGAGGTAGGCGTAGAAGATGTCTTTGAGTTCCTTGATGCGGGCCTTGTCGGTGATGCCTTTGGCGTCGCAGATGTCGGTGATGTTTTTGTGCATAGCGCGGATGGTGTCCTTCGTTGTGGCCAGCCGAAGGTCTTTTTCGCGTTGCAGGCGGGCGGCTTCGACGCGTGCGCGTTCTTCGGCGGCTTTGCGTTCGGCATCAAGGCGCTGTTGCTCAAGGGCATTGTAGCGTTCGGACTCTGTTTCGAGGGTTTCCGCCGTGCTTTTGAGTTTGGCCAGGTATTCGTCGGCATCGGTGATGCAGTGCATCGAGTCCATCCAGATGACGCCCTGACTGCTTTCGTAGTCGTTGGTCAGGCTGCGTATCATTCTGTTTATGCGCAGGTTCTGTTGGCGGCACCATTGCGCCATCAGGGGATAGGCGTTGGGCTGCACTCTTTGCACGCTGTCCATTATCTGCTGCAGGAGGGTGTTGTTGCCCACTATGCGGCTGTCGACCTGATAGCTGGGGCAGAGGTCGGCGGCACGGAGGAGGACCAGCGACGTGTCTTTGCCGCCCGCTCCGGGATAGTCCTGCCCCCAGACGGAGGCGGCAAAGAGTGTCAAAACCAATGTTATGATTGTTCTGCGAAGCACTGTTGTTGTCGGTTGCTGAATGTTTTTTTGTTTGTGGTGTTGGTAGGAGATGCTGTGTTACATTTCCATTGTCAGCTGGTTGAGGTCGGGCTGGCCGATGTCGTAGCTGGAACCGTCGAAGCAATGCGTGCAGACTTGGTGCTTGGGCAGTCCGATGGCGTCGCACACGGTTTGCAGGTCGTTGAATTTGAGGGTGTCGACACCTACGTGCTGGCGTATTTTTTCGACCATCGTGGCGTATTCCTTCGTGGTGTTGTCGCGATAGGCTTCGAGGTTGCGAATCTCGCCGCCTTCCAACTCTTCGATGCAGCGGCGTGCAATGAGTTCCATATCGGTTTTCGATGCCGAGAAGTTGAGGAAGGTGCATCCGTGGATCAGCGGCGGGCAGCTGATGCGGATGTGGATGTGCTTGACGCCTGATTCGTAGAGCATCTTGACCTGGTCGCGGAGCTGGGTACCGCGGACGATGGAGTCGTCGCAGAAGACTACGTCTTTGCCTTCCAACACTTTGCGGCTGGGGATGAGTTTCATTTTGGCCACCAGGTTGCGCGATTCCTGATTGACGGGCATAAAGCTGCGCGACCAGGTGGGGGTGTATTTCAGTATGCCGCGCTTGTAGGGTATGCCTTTGCCGGCCGAATAGCCGAGGGCCATACCGATGCCCGAGTCGGGGATGGCCGAGACGAAGTCGGCGTCGACGTCGTCGTTGCGTCCCATCGCCATTCCGAGCTGGTAGCGTACCTCTTCGGCGTTGATGTCTTCGTATTGTGCCACGGGATAGCCGTAGTAGATCCACAGGAAAGAGCATATCTGCATCTTGCCCGAAGGTTCGATGAGCTGTGACAGTCCGTCGTGCGAAATCATCACGGCTTCGCCCGGCGCCACGAAGCGGACGGTTTGAAAACCAAGGTTTATGTAGGTGTGGCTTTCCGAAGCTACGGCATAGTCGGTGCCGCGGCGGCCGATGACGAGGGGCGTGCGTCCCAGGTAGTCGCGTGCGGCAATGATGCCGTTTTCGGTGAGGATGAGCATCGACACGCTGCCTTTGACGTGGCGATAGACGTTTTTGATGCCGTCGGCGAAGTCTTTGCCTTGTGTTATGAGCAGCGCCACCAGCTCGGTGGGGTTGGTGCCGCCCATACTGAGTTCGGTGAACTGCTGGTGCTGGCTCAGGCAAAGCTGTTCGAGTTCGCTGACGTTGTTGATTTTGCTTACGGTGCATACGGCGAAACGGCCCAGGTGCGAGTTGACGACGATGGGTTGCGGGTCGGTGTCGCTGATGACTCCAATGCCCATATTGCCAAGCATTTCGTGCAGGTCGCCGGAGAACTTGGTGCGGAAATACGAGTTTTGGATGTTGTGAATGTTAAGGTGCATAACTCCGTTGTCGACGGTGCTGATGCCGGCGCGGCGTGTGCCCAGATGTGAATGATAGTCGGTACCGTAAAAAAGGTCGGTAGCGCAGGGATTTTTGGTGACTACTCCAAACAGTCCACTCATAATTTTTTGTGTTTTAAGATGATAATTATATATAATGAATTTAAAATAAAGTGCAAAAATACGAATTATTTTATTATGTGAAGGTGTGTGTGCGCGCTAAGTTTTTAACAATATGCAAACAGTTTTGTTCTAGGCTTGTTCGAACACTTCTTCGCTTTCGATGAGGTTGTCGAGGCGGAATAGGGTTATGGTGTTGACCAGACTGGCGGCTTGTTCGGCGCTGCGCCGCACGCGTATGTAGTTGTCGGTGAATCCGTACATCATCCCGTTTTTGATGTCGCTTTCCCACAGCACGGGGCGTGTGCGTCCTTGCTGTTGGCGATAGAAGAGGCTTTTTTTCCTGTCGGAAAGTTCTTGCATCTGCCGGCTGTGTTCGCGGCGGTGATGCACGGGGATGCGCTCTTCGAGGCGTAGGGCGGCGGTGTTGGGCCGTTCGCTGAAGGTGAATACGTGGAGGTAGGATATGGGCAGGCTGTCGACGTATTGCAGTGTCTGCTCGAAGGTGGTGTCGTCTTCGCCGTTGAAGCCGACCATTATGTCGGCAGCTATGCAGGCGTCGGGCATAATCTGTTTGATTTTTTGCAACAGGTTGGCGTAGAATTCGGTATTGTAGCGTCGGTGCATAAGGTGGAGCACCTTGTCGCTGCCGGCCTGAAGGGGTATGTGGAAGTGGGGCAGGAAGGCGCGCGATTGGGCCACGAAATGTATGATGTCGTCGGTCAGCAAGTTGGGCTCGATGCTCGAAATGCGGTAGCGCTCAATGCCTTCGATGTTGTCGAGGGCTTTGATGAGGTCGAAGAATGTTTCGCCGTTGCCTTGTCCGAAGGTGCCAGTGTTGACTCCGGTGAGGACCACCTCTTTGGCTCCGTAGGCGGCAATCTGGCGGGCGGCGTCGACGGTCTCGGCCACTGTGGCGCTGCGCGAGCGGCCGCGGGCGAAGGGGATGGCGCAATAGGTGCAGAAGTAGTCGCATCCGTCCTGCACTTTGAAGAAGGTGCGTGTGCGGTCTGCGTGCGAGAAGGCTAGGTGGAAATCGTATTTTTGTTCTTTGGACTCGGGTTTGCGAATGGCGGCGTTGCGGTTGCGGAGGAATTCGTCGACGTAGTGCAACAGGTTGTGCTTGCGGTCGTTGCCGAGGATGATGTCGACACCGTCAATGCGAGCTATCTCGTCGTAGGCGTTTTGTGCAAAGCATCCGATGACGGCCACAATGGCGTCGGGGTTTTTGGCGATGGCCTGACGTATGGCGTTGCGGCATTTCTTTTCGGCTATGGCTGTCACGGTGCAGGTGTTGATGACGTAGAGGTCGGCAGGCTGGTCGAAGTCGGTCTGCTGCCATCCGGCAAAGGTGAATTTGCGGATGATGTCGGAAGTTTCGGCAAAGTTGAGTTTGCAGCCAAGAGTGTGTGCGGCAATGGTCATTGTATGTTGGTCTGAGTATTGTTGGCGGAATGGTCTGTTTTTGGGTACAAAAATTTAAAGTTTTCTGTTTTTCTGTTTCTCAAAAGGTGTGTTTTTTCTGCATATTCGGTATGAAATCAAAAAAAATTTTTAGTAATATTTTTCTGATATAGTTTTGTTTATGGGGCGTCGAGTTTATTTTTGTAAAAAAAATTTTGGTAGTATTAAAAAAGTATGTATTTTTGCATCCGAATTCAAACGAAGAATTCACGAAATAGAATAGGCTTTCGTAATAATTTGGATTTTGTAATAGTGTTTAATGTGAATCAGGACGATGTGGTATCGTCCTGGTTTTTTTTATGTTCGCGGCTATTCATCCAGCTCGTCGATGCGTTTCAGTGAGCGTACCAGCTTGATGCATTCATCGTCGGGGAAGATTGTGAACGGCGGTTTGGGCTCGAGGTCGAGAATTTCGCGTCCGTCGCTGTCCTTGTTGATGCCTATGATGGTGCCGATGTTGGCCATCACGCGCGATTTGCGGTCGATGATGACGAAGGTCTCGTGGCCCACACGTTCATTGATTATGTCGATGGGGTCGGTGCAGCTTTTCTTGCTGCCGTCGTTGAGGTAGATCAGCGTGCCGCTCTTGCCCTTTGGCAGGAAGTAGGCTATGCCGAAAATGGACTGCCATTCTTCGCCAGCTGTGGTGTGGATCAGTATTTTGCGGTCGGCCAGGGTGCCGTCCTGCCAGCTTTCGTCGACGGTGCGGTTGCCGTTTTCGTAGTAGCGGTACGGGCCGTTTTTGACGCCGTCCTTGTACTGGCCGTCGCGAACCAGGCGGCCTTGGCCGTCGTATTCTGTCAGGCGTCCCTGCATCAGGCCGTTTTCGTAGTGTCCGGTGATGTGCCCTTTTTCGCCTATGCGTTTCCACCAGCGTCCGTGGCGGCGGTTGTCTTGCCAGTTGGCCACTTCGACGGTGTCGCCCTTTTTGTCGAAGATTATGTGTGCGCCTTGCTTGATGCCCATCTTGTAGGAGGCTATTTTGACCAGCCGGCCGTCTTCGCTGAAGAAGCGCCATTCGCCGTCGCGGTTTTTCTGGTCGTAGAATCCGGTGGCCAGCAGGTGGCCTTTCTGGTCGTAGGCTTCGTGCTTGCAGTAGCGTCCCGGAGTGGTGAAGGTGTTGCGTATTTTCAGTGTCCCGTCGCTGTAGTAGTAGTTGAATACGCCAGTTTCCTTGCCGTCGACGAAGTCGCCTTCGAAGATGCGGCTGCCGTCCTTGTCGGTCTTGATCCAGTGTCCCTGACGGCGGCCTTGGTTGTCAATTCTGTTCTGTGCGTTGGCGGCAAAACTCAGGCAGAGCAATGCCAGTGCTATGATACGTAGTTTCATAAGTGATGTATTTTTTTTATTTTTCTTCAATTGTGATGGTGCGGAGGTGGTTGAGGATTCTGTTTGTGGCGGTGTCGCTTTCGTTGTTGCGCCTTACCGTGGTGCGTGGTCTGGGCTTGGGTTGGTCGGCTTGTTGTTGTTCCGGTTGGTTGTTTTCTTGCGGCATCCACAGGTTGTTTTCCTCTTGGCGCCGCGATGGCGTTGCTGCCGGTTTAAGGTAAACGCGTTCGCGGACAGCGTTGAACTGTACTGTGTATTCGCTGTGCTTGGGGTCGGGCTTGATGGTGCGCGTCACGGCCACCTCGAAAGGGTCGTCGATGACGATGCGGATATGGTAGTCTTTGTCTTCCAAGCCGTTGACAGTGACCATTCCCGACGAGCGCTCGTTGTAGAGATGCCCGTTGACATAGACAAAAAACTTCGCATCGGTCACCGAAGTGAACGTAAGCGACAAATCTTGTGCCGTTGCGGTCATCGCCATCAGTGTGAGCAGCAAGAGAAAAAGTGGTTTCATATCTGATATAGATTTGCCTTATAACGGAGGTGGTTTATTTTTATTGTATTCTTTACAATAAAGATTTGTGCTTTTCGTTAATCGTGCAATGAAAAATGGAATGCTCCATAGATATTGTTGTATTGCGTTGCTTCTCGCGCTGATGCCTTTTGTGGTTGATGCACAGGGCGTTGCCAGTGTGCGGGGACGTGTTGCCGATGGCGAGGGAGCGCCGCTCCAGTATGCCGCTGTCGCTGCCGTCAGCCTCGATCCAGTGCGCGGCAATGTCACCGACGAGCGCGGCCACTACCAGCTGCAGCTGCCTTCCGACAGTGCTGTCGCTCTCAGCGTTCGCCTGACGGGCTATGCTGTGATCGACACCGTTGTGGTTTTGCCGGCCGGAAGCACGGTGATGGATTTTGTCCTGCGACGCCAGTCGACGCAGCTGGGTCCGGTCACGGTGACCGACGAACGCACGCGGACCAGTACTTTTACGAGCATCAGGATGGAGCAGGTGGAAAACAACGTGGGCCCGCAGGCTGGCGTGGAGTCGCTGCTCAAGACGCTGCCCGATGTCAGCTCGAACAACGAGATGTCGTCGCAATATTCGGTGCGCGGAGGCTCGTTCGACGAAAACCTTGTCTATATCAACCACGTAGAGATATACCGTCCGCTGCTGGTGCGCAACGGCCAGCAGGAGGGTACTTCGATCATCAATCCCGATATGGTCGACAACATTATGTTTTCGCCCGGCGGATTCGATGCCACCTATGGCGACCGAATGGCGTCGGTGCTCGACATTAAGTACGGACTGCCCTATGCCGATGGCGACACTTCGGCATCCTTCTTCCGCAACACCAACGGACAGGTGTCGGCTTCGTTTTTGGGCGCGTCGCTTTCGCTCCGCGGGACGGCGGGACGGCGATGGGCCTATTCGCTTGGATTCAGACAGCATTCCAACCGCTATATTTTCAGTTCGTTGGATACAAAGGGAAACTATACGACCTCCTATACCGATCTGCAGGCCCTTGTCTCTTATCGTGCCAGCGATGTGCTTGATTTGCATCTCTTTGCCATCGCGTCGCGCAATATCTATGGCCTCATTCCCGAAAGCCAGACCACCACGTTCGGCGGATGGCAGGAGGTGATGCAGTTCGAAGTCTTCTACGAGGGACAGGAAAGCGACAGCTATCGCACTGGTTTGGCTGCCGTTACGGCCGACTGGCATCCCAGCGACGATTTCCGCTTGCGTTGGACCAACTCGTTCCAGACCAATCGCGAAGCTGAAAAATATGATATCCTCAGCCAGTTTATGCTCTATGAACTCAATATGGGCAGCGTGGACGAAAACGGCGAGGCGCAACGCTTCGACAGGGGTATCGGCTCGTTCCTTGAACACGCACGCAACTATTTGACAACGAACATATACTCTTCCGAAGTGCGAGGTACGCACTATGCTCGTATGGGCAACTGGAACTGGGGCTTGAAGCTGCAGTATGAGCAGGTGCGCGACCGTATGCGCGAATGGAAATGGGTCGACTCGGCCGGCTATGCTATGCCGACGGTGATACCGACCCCAGGCGATTCGACGAACCTGCCGCAAGTGCCTATATTGCAGCTGTTTTGTCGTGCCAATCATACAGTTTCGACAATGCGGCTGTCGGCGTTTTTGCAACGCAATGTCGATCTCTATACCGACCGGGGCGACCTGATATCGCTTGTGGCCGGACTGCGACTTGGCGCCTACGACATCAATTTCGCCAACGACAATGCGACGGGCAATGCCTCTAATTATGCTACGACAAACACGTTCGATGTCGTGTCGCCACACAATCAGCGGCTGTTCCTTTCGCCTCGCATCAGCTTGAACTACAAGCCCAAATGGGAACACGATATCCTTTTCCGCCTTGCGGCTGGCGTGTACACGCAGGCTCCTTTCTATCGCGAATACCGTTTCGACGATGGCACCCTCAACCATAGCATCGAGCCGCAACGCTCCTATCAGGTGATGGGCACTACCGACTGGAACTTCCATATCAACGACAAGCCTTTCAAGCTTACTACTGACTTGTATTATAAATACATAGACGATCTTATTACCTATCGTATCGACAATCTGCGCATACGCTACGATGCCGACAACGAGGCGCGCGGTTATGCCGCTGGGTTGTCAATGCGCATCAGTGGCGAGATAGTCGATGGGCTTGAGTCGTGGGCCTCGTTGTCGCTGATGTCGGCACGTCAGGACATCGCCGGCGACCAGTACGGTTGGATGTCGCGACCCACCGACCAGCGCATCAGTTTCAAACTCTTCCTGCAAGACTATGTCCCGTCTATCACATTCTGGCGTATGTCGCTGAATTTCATAGTCGGTAGTGGCTTGCCATACAATTTCCCGGGCCAGCGGCTTTTCACCAAGGGCGACACCTATCCGCCCTATTTTCGCGTCGACTGGGGCAACACCATCCAACTTTCGCGTTTTCAGCGCATCAAGGACAGCAAACTGATGCGGCTGGTGGATGATATTCTAGTGTCGGTCGAGGTGTTCAACCTGTTCGACTACAAGAATGTGGTTGCCTACACTTGGGTGGCCGACTACAACAATGTCTACTATCCGGTGCCGAACTACCTCACCGCTCGCCAATTTAACCTCAAGCTTACCGTCACTTTTTGATTTATCCTATTGTAAAATAATTGATTTGCCGGCGCTTGTGCCGGCTTTAGAAACAAAGAAACTCACTGAACAATGATATCGACTGCCAATCCTGTTAACGACCACCTTCGTCCCGGCGATATCGATCGCCAGCCGCTTGTGCCGCAGCGTTTTGCGATGCGGAATGGGAAGATTATCAACTATTTTGTCGACGAAGGTATGGAACTTGTCAAAATGGATTTTGTCTTCGAGGCGGGTACGGCATTGCAGGACAAAGCGTTCCAGGCGGCGTCGGCTATCAACCTTGTCACCGAAGGCACGTCGGCGCATTCGTCGCGCGACATCGCGGAGTTCTTTGATTTTCGCGGCATTATAGTCGAAAAAACCAACGACGAGGTTTCGTCGACCCTCACCGTCTATTCGATGCCTCGCTATGCCGACCGGTTGTTGCCTTTGCTGCACGAGATATTCGCTGAGGCTGTTTATCCCGAAGCTGAGTTTGAGGTTTTTATCGCCAAGCGGCGTCAGCAGCTGATGGCCAATTTCCAGCGCACGTCGTATGTGGCTCGCAAGCAGTGGTGCGAATGCATCTATGGCAAGGACCATCCTCAGGCTCGCTATGCGTTGCCTGCTGATCTTGATGCACTTACGGCCGACGATGTGCGCAGTTTCCATCGCCGGTTCCTGACGCCATCCAGGATGGACATAGTGCTCGGCGGTGCTGTGTCGGCGTCGCTTCTCGACCTTTTCGACAATGTCTTTGGCGCCGATGCTGTTGTGCCAGTCGAACGTTTGGCGTTGCCCGTTCCTGAGCCTCAATCGCCTGGGCGTTACGATGTTAGGCTTGAGAATGCCGTTCAGAACACCTTGCGCGTGGGACGACTGCTGCCGATGCGGTGGGACGATAGGCAATATGCTGAGTTTATGGTGCTTTCTACCGCTTTGGGCGGCTATTTCGGCTCGCGGCTGATGTCGAATATTCGCGAGGAGAAGGGCTATACCTATGGCATCAATGCAATGACGCAAATCAGCCGCGGAACGATATCATTCTTCATTGTCTCCGATGTGGCTGCCGACAAGGCGGAGCCTGCATTGCAGGAAATCAACCGCGAATTGCAACGGCTTCGTAACGAGCTCCTTCCTGTCGACGAACTGGAACTGGTGCGGATGTGTGTGCTGGGTGATTTTATGCGAAGCGTTGATGGCGTTTTTGAACGCAGCGAGCGTTTCTGCCAAATGATGACGACGGGCGTGGATGAGCGCTTTACGGACAACTATATGTCTGTGCTTGAACCCGGTGGCGTCACTGCCCAGCGTTTGCAGGAACTTGCATCGCAATTGCTCGACCCCTCGACGATGGTGGCGGTCAATTGCGGAGTGAAAGGGTAAAGGTTATAGTTTAAAGGTTAAAGGTTAAAGTTTAAAGGTTAAAGTTTAAAGGTTAAATTACTGTTCGTGTCACTATTCACCATTCACAACTCACTGTTCACTAGCTTCATATAATCCTCTGGGACGCCGATGTCGATAAAGTAAGCTCCTGAGGTATAGGCGAAAAAGGGTTCTTTGATATAAAGTGCTTGCATTATGTCCTTTTCGAACGAAAAGGCTTTGCCGTCGGGCTGTTCTTCCAGCAGGCTGCGGTGCATCATATAAATGCCGCCGTTGATGGTGCCGAATCCGTGCGACGCTTCCTTTTCGGCAAAAAGGCTCACGCGGTCGCAGCAATCGGTGGTGACAGAGCCGTAGCGCGAGGTGTCGTCCACCTGGCGAAGCACCAGCGCCAGCCGTGTGGGGTGCGAGTGGTAGAACCGCCGCAGGTCGTCGTAGTCGACCTTGAAAAGGGTGTCGCCGTTCAGGACCACGATTTCCTCCTCGCGGCAGCATTTCAACGCGTTGCGCATTCCGCCGCCCGTGCCAAGTGGTTTGTGCTCAACGGCATACGACAACGGAACACCGCGGTAGCTTTCACCGAAATGCTCCTCGATTTTTTCGTGCATATAGCCTGTCGAGAGGACAATATGGTCGAAACCGTAGCCTATCAGGTAGTCCATCAGCAGCTCCAGGAAGGGCCTGTCGCCAATGGGTGCCATAGGTTTGGGGACGTCGCTGACGACGCTTCTAAGTCTTGTGCCGAATCCGCCGGCAAGGATGATGCATTCCATAGGTAATCAATATTAGAGAACGGAGATGTGAGATGTGAGATGTGAGAACTGGCTGACGCATCAACCACTAACCCATTAAAAATGTATTGTCCCTTAACTCCCCTTAACTTCCCTCTAACTTCCCTCTAACTTCCCTTAACTTCCTTTAACTTCCTTTAACTCCCTGGCATTTTAACGCGGAAACATTGCACTTTCCACCAGTTCGCAGATGATGTGGCCAATCATTATGTGGCTTTCCTGGATGCGGGGGGTGTCGGTCGACGGCACGTTGAGCAGCAGGTCTGACAGATCCTTCATCTTGCCGCCGGTGGCGCCAGTCATCGAAATGATGTTGACGCCCAGCTCTTTGCAGACGTCGTAGGCGCAGAGGATGTTTTTCGAGTTGCCCGAAGTGCTAATGCCCACCAGCACGTCGCCTTTCTTGGCCGTTCCGCGCAGCAGGCGGGCGAAGATGTGCTCGTAGCCATAGTCGTTGCCGACGGCCGTCAGGTACGACGTGTTGCAGTGCAGGGCCTCGGCGTTGAGCGGCGGACGGTCGTAGTAGAAACGTCCGCTCAGTTCGGCGGCCAGGTGCTGGGCGTCGGCTGCGCTGCCGCCGTTGCCGCAGAAGTGGATTTTGCCGCCGCCGCGGAGCGACTGGATAATCATTTCTGCTGCCTTTTCGATGCGGCACAGGAAATCGTTGTCGGCTGCAATGGCCTGCTTGGCGGCGATGCTCTGCTGGATGGATTCGGATATACGTGGATTCATATCGGTTTTCCTTTCGTTATTGTTTGATGCACCTCTAACGCCGTTCGTGCCGATTTATTGTGTGCACGGTCGCCAAAGTTTTCGGTGTCGGCGTCTGCGCCGCCACGGGCTTCGGCTGTGCGGCGCGCGATGGGGAATCCGGTACACCTGGGAGCCACCTGCTCCGCCCGTTCCTATATCGTTCCTATATCGTTCTTATATCGTTCCTATATAAAAATATAAGAACGATATAAGAACGATATAGGAACGATATAGGAACGGGCGGAGCGGGTGGCTGTGTTTTCCTGAAATCGCTTGACAGATTTTTGCTGGTTAAACTGAATTGCTTGTCAATTTTTATAATGTTAGACTGTTTTGCTTGTCAGGTCGTACTGAATCGCTTGACAGTCCGGA
>JAFWYO010000178.1 GCA_017517715.1 Bacteroidales bacterium
AAGGATCTTGTATCCCTTGAGCTGTTTCAGCATCTCCTTGGCTTCGGCAGCGGTGATGGGTGCCAGTGCCGACTGGACATCCTTCAGCACCTCGATGAAGATGCCGCCCAGACCGAAGAAGATCTGATGGCCGAACTTCGGGTCGCGGATAGCGCCGATATAGACGTCGGTACCGTCCAGCATCGGGTACATCTCGACGGCGTAGGTTTCGGGGATAACGATCAGACGGTCAAACTCTTTAGCCACGGTGTCGAGGTCCTTGACGCCGAGGGTGACGCCACCCACGTCACTCTTGTGGAGCGGTCCGACGACCTTCATCACGAGGGGTACATCCTTCGAGCAGCCCACCTCTTTGGCAAAGGCCAGAGCGTCCTCTTTCTTGCTGACTTCCACGCTCTTCTTGCGGCTGATGCCGGCGGCGTCGAGCAGCTCGTTATAGTCGGCAATCTCCATATAGCCGTCCTTGCAGCGCTCGACGGTCTTGCGGATGCGGGCCACGTCGATCTGCGGCACCTCGACATTTTCGGGCTGCGGTTTGGGAGTATGGTAGACCTTGCAAAGGGCGTTGCCCAGCACGCATTCTTCGGGGAAGTTGATGCGGCCCTTGGCGATGAAGTCGTTGATTTCGTCCTTGACGTTGATAATCGACGGCAACACAGGGAAAATGGGCTTCTTGCAGGTCTTCATCTTCTGGTCGAGCAGGTCGTAGACCTCCTTGTTCGAGAACAGTCCCGGCGAGCCGAAGATAACGACCGAGAAGTCAATCTCGTCGAAGTCGTTCTCGACAGCGTCGAGGATATAGCCGAGCTGTTCGGCCGTACCAGTGGCGAGGAAGTCAATGGGGTTACCTACACTCGAACCGGCAAAAAGTTTCGAAAGCAGTTCGGGGGCTTTGGGATGCTCCTTCAGCGAAGGAACCTCCATACCGCCGTTGCTCAGCACGTCGGTCAGCATCACGGCAGGTCCGCCGGCGTGGGTCACCACGGCGCAGCGTTTGCCCTTCAGTTCGGGGTGCATAAAGACGGCGCAGACTGTGGTCAGCTCCTGACGGTTCTGGCAGCGGACGATGCCTGCCTTGCGGAACAGGGCGTCGACGGCGGCGTCGTTGGTGGCGAGGGCACCGGTGTGGCTCGATGCGGCGCGGCTTCCGGCGGCGCTGCCACCGCTCTTGATAGCGGCGATGTGGCAGCCCTTGTTGATCAGGCTGCGGCTGTGCTTGAGCAGGCGCTGCGGGTCGCCAATCTTCTCCATATAAAGCATAATGACGCGGCTGGACTTCTCCGGATCGAAAGTCTCGTCCAGATGCTCCAGAACGTCCTCGATACCCAGCTGGGCGCTGTTACCAACAGCCCATACACTATTGAATTTGAGACCGTTGCTCATACCGTACTCCTTGATGAACACTGCGGTTGCACCCGATCCGGTAATGAAATCGACACCCTTCGGGTCGAGCGGCGGGATGGGCGTGTCGAAGCAGCCAGCATAGTTAACATTCAAGAAACCAGTGCAGTTGGGGCCGATGAGCGAGCCGCCGACACTGTTGATGGTGTCGACGATGTGCTTCTCGATGGCAGCACCCTCAGCGTTCTCCTCGCTGAAGCCGGCGCTGACGATGATGAAACCCTTGCAGCCTTTTTCCTTGGCCAGCACGTCGACCGTCTGGGCACAGAACTTGGCGGCGATGCAGAGGATGGCGCAGTCCACCTGAGGCAGGTCTTCGACTTTGGCGTAGCATTTTACGCCCTGAACTTCAGTCTCTTTGGGGTTGACGGCATACACCTGGCCCTTGAAGGGACTTTCGAGAAGGTTTTTCAGCGATTTGCCGCCGGGTTTATGGACATCGGAAGAGGCACCGCAAATGACGATGCTCTTGGGATTGAGTAACTCTTTTGCTATCATATAATTAGTATTTTTTTGTTATTTTCTGGAAAATGCAAAGATACTAATAAATGTTAAACTGGCAAAATCTTTTTTATTATCTAATTGATATATAAAAAGGGAAAACCGAGTCAAAACCACAATAAAACTCACAAAATCAACTCCTTTCCACTAAACAAAACGAGCACAGGAAACAAATTTGCCGACACTGGCGCGCCTTCTTTCGCCCGCCTTCGGCAGGCACCCGCTAGGGCCGTTCCTATATCGTTCCTATATCGTTCTTATATCGTTCCTATATAAAAATATAAGAACGATATAAGAACGATATAGGATCGATATAGGAACGGGCGGAGCGGGTGGAGCCAGAAGCAGGTGTTCTGTCGGGCCCGAAAGCGCATCGACACGCGAAACCGATTCGCCTGCCCGCAAAGCGGGCGAAATCTTGTAAATCTTGTAAATTAATTCCGCCTTCGGCGGTAACGCGAAGCGGAAATAATACAAGATTTACAAGATTTCTGCCCGAAGGGCTAGGAGGTTCTGTACTGCGTAGCCCAATCAACCGAGGTTGAAAATCTACAAGATCTACAAGATTTCTGCCCGAAGGGCAAGGAGGTTTGGATTTACGAGGTCGCATTTAATGGAGGAGCGTTATTTTCTCCAGAAATGCGAGGTGATGTCGAGCATTTTGCCGTTGACGACCTTGTACATACGCTGATTGGTGCGCGTGCTGCGCAGCGAGCCGAGGTGTTTCAGATACGGGCCGAGCTTGATATAGTCGAAATTGTCGAGATTGAGCGCCGGTGCCAGCAGCGAACGGCCACTGTACCAGGCGGTATGCAGCTTTTTGTGGCGCTGGCGCAGGTGCTGCATCAGCCGGTTGACTTCGGCGGCGCAGGCATCGCCACCCATAAGGGCGACGCAGGTTATGTTGTTGTGGCACTGGGCGATAAGATTGTCGATAGCCTCGTTGGTGAGCGGTTCGCCGACGTCGTTCCAAAGGTAGGGCGAATGGCATCCGGGACACCGGCAAGGGCATCCGCTGACGTTGATGGCAAGGGCCACCTCGTCAGGAATCTCTTGAAAGACAATATCGCTATTGGTGTATTTGAGCAACGGTTAAAGGTTAAAGGTTAAAGATTAAAGGTTAAAGTTGAAAGCTTATTTAGTTGAGAGTTGAAAGTTGAAATTTAAAAGCTGACGCAGTCATTTCAACTTTCAACTCTCAACTAAATAAGCTTTCAACTACTAAACATTAGCTGGTTCTGCCATCTGGCTGGGGGTGGCGTAGTGGCGGCGTGCGGCCTCTTCCTGGCGCGGCATCGAGAAGTTGCTGACGCGTTTCAGGTAGCCGATGATGCGGGTCATATAGTCCACGTTTTTCGAGTGGCAGTGCGGGCACTCCTTGAGGTAGCGCTTGTCGATATGGCCGCAGTCGTTGCAGATGGTGTTGGGAATATTGAAAGTGAAGTAGTTGCAGCCTTCTTTGGCAGCGACGTGCAGCAGCTGCATATACTGTTCTTGCGAGAGGTGCTCCTCGAGGTTGCAGTGCAGAGCGCTGCCGCCGGTCAGATGCTGGATGTAGGGGGCGCCGTGCAGACGGAATTTCTCGAGGATGGATATCGACTGGTCTTCAACGATATAGAAATAGCTGTTGTAGCAGTCGCGCGGGACGAAGTAGCCGTCCTCGCGGTCCCATTTGGCGTGTTTGACGCCCACGTTTTCGGCGGGAATCATTTCGCAGTTGAACATCACCTCTTTGGTGCGGTATTCCTTGTTCTTCTTTTCGACCAGTCCAAGGACCGTCTGGACGAAGTTCAGATAGTTGGGGTTGTCGTTGATTGTGAGGCCCATAAACTCGGCAGCTTCAACCAGTCCGTTAACACCGATGGTGAGGTACTGGCGTGCTATGTTGATGTAGCCGGCATCGAAGAGCGGCAACATACCGTGCGCGGCCAAATCCTTGAGGTTTTCGTTGTAGGCCAGCTGCACCTTGTGGCACAGGTCGATAACGTCGGTCAGGAACTCTTTGTAGTCCATCTTGTTGTTGACGGCATACTGGATGCAGCGGTTGAGGTTGATTGTCAGCACGCTCTTGGAGCCTGTCGACACTCCGCCTGCGCCGAGGGTATAGCTGAATCCATTGTCGGTGATTTCGTTGCGCAGGCGGCAGCAGGAGCTCAGCGAGTCGGCATTGTCGCTCATATAGGTGAAGAAGCTGTGGCCTTCGGCATACATTTCGGCTGTGAAGTTGGCCATATCGGGGTCGACCATTTCGCCGTCCTTGCTGAGCAGGGCCATCGTCTCGACGGGGAAAGTGAGCACGGCCTTGGTGCGTTCTTTGTTGAACCAGCGCATAAAGCGTTTCTGCAGCCATTTGAGGCCTTCCCAGTCGGGAGCCGAGCCGTCGGGGAAACGGAACTCGCCGAAGAGGCTGTCGAAGTAAGGCTTGTCGTAATAGGCTATATTCCAGAACACTGCCTGATAGTTGCGGGCACCGGTAGGCTGGTTGAGGGTATAGACGATCTGTTCGAAGCAGTCGGTGATGACCTTGTCGAGGGTGCGTTTCTTGAGGCTGAGGTCGACCACCTGGTCGGCGCGGGTATAGTAGTCCTGGCCGTAGTCCTTGCCAATGAAATAGTTGAGATACATCAGGAACTCGGGCGTGGCGCAGGCGCCGCTGAGCATACTGCTGACCATAAAGACCATATTGACGAAACCACCGCAGAACGACTTGAGGTTGGTGGGGGCCGTCGAGTTGCCTCCGATGGAAGCCGTGCCGCTCAGCAGCCAGGGGTACATCGTGATGCTGGCGCAGTAGTTGGCCAACGATGTCTCGTCGTTCTTATAGATAAAATGATGGGTAAGGAGATCTATATATTTGTCGGCCAATTCCTTGCCGTACATCTGCTTGATGCGGTCGGTCAGCAGGCGGCGGTTGAGGCGGATGAAGCCAGACTTGGGCAGTTCGCCGATAAGGGTAGCAATATTCTTGTGTTCGACATTGGCGTTGGCATCATATTTCGAACCCGTTGCGGCGTTGGCGGCCTCGCAGTATTCGGCCAGGAACTTCATTTTCTCCATTGTCTCGCGGTCCTCGGTGTGGCGCTGGCGATAGAGCATAAAGCTCTTGGCCACATCGTAGTACTCCTCTTTCATCAGGGCCACTTCCACCTGGTTCTGGATTTCCTCGACGGTGATGCCGTTGTGGATATCGAGATGGGAGAGTATTTTGGACAGAGACCCCAAATCGACAGGACGCTGAATGGAATCAAAAGCCTTGATGATGGCATTCATAATTTTGTCGAGCGAGAAACGGTCGGCACTGCCGTCGCGCTTGGTAATTGTCAAAATATTGTTACGTTCCATTGTTGTTGATCTGTTTTTTTTGCAAGACAAGGGATAAAAAAACTAAAAATGAGAGGACTATTGCATTTTTGAGGCACAAAATCCACCATTTTGATGTTACAAAATTACTACAATTACGCTGGCCGTAAAAGTTAAATAAGATAAAGTTCTCAACGAAACGTGTTGATAACAAATGAAAAGATTTGATTTACAAAAGAATGGCGCCTATTCCTCGCTGACTTCCGACACGAAGCGGCGATAGGCCGAGAAGGTGTTGGCGCGCGAGAGGAAACCCAGATAGTTGTCCTCGTCGTCGATGACGATGAGGTTGTAGCGGTTGCCGATTTTGAACTTGTTGACCACTTCGGCCGGGGGTTCGCTGAGGCGCACAATGTCGCCTTCGGACAGGGGGTGCATAAGGTCGACCACCGCCGTGTCGTCGTACCGCTCGGGCTGGAACATAATGTGGCGCACATCGTCCAGCAGTATGACACCCAGGAACTTGTCGTCGTCGGTCAGCACCGGGAATATGTTTCGTTTCGAATACTTGATGGCCTCGACCAGGTCGCGCAGCTTGTCCTCTTCGCGGACGACGACAAAGTTGGTTTCGATCAGCTTGCGCATATCCATCAGCTGCCAGGCCGAGCGGTCTTTGTCGTGCGTCATCAGGTCGCCCTTTTCGGCCAGCTTGCGGGCATAGATGGAATGCCGCTCGAATGGCGAGACGCAGAGGTAGGTGACCGACGACGCCACCAGCAGCGGCACCATAAGTGCATAGCCGCCAGTGATTTCGGCGATAAGGAATATGGCCATAAATGGTGCGTGCATCACGCCGGTCATCACGGCAGCCATACCGACCAGGGCAAAGTTGGCCGTAGACTGTTCGGGCAGGCCCAACTGATTGCTTAGCAAGCAGATGAAGTAGCCCGCCATACCGCCAATGATGAGCGACGGGCCGAAGGTGCCGCCCACGCCTCCACAGCCTATGGTGGTCGCCGTGGCGACAGCCTTTGTCAGTATCAGCACGAAAATATAGGCCAAAACAAACCAGTTGTTGTTATGGAGCGAAGCAAAGACGCTGTGTTCGAACAGCAAATCGTCGCTGCCGTTGAGCAGCTCGGTGAGGAACATATAGCCTTCGCCAAACAGCGGGGGGAAGAGGAAAATGAGCAATCCCAGCGCGATGGCACCGATGACGGCGCGCGACACAACATTGCGACGACGGGCGAACCACTCCTCTACCCTGTCGGTGACGCGCAGGAAAAAGAGCGACACCGCGGCACAGAACACTCCTAATACTATATAATATGGTATCTGCGAAAGTCCCGTCTCGCCGACAACCGTAAAAGCGAACTGCAAGTCGTTGCCCATCAGGAAGTAGGCAACCGTCGAGGCGCTGACGGCCGACAGCATCAGCGGCAGGATGGCCGTTGCCGTCATATCGAACATAAAGACCTCAATGACAAACAATACGCCTGCTATCGGAGCTTTGAATATGCCGGCGATGGCACCGGCCGCGCCACATCCCAGAAGCATCTTGACATCGTGGGCGCTGAGCCGGAAGAAACGGCCTATGTTTGAACCTATTGCGCTGCCAGTCGACGCTATTGGAGCCTCAAGTCCGACGCTGCCGCCAAAGGCCACCGTCAGCGTTGATGCCACAAGAGAAGAGTACATATTCCTGGCCGGCAAGACACCGCCTTTGCGCGACAGCGAAAGCAGCACCGTCGGCAAGCCGTGCCCGATGTCGCCCTTGACGACGTAGCGCACAAAGAGGATTGTCAGGAAAATGCCGATGGCCGGATAGAGCAAAATCAGCAGGTTGCCACCCACAAAAGTGGGTATATCGAACTGCAGCAGCCAGCGGTTCGTGACGTGTACCAAGGTTTTGAGCAGCACAGCCGCCAAGCCCGCAAGCAGACCCACCAGCACGCTGAGTATCAACAGGAATACCCTGTCGCTGATGTGATGCATCCGCCACACTATGAAACGTTTATATGTATGTCTGAATGTGTTGATAAGGCTTTTTGTTGACAGAATGGTACACTGTTTTTGAAACTGCAAAATTACAAAACTTGCGGAAACCTGCCAAATTTTTTTTCGTCGGATAAACTAAAAACAGAATTACGACGTTCTTTTAAGTAATTAAAGATTTATTCTATAAAGAATAACAACGTCATAACAAATATTTAAAGATTTATACTATAAATGAAGAAAAACGTCTTATTCATCGGAATCGCCGCCGTTCTGTTCAGTTCGTGCGTGACACTTGGAAAATATGAAGCCCTCGAGTCGAAAAATGCGCAATTGCGTCGCGAATTCAACACGTCGCAAAGCGAACTTAGCGACCTGCGCGACGAAAATGCCAACCTGCAACGGCAAAACCAGTCGCTCAGCGCCGAAATCACCGACCTGACCGACATCCGCAACAACCAGAACGACAGTATCGCTGCCCTGCGCCAAGCCCTTGAAAACCAGAAGATGGGATTTGACACCATCATCGAGAACTACGCCCAGCGCCTGACGGGACAAAGCCAGGACCTGAACCGCGCCAACAACCTGCTGGCTGCACGCACCAAAGAGCTCAACGACAAAGAGGCAGCCTTTACGGCCAAAGAGCAGGCCTTCAAGGAGCAGGAAAACACGCTGCGCATAAAACAGGCCGAACTGGAGAAGAAAGAGTCGGACGCCCGTAACGCACTGGCTGCCAAGGAACGCGAGCTGGAGCAGCTGCGTTCGTCGCTCAACAACGCCCTGGTCGGATTTGCCGACAAAGGTCTGAATGTCGAAACACGCGACGGCAAAGTCTATGTTTCGATGGAAAGCAAACTGCTCTTCCCCTCGGCCAGCTGGACGGTGTCGAAAGACGGCGTCGAAGCCATTAAGACCCTTGCAAAAATCCTTGAACAGAACACCGACCTGAACATCCTTGTTGAAGGCCACACCGACAAAGCCGCCTACAAAGGCAGCACTGCCGTCAAGGACAACTGGGACCTCAGTGTGATGCGCGCCACGTCGATCGTGAAACTGCTTCTGCAGCACGGCCCCGCCATCGACCCCGCCCGCATCGAGGCCTGCGGCCACGGCGAGTTTGCCCCCAAGGTGCCCAACGACACCCCCGCCAACAAAGCCCTCAACCGCCGCACCGAAATCATCCTCACGCCCAAGATGAGCGAAATCCTCAACCTGCTTGGCGAATAACGACTTTTAAGGGGAGTTAAGGG
>JAFWYO010000179.1 GCA_017517715.1 Bacteroidales bacterium
ACGCTGGTGTTTTTCCTTTTCAACATACTGCCTGGCGACCCGGCGCGAATGATGCTTGGACAACGTGCTGACGAAGAGAGCGTAGAGATAATTAAACACGACCTTGGACTTGACAGGCCTATCGGGATACAATACCTGGCCTACCTGAACGATTTGGCTCCAATTTCATTGCACAACAACTCCGACAGCAGCAGCTACTGGTATCTGGAGAGTGAGAAATATGCCCCCTGCACCACGCTGCTGACAATAGGGTCCACCTCCGTCGTACTGAAAATGCCATACCTGAGGCGTTCTTATCAAACCAAACGCAAAGTATCCGAAATCATTGCCACCGCTTTTCCACAGACGGCGGTGCTGGCACTGACAGCAATGACCTTTGCACTGATACTCGGCATATTGCTTGGCATCTTTTCGGCATTGCACAAAGGGACGTGGATAGACCACCTGACATTGCTGCTGTCGTCGATCGGAATGTCGCTTCCCTCATTTTTTGCTGCCATCCTAATCGCCTGGTTTTTCGCCTATGTCCTTGCCGACTGGACCCACCTGAATATGTTCGGCAATCTATATTCCGTAGACGACTATGGCTGTGGCGAATACATCAACCTGCGCAACCTGATTCTGCCGGCCTTGACGCTGGGCATCCGTCCCTTGGCCGTCCTGGTCGAACTGACCAAAAGCTCGATGCTAGAAGCCCTTTCGCAGGACTACATACGTACCGCACGAGCAAAAGGGCTGTCCAACAGGAAGGTGATATACAAACACGCCCTGCGCAATGCGATGAACCCCATAGTCACATCGGCCTCCGGCTGGTTGGCAGGGTTGTTGGCTGGTGCCGTTTTTGTCGAATACGTATTCGACTGGAAAGGGATGGGCGTGGTGATTGTCGACGGCCTGGAGAAATACGACTTCCCGGTAGTTATGGGCGCCATCCTGTTCATTTGTATACTACTGGTACTCATAAACATACTTGTCGACATAATCTACGGCATCCTCGATCCAAGAGTAAGAGTTCAATAAACCCCATATACACAATGTCCGACACATCAAAAATGGGAGTCGGCGGCCTACTGAAGAAACTGGTCCCCTACGTACTCCCCTACCGCTGGCTGCTCATCACTGCACTGATACTCACCGCCTTGGGAGCCTCGATGGCACAGGTTAACGCCATTGTGCTAGACCGTGCGGTAGACTCCATCAACGATTTGCTCCATCAGCCATCCTTTGCTTGGAACAAGGCGGCGCGGCTGCTAATCATCGTCAGCGTCATCCTGCTCGGCAAAGAAGTCCTATCGGCCGTCATCACCTTTGGGCAACGCATCTTTGGCGAGAAAATACGCATCAATGTCAGTCGCGACCTGTCGCTGCGTGTTGTGGACAAGATACTCACATTCCGTATGGCATATTTCAGCGCCGCCGGCAACGAGCCGGGCAAGATGCAGACCCGCATAGACAGGGGCATAATGAGCCTGAGCAACACCGTGAAGAACTTCTTTATCGACATCCTGCCGCTCTTCACGAGTGCCATAATGGCCCTGGTGCTGATGTTTGCCGCCAATGTATACGTGGGCCTTGTGGCGCTGGCCATCATACCCGTCTATTTCATCATCACAGCGCGCCAAGGAGTGCGGATGAAAGGGTGGCGCCGCAACGTTTTCGGCACGCACCAGGCGCTGAACCACGGGATAATGAACATATTGGAAAGCATCAGCGTCATCAAATCGTTCAATCGCGAAAACGTTGAAGCCTCGCGTCAGGCCGAACTCCAGCAGCAGTCCACCGACCAGCAGATGCAGACACGCCGCATCTCATTCCTCTTCGAGGGGCTGAAAAGTTTCGTCGAACAAATCGGTACCGTGCTGATAATCATACTGACAGCCTACCTTGTACTGACCGACTACCCCGGGATGAGCATCGGCAAGATTATGTACCACGTGATGCTCTTCAACAACGTCAGTGCCCCTATCCGTCAGCTACACAGGATATACGACGACCAGAACGATGCGTTGATCTACGCCGAAGGGTTCTTCGGGATACTAGAGAACGAGAGCGAAGTGGAGAAGACGGGCAAATACAGTCCCAAGACCGTACGAGGTGATTTCACGCTTCGCGCTGTCGAGTTCACCTATCCGAGCGGGACGCACGCCATCCGCGACCTGACGATGGACATCCGAGCCGGGCAGACCACAGCCCTTGTGGGTCTGAGCGGAGCCGGCAAGACCACGATAGTGAACCTGCTCGACAAGTTCTACACGCCCGACAGCGGCACCATAACCCTCGACGGAGTGCCGCTGGAGGAGTGGGACACCCGAACCCTGCGCGACAATATTGGCCTCGTGCTGCAAAAGAACCACATTTTCAGTGGGACGATAGAAGAGAACATCCGTTACGGTAAGCCCATGGCCACACGCCAAGAGGTAGAAGAAGCGGCGCGCAAGGCGTACATCTACGACCAGATTGTGGCGCTGCCCGACGGTTTCGGGACACAAGCCCTGCTGCTGAGCGGCGGTCAGCAGCAGCGCATTGCGATAGCGCGAATGTTCCTGAAGAACCCGCCGATCATATTCCTCGACGAGCCGACCGCCAGCCTTGACGCCATAGCCACCGAGCAGATCAAGGCCAGCATTGATGCCGTGAAGAGAGGCCGAACCGTCATTGTAATCTCGCACAATATAGGCCAAATCATAGATTCCGACTGGCTTTACGTCCTTGACGCCGGGACAGTAGTACAAGAAGGGGCTCCCGACGAGATCTATCGTCAGGGGGGATTGTACAAAGAGATCCTTGATGCCAGTGCCCGCAGTATGAATGTAGACAAGATAGCGAGCACCATAGAGCAATAAATACAAAGGGTTCAATAAATTCCAGGGGGAGATTATGGTGTGGCGAGGATTGGCAGGAATTTTGGCACGACTGTCAAACTGTCTTGAACGGAAATAACTTGACACTTTTTTGCTCAAAAAAAGCAAAAAAATGGAAAAAAAAGAGACAAAAAGAAGGACACGCAGGACATTCACACCCGAATTCAAGATGGAAGTCCTGAGTCACTACTACACTTACGG
>JAFWYO010000180.1 GCA_017517715.1 Bacteroidales bacterium
GCTCGTTGATTTCCAGCGATATCTGCTCTTGTACGGCCATCAGTTCGTCGATGCGCCGCTGCTTTTCGTCGTCGCTGACGGGGTCGCCAAGGGCGTAGGCGGCGGTGCCCTCTTCGGGCGAGTAGGCGAAGACACCCATACGGCTGAAGCGCGCCGTGCGTACAAATTCCTTCAGCTCATCGAAGTCGGCCTCGGTCTCGCCGGGATAACCCACTATGAGTGTGGTGCGTACAGCCACATTGGGAATGCGCTCGCGGAATTTGCGAAGCAGCGTCAGCGTGCCTTCGCGGTCGATGCCGCGCTGCATCGAGCCGAGCAGTCGGCTGTTGATGTGCTGGAGCGGTATGTCGATGTAGTTGCAGATGTTGCTGTTGCGTGCAATGGCATCGATGGCGTCGTCGGGGAAGGACGACGGGTAGGTGTAGTGCAGGCGTATCCATTCGGCGCCGGACTCGGCAGCCAGCCGGTCGAGCAGCGTGCCCAGACGGCGTTCGCCATAGAGGTCCAGACCGTAGTAGGTGGTGTCCTGCGCAATGACAATCAGCTCTTTAACGCCCTCGGCAACCATACGTTTGGCTTCGTCCAGAATCTCCTCGATGGGGCGCGACTTGTGGCGGCCGCGAATCATCGGGATGGCGCAGTAGGAGCAGCTTCGGTTGCAGCCTTCGGCAATCTTAAGGAATGCGTAGTGCTTTGGCGTGCTTTGGATGCGTTCGGCTTCGAGGCTTTCGCGGAATTCGGCCTTCAGCGAGTTAACCAGCTCCTTCCATTCGCTCACGCCGTAGAAGCCGTCGATTTCGGGCAGCTCGGCGCGAAGTTCGTCGCGGTAGCGTTCGACGAGGCATCCGACGGCGATGACGCGCCGTGCCTTGCGTCCGCGCTTCTTGACTTCGATTTGCTCCAGCAGGGTGTTGACCGACTCCTCTTTGGCGTCGCCGATGAAGCCGCAGGTGTTGACGATGATGATGTCGCAGTCGTTGCGGCCGCGGTCGAAATGTACTTCAAAGCCTGCCTTTGCCAGATGGCCGGCCAGATGCTCCGAATCGGCAGTGTTTTTTGAGCATCCGAGGGTAATAATGTTGACTTTCATTGACAGAAGTCTCTTAGAATCAGTTGGTGAACAGCGAGTCGACAAATTCCTCGGCGTTGAAGATCTGCAGGTCTGTCATCTTCTCGCCTAATCCGATATAGCGCACCGGTACCTTGAACTGGTCGCTGATGCCGATGATGACGCCACCCTTGGCGGTGCCGTCCAGCTTGGTGAGAGCCAGTGCATTGACTTCCGTTGCGGCGGTGAACTGGCGCGCCTGCTCGATGGCGTTCTGGCCTGTCGAGGCGTCGAGGACCAGCAGCACTTCGTGTGGTGCGTCGGGGATGAGCTTCTGCATCACCTTCTTGATTTTCGACAGCTCGTTCATCAGGCCCACCTTGTTGTGCAGTCGTCCGGCGGTGTCGATCAGCACCACGTCGGTGCCCTTGGCCAGGGCCGACTGCAGCGTGTCGTAGGCCACCGACGCCGGGTCGGCATTCATACCCTGCGAAACGATAGGCACGCCCACGCGTTCGGACCAGATGGTCAGCTGGTCGACGGCAGCGGCACGGAACGTGTCGGAGGCGCCGAGCATCACGCTCTTGCCGGCCTGCTTGAACTGATAGGCCAGCTTGCCGATGGTGGTGGTCTTGCCCACGCCGTTGACGCCAACCACAAGGATTACGTAAGGTTTCTTCGGCAGTGTGGAACTGAAATCCTCGAATTCATCGGTGTGGTGCTGGTTCAGCAATTCGGCAATTTCGGCCTTCAGGATGCCGTTAAGCTCGGAAACGCCTATGTATTTGTCCCTTTTTACGCGCTCCTGGATGTTGCCGATAATCTTGAGTGTGGTCTCCACTCCGACGTCCGAACTGATGAGGGTTTCCTCGAGGCGGTCGAGGACCTCATCGTCGACGGTCGACTTGCCAAGTATTGATTTAGAGAGTTTTGAGAAGAAACTCTGCTTAGTCTTGTCCAGTCCCTTGTTGAGGGTTTCTTTCTTTTCTTTGCTGAAAAACGAGAACAGTCCCATAGTGATCCTTGCTTGATTAAAGATGCCCGCGGCGGGCGTTTATTGCCGATGAAATAATTTGCAAAGATATGAATTTTTTTTTATAAGAATGTTAAAAAGGCAAAATATTTTTCAAAGGGCACAAAAAAATAAAGCCTCGCACAAGGCAAGGCTTTAATGTATCAAAACAACCTTAGTCAGTTTATTTCTTCTTCAAATATTCCTGAACATTGTCCGAAGGAACGACTTCCTCAGCGAAGACGTAAGCGTTGGTCTTGGGTGAGCGGACCATACGGATAACTTTGGCGAAACTTTTACCGGTGCTGGTTTTCAGTGTAGCGACAACTTTCTTTGCCATAATCTAATCTCTCCTATTATTTGATTTCTTTATGAACGGTTACTTTCTTCAGGAACGGGTTGTATTTCTTAAGCTCTAAACGTTCCGGAGTGTTCTTTTTGTTTTTGGTCGTGACATAACGCGACATACCAGGAACACCGCTGGTCTTCTGCTCTGTGCATTCGAGGATAACCTGAACTCTTGCGTCTTTATTTTTCTTTGCCATTTCTTTACGTTTTTGAGAGTGCAAAAGTACTACTATTTTTTTATTCGGCAAACACTTTTTTCTAAAATAATTTTAAAACCTCTGGGAAATATTGAAAATCAATTGTTTGTAATTTGTATTTTTCGCGTAATGCACCAATCGTTTCTCTGTTTTTCATCGCTGTTATGTCCTGTTTTTGATAAATTTCGTTCGATTTTTTTTGATAATTTTATCCGCGTCGATTTAAGTTTTAAAGGGTCTAAAAAACAGAAAACTGACGAAATGACAGTTAAAAAAGTGTTAAAATCGCCCAAAAACTGACATTTTGTCAGTCAAAAATGCAAAGGCACGGAGTTTGATTATAAAGAGGTGTCTGCGAGAGATTCGGAGACAGGATAAAAAAGAAAAACAAAAAAAAATAAAAGTTAAACAATTAAAATATAGGAGATTAAAACAATGTTAGTAGCAAGAAGAAACAACGACCTGATGAGCACAATGTTCAACGAACTTTTGGATTGGAACCGCTGGAACGGATTGTGCAGCACTGAAGAGCAATCGATGACTCCTAAAATGAACGTCAGCGAAAGCGAAAAAGACTACCGCCTCGAAGTTTGCATCCCCGGTATGAAGAAGGAAGACCTCAGCCTGAGTGTCGACACCGACAACAACCTCGTAATCGAGATGCAGCACAAGGACGAGAAGAAAGAGAACGACGAGAAACGCCATTTCCTACGTAAAGAGTTCAGCCAGATGCAATTCAAGCAGATGCTCACGCTGCCTGAGAATGTGAAACGCGACCAGATCGGCGCCAAGGTGGATAACGGCATCCTGACCATCACCCTGCCTAAGTACACCACCGAAGAGCAGAAACAACTGGCACAGACCATCGCTATCGAATGACAGCCTGCAGCATAGGTTAAACAGAGGGGACATCTCCGCAAGGACGATGTCCCCTTTTTTTTGTTGTCTTTGAATAAAATAGCCCTTGCGGCCAGTACGTCACCATTGGCCGGATGCCGCTATGGCCGGGCGGCTTCCTGTACGGCTTCGGCCGACACCCGCTCCGCCATTTCCTATATATATCCTATA
>JAFWYO010000181.1 GCA_017517715.1 Bacteroidales bacterium
CCTATATTTAAATATAAGAACGATATAAGATATATATAGGATATATATAGGAAATGCCCTGCCGGGTGGCTCCCGAAGCAGGCTCAAAGCCGCAAAAAAATCATTGCACAAAATGTTCCACCAGAGCAAACACACCCAAACCTATCAGCACCAGACCAGCCGCAATGGCAGCGTAACGCTCTGAAACAGAAACCCTGCGGCGGCCCAAAGCAACGCCCAACAGCGAGACGGCAAAGGTCACCAGACATATAACGACAGCACTCACAACTATTTGAACGAAGTCGTTCTCAAGTCCCAGACCGATTCCAACGACAAAAGCATCAATCGAAGTGGCCACTCCCAGCAGGCACATCACACCGACATTGGAGACGTCCAGCTGGCGGCTGTCACTGTCGTCGCGCAGGCCGTCAACAATCATTTTTCCGCCAACAGCCAGCATCAAGGCAAAAGCGACCCAATGGTCCACCGCGTCAATGGCCGCACGGAATGCCGAACCCAACATAGCACCCGCAAACGGAAAACCGCCCTGGAAAACGGCAAAAACAAAAGCCATCAGCAATCCACGCCGCAGCGACATACGGCTGCGAAAAGAGCAGGCCAGCGAAACCGTAAACGAATCGACACACAAAGCCAGCGCAAGGAGGATGATTTCAACAAAAGACATATTCCAAAGTCAAGTAACGATAAAAAAAGGGAGTTAAAGAGGAAGAATTTTACTTCTCATTGTTATATGTTATTCTACTAAATTGAATTATCAGCTTTCAAATCCGGAGCCCAGTTTTGCCCTGCCTTGTCGGGATGCAGCTGCAAAAAGCGGTGAGCCACAAGCCCCATCGTATGGCGCAAGTTCAGCTCGCTGACAACCAGGTTGCCGTCGGCAGTCGAAAACAAATCAACGCCCAGAAAACCATTATAATAAGGAACAATATTCAATTGCAGCCAATGGCGAAGTCCCGATTCCAGTTCGGGGGTGATGCCAACCCTGTCACGAATGTCATCGTCCGACAGAAGCACATTGTGACGGTATATGCCACTTTGTGTGGCGAACAACGACAAACCGACCGTGCGGACAATGCCGTGGTCAATGTGGAACTCGAAAGCAAAATCCTGGTCGACATCATATCTAACCTCGGCAATGGCACAGCGCTGAGCCGCGACCGTTTTGGCCAACCAGGCTTCGTCGTGCGTCGAAAGGTGGCCATCGACCCATCGCAGCCCCCTACCCGACCCCGACCACGGAGCCTTGAGAACCAGACGCTTATATTCAGTCAAAAGAGAGTCGACCTCCGATGCGGAACGCACGCTGAAGGCCATCGGCTGAAGCGACAGGATTGTAGACCGATGCTGCAAATCGCGCAGTTTGTCGATATACAGGTCCGACGGCAGCAGGGCGCTATCGGCACCCTGTTTCAGAAGAGTCTGTTTTAGCCTTGCATCCCAGCCCCAAGGCACTATGCGGTCGACCACGACATCTGGCGTCATCCTGCTCCACTCGGCATAATCGTCGGCTGCGATAACGACAGCGTCGTCGCCATAAAGCGTCTGCATCACCCCTTTGCCGCGTCGGGCAAAATCCAACGCCGACTGTGGGGGCACGTAGTTCGGGTCGCCATTAGCCAAACACAGATCGTGCTCGGGGTTGAAAACATAAAGAGTTACAGGGCTCACCACAAGGATAAAATGCTACAAATTAAGGACTTCAAACCATCAGGCTTGTTTCGGCACCACTTATCGCACAACAGAATTACAGCATTCAGTATCAAAAAGGGGGAAACATCGTTTCCCCCTCTTGTGCAGTTTGATACAGGATCTTATTTGTTGACCTGGAATTTGGTGCAACCGCTCTTGAAGTATTCGCTGATCTGGTTGGCAGCAGCGATACCGGCGTTGATGTTGGCCTCTTCGGTCTGGGCACCCATCTTTTTGGGCGTAGCGAAGTAGCGGCCTTCGAAAGCCTTGAATTCGGCATCGGCATCAGGCATAATGTCGGTGATGTACTTCAGGTCGGTACGCTCGGCCATCAGCTTGAGCAGTTCGGGCTCGTTGATGACTTCCTTGCGGGCGGTGTTGACCAGGATACCACCCTTGTGCATCTTGTTGACGAGGGCGTAGTTGATGCTCTGCTTGGTCTCTGCGGTTGCGGGGATGTGGAGGGACACAACGTCGCAGGTCTCGAACAGTGCTTCCTGGTTGGCGACGGCCTTGGCCATACCGCTCTGGTTGATCTGGTCGGCGGTGAGGAATGCGTCGTAAGCATAAACTTCCATACCGAAGCCTTTGGCGATGCGGGCCACATTGCGTCCCACGTTGCCGAAAGCGAGGATACCAAGTTTCTTGCCCATCAGCTCGCTGCCGCTCTTGCCGTTATAGAAATTGCGGACGCAGAACACGAGCAGACCCATAACGAGCTCAGCAACAGCGTTGCTGTTCTGGCCGGGGGTGTTCATAGCGACGATGCCGCGGGCGGTGCAAGCCTCGAGGTCGAGGTTGTCGTAGCCGGCGCCGGCGCGCACGACGATCTTCAGGTTCTTGGCGTGGTCGATGACTTCCTTGGTCACCTTGTCGCTGCGGACGATGAGGGCGTCAGCATCTTCGACGGCTTTGTAGAAGTCGTTCACGTCGGTATATTTCTCGAGAAGAGCCAGCTGGTGGCCATTTTCCTCGACTACTTTTCTGATTCCATCAACAGCAACCTTTGCAAAGGGTTTTTCAGTTGCTACGAGAATTTTCATCTTATTGTAAATTTTAATTTGATCAACAAAATTGCAGAGAGACTCCTTGTGAAGTCTTTTCTCGAAGCCGTCTCTGCAATCTCTTATTTCCATTTAAACAATTGTTACTTGTTGGCTTTCTCGAAGTCCTGCATACACTGGACGAGGGCCTCGACGGCCTCGACGGGGCAAGCGTTGTAGAGGCTGGCGCGGAAGCCACCCACCGAACGGTGACCCTTGATGCCGACCATACCGCGCTCCTTGGCGAAGGCCATAAAGGCATCCTGCAGGTTCTCACGGCCTTCGGCCATAACCCAGCAGTGGTTCATAATCGAACGGTCTTCCTTCTCGGCAGTGCCGCGGAACATCGAGTTGCGGTCGATTTCCTCATACAGCATAGCGCTCTTCTTGAGGTTGATCTTCTCCATTTCCTTAACGCCGCCAATGGTGTTCTTGACCCACTTCAGGGTTTCGTGCATCACGAAGATGGCGCTTACCGGAGGAGTGTTGAACATCGAGATGTTCTTGGCCTCTTCGGCAGCGTGGGTGCGGAAGTCGACCATCGTGGGCAGCGGGTTCATATACTGGCGGTCGGTGATCTTGCCGAGGATGTCTTTGCGGACGATGTAGAAGGTGACACCGGCAGGGCCGACGTTCTTCTGGGCACCACCGTAGATGAGACCGTACTTCTTAACGTCGACGGGACGGCTCATAATGTCCGAGCTCATATCGGCGACGAGCATAACGTTGTTGATCTCGTTGGCGGCGAAGTCCTTGCGGATCTCGGTACCGTAGATGGTGTTGTTGGTCGTGATGTGGAAGTAGTCGGCATCGGCAGGAACGGTCCAACCCTTCGGGATGTAGCTGTAGGTCTTGTCCTCGCTGCTGGCCACGATCACGGTCTCGCCGAAGTTCTTAGCCTCTTTGGCAGCTTTCTTGGCCCAAACACCGGTCTGCAGGTAGGCAGCCTTCTTGTTGAGCAGGTTGGCGGGAACATCCATAAAGCCGGTGCTGGCGCCGCCACCGAGGAAGAGGATTTCGTACTCAGCGGGGATGCCGAGCAGGTCACGCCACAGCTGGCGGGTTTCTTCCATAGTGCGCTCCCAACCGGGGGTGCGGTGGCTGATCTCGAGCAGACCGATACCGGTGTTGTCGAAATCGCGGATGGCATTGATGGTGGATTCAATGGCCTCTTTGGGCAGGACGCAAGGACCTGCGTTGAAATTATAAGCTGTTTTCATCTTTGATTTTTGTTTTAAAGTGGTTATTATTAATTATTTACAATATTCAATACCTTATTTTCAAGATTACAAAGTTACAACTATTTTTTATATTATTATGAATAATTCATTATTTTTTATAATTAAAATATCAACAGCCGCCCCGACTTCCCGAGCCACCCGGCAGGGCCGTTCCTATATCGATCCTATATCGTTCTTATATCGTTCCTATATAAAAATATAAGAACGATATAAGAACGATATAGGATCGATATA
>JAFWYO010000182.1 GCA_017517715.1 Bacteroidales bacterium
GGCATCGTTGGCTTGGCATAAAAGCCATAGCCATTATACAGCTCGCCGAGACAGATGGTGTCTCTTACAGTTATGGTGTCCTTACGGATTACGGTTTGCAGATGCAGCGTCACCGTCGAGTCGCATCCGTTGGCTGCGACAGCGGTATACAAGTATACACCGTTCTGAGTCAGCGTGGTGTCGAAAAAGAGAAGGCTGTCACCTATGAAGATCGTGTCGTAGAGCACGGTGTCGCTTGTGGGCAGGATGGTCAGCGTCAGCAGATGGACGTCGACGGTGCTGTCGTTCACCAACTCTGTGTAGTCGAAGGTGTATGTACCGGGAGTGCTCATCTGGCTGGCTGTCGGGTTGAAACTGTAGCCGCTGTATGGCGTCCCGAGGCAGACGGTGTCGGTGTGAAGCAGCGTGTCGCGTGTGACGATATTGGCGGGATAGATATGGACATTGTCAAGGAAGGTGGAAGGAAATACGATATCTTGAATTGTGTCGCACCTTTTTGTTCGAAAGCCTATGCGGTAGGGAGGCGGGACGCCGTCGAACATCCCGAGCACATCGACATCGAACTGCTGCCACCTGTAACCGTTGAGCGTGTAGGTCCGTGTCGTGAATGGGATGAAATCGCGTCCGCAAGTGGGATTAAAAGGCCAACAACCGCGGTGTTCACTCCACCAGTTTGCTGTTATAGTGTCAGGTACCGAGTCGGTCAGAATACCTATCTCTATTTCAAGTGTTCCTGGTGGTAACAGTTCATTACTTGGGTGCGGAATAGTTGAATCAATACAAACAATGAAATCAAAGGTGACTCTTGCCGGCAACTCATAGAACCAGGGCGATGCCAATAGGGCACCACTGCATTTGTAGTCGTCAGTCGAATCCCAATAGGGGAGTGCTGGATGATAGTCATAAAGGACATCATAAGGGGGCATAAGCACCATACAGTTGCTGAAATCGCCGTCGTATAAGCCAGGTCTACGTATCATAGAACCTGCCCAACCGCGCGAACAACTCTCCCATCCGCCAAAAAAATGATAGGAGGGATGATAATAATGGGTTGCATCTATATGCCTTATAGAGTCTTCTATGTAACTATTGAAATCATCATAGAACGGCAGGGTGACGACAACCTGGCTGCGCAGATTGGCACAGCAAAGCAGCATTAGCAACAGCCATATATGTTTCCCCCTGCGGAACATTTCATTTTGTTTCTTTCGCTTTCTTTGCCAGCTCAAACAGGGCGACAGGCAGGTGGCAGTAGCCGGAGGGGTTCTTGTCGAGGTAGTCCTGATGGTATTCCTCGGCAGGATAGAAGTTGCGCAGCGGCTCCACCTCGACCTGCAGCGGCAGGCCGTACTTCTTGGCTTCGTCGGCAACGACTTCGTCGATGATGGCGCGGTCGGCAGGGTCGACATAATAGATACCTGTGCGATAGCGTGTTCCTTCGTCCTCGCCCTGTTTGTTGAGGCTGGTGGGGTCGATGGCCTTGAAATACATCTCGAGCAGAAAACGCAAACTGGCGACAGCAGGATTGTAACGCAGCTTGACCGTCTCGGCATAGCCGGTCTGGTCGGTATAGACCTCCTTATAGGTCGGATTCTCGGTATTGCCGTTGGCAAAGCCCACTTCGGTAAAGGTGACACCTTCAATGAGTTTCAGGTATTTCTCGGCACCCCAGAAGCAACCGGCAGCAAGGTATATTTCCTGCTCGGCAAGAGGCATCGGAGGCAGCAGGAAGACAATCTTTTCGAGCCACTTGGCATCGACATCATCGAAGGTGCCCAGATCACGGCTGTCGATATCAAGCACCGCCACCGTGCAGCCGTTTTGCACCACCGGCACAACAATCTCGCTACGGCTCTCGCTGCTGCAAGCTATATGGCCGGGAAACTGCTCCACGTCGGGAACAACGACCGTGCGACGCTCCTTCCACGCCGTGCCGCAAACGCCTTTGCCGTAGCCTATGTGCATACAAGCCACCGGGCCCTGGAAAGGGCCCAGAATCAGCTCGCCGCCCTGAACGCGGTAGAAGCCCGTCCACCAAAAACGGAACGTGTCGTGAATCAATGCCGCAACATTGGCCATCACGGCGACACTGTCGATCTCACCTGAAATAAGACTTTCTATCTGTTTGTATAACAGCGAATACTGTTCGTTTTTATCCATAATTTATCTTTTTATTACCAATACACCACGACGGCTGATGTTCAGGTCGCGGAAAAGGATTACGTAAAAATAGTTGCCATCGACATAACTGTCGCCACAAAAATCGTTATTGTAGTCTGACGACGAGAAAATACGCTTACTCTTGGCGGTATAGATTTGCACCTGGACTGTGCCGTACTGTTCAAGACCAGGAATGACCCAGCAGTCGTTGTAGCCATCGCCGTTGGGTGTCAACAGGTTGGGGATGACGATAGACAGTTGTTCCGGCTGACGCTTTGCCGTGTCGGTATCGGTGGGCACAACAGGCATAGATTCCTCTTTTGCAGTTGTTTTCGGTTCCGTTTTCGGAGTTGTCTCAGCGACAGGAACAGACTCGGCAACCACCTCAGGCGCCTGTTCGACAGGCACAATAGCGGCATCCGCGACGCTGGTCTTGGGGCTGGCCGGCAGGGAATGGACGCGCATAACAGCTGCTATTGTCTCTTTTTCAGCAATTATGTCCGCAGAATTTGCCACACTCGGCTGATTTACAAAGCCAACCTGCTTTGCCAACTTCTCTTCGGCCACCTGCATATCAGCCGCAGCCGAGGTGTCTGCCAGCATAACAGGAGCCATTGGCGCAGGCTGCTGTGCGACAACACCTGTCTGAGGTTTTGTCCTGAAAACAGCAAAACAGACAATAGCAGCAGCGACGACAAGAACTGCCGAAGCGGCAGAAGCAGCAATCCAGCCCCGGCGCTTCAACCCTTGCGACGGATTTGCCGACACAGAAGTCGCCAGACGGCTTTCGATGTCGTCCCACACACCCTCGGGCGGCGACTGCACAGCGTCCTTCAGTTCGGTCCGAGCTAATCTTTCAATAGCATCCATATCGTTGTATTTCACTTTAGTACTCTCCTAATTTATATTTTTTCAAAAACTCATTACCTAAACGTCTTTTCAGTATGGTCTGCACAGTCTGCAGAGCCTTGTAGTAGCGCGTTTTGACCGTCGAAACCGAAACCTCGAGTTCCTCGGCCGCTTCGGGAAGTGTGAATTCTTCGACAGCCACGAGGTTGAAGACCACACGTTCGTCTTTTGGAAGCCTATGCAGAGCGGCAACCAGAGCGTCACGGACATCGATTTGCTCCACAATATCAACACGTTCATCTTCATAATCGATGTCGTCAATAGCTTCAAAATAGCGTTGTCGACGCTTTTTGTCGCGGAACATCTTGACAGCCTTGCGCATAAAGATGGTCTGCATCCACCCCTCAAACGAGCCCTCATAACGATACATTTTAATGTCCTCGAAGACAGAAATAAAACCCTCGGTGAGGATTTCCCTGGCTTCTTCATCGTCGGCCGAATAACGACGGCAAAGAGCATAGTAGCGGGGACTGTACTCTTCATACAGCCTCTTCTGCATAGCCCTGTTGCCTTCCTTGCAGCCTTCTATGACCGTATCCAGATTCATCTTATCCACGACATAGAAGTAGCACAAGGGGGGTTAAAAAGTTTTAAAAAAAATGTTAAAAATTCATAATTCTCACCTTAACACTATCCAACCTCTTGTTTTCCAGCGAATAGACATTGAGAATATAAATGGAAGGTTCGAGCGACAATTCTATTTGTCCGCCGCTTACCGCCGGCACATCCTTACGGATAATTCTGCCTCCAGCGTCGCACACATCGATGCGCAGAGGTTCGCCCGGAGTTCCCGTTTCGATCGTCAAAGAGCCATTTGTAGGATTGGGGTAGACCTTGACCGTACCTGACTGGTTGTCTGCATCTTCTGGCACAACAATATCGACATATCCGGTATCGATCATCGCCAAAGTATATTGGCCCGGCTTGAGGGTGCTTGCCACAAAATAGCCTTGCACCGAATTGCCGGATGTCACCGCAGTGAGGACACCCCATTCGTGATTGGCATCTTCGCGGTACAAAAGGCGCACCTGCTTGAATTCAGCCGAATTGGAAAACAACTCGTCGTCCAATGTAGGGCGATGGTAGTAGAAACGGCCACCAACCTTAGTGCCACTGTTGATTTTGCAGTCCACTTGCCAATAGCGATCGGCAATCTTCAGGAAACGGGGACTGAGCGACGTGTCGGGCCGTGTCCAATGGTGAGTGACATAGAGCCAGGCGCTGTCGCCCTCAGCGATTTTGCTGACCTGGGCACGGAACTGCGAAGCGCTCAAATCAAACGGCCCCTTCTCCTTGACAACAAGTTCCTGACTGACAGAAGCTTTCGACAAAACATCGTCATAGTCGACAAAAGCATACTCGGGCTTAAATGGCAATTGGAACACCTGTTTTGTCGTTTCGCCGTCGAACTCCACAAGTTTGTCGGCCCGCTGCTTGCGGTCGGCCGAAAAGAAAGAAATCCAGACGCGGTTGCTGCGCATCAGGCTGTCAGTGCCATAAAGTTTCTGGCGCAGATAAACGGCGGTCGACGAACGGTCGTTATGAATCGAATCGATGATATAGTCCACAAAACCAGGACCGAAGACGTGGAAGTCGAAGAAATCGGTCAGATCCATACCGCTGTATGCCGACAGGCTGTCGCGCAGCTGCCAGCTGTCGATATTCTTGAAAGCGTGGCGCTCAAAAAGCTTTCGCAACGAGCTGTAGAACAGCGAGTCGCCCATATATCCGCGCAGCGAATGCCACACCGTGGCGCCCTTGTTATACACCGTCGAGCCGTATGTGTATTCGGGGGTCTGTCCGTAAACCGGCTTAAATCCGTTGTCGGTAATGTGCGTCGACGTGAGCACATTGCTAAGGTTTTCCTTGGCATAATCCTTGTAGCGCAGAGGGTCGCTGTCGGCATAGATAGCCTCGACAGCAATCTCTTCGCAGAACGAGGCGCCGCCCTCGTTGATCCACATATCAAGACTTGTGGCGCACGTCACGAGGTTGCCGAACCACGAATGCGCAAATTCGTGGCTCATCGTTGCCAGACAGGGCTCGTTCGACTCGGCCATACATTGGGTCGTGAAAGCCACATTGCCAACGTGTTCCATCGACCCTTTGGGGGTCGAAACATAGCCCACCCTGTCCCAGCGGTAAGGTCCGAAGCGACGTTCGAGCATCGGGATGACGCGACTCATATTTTCATAGACATTCCAGACCGAAACACTGTCGTGCGTGGTGAAAGCCAACAGGGCAGGATAAGTGCCATACTCACTAACATATTCGCGCTCAATGATATGGAACGGAGCCACGGCGACACCAACCAAGTAGGTCGGAGTCGGACGGTTCAGCGTCCAGCAATACGTGTCGCACCCGTCGTCGCCCCGTCTGATGGTGTCCAGAACGCCCGTACAGATGGCTTGCCACCCCGGTTTGGCCGTGATTTCGAAGCGATAAGTTGCGTGGTCGTAGAAATTGTCGCGGCAGGGAAACCACGCCTTGCCGGCATTGTGAGGATACTCGTAGATAGCAATGCCCAGATTGTAATAAATATAATTGTCGAAATAAAAACCGCCCCAGCCGTTCAACATAACGTGCTGACCCTTACGGTAGAACACCGTCATCACCACGGTATCGCCCACATTGCCGCCAAAGGGCACATTAAGCCTCGCAGCACGCGAATTGTAACTGAACGGAACCTGGACCCCGTCGAGCCAAACCGAATCCACATCCGACGGGCTCAGCTCCATCGTCAACGAATCTATCTGACTGACAATACGCATAGTAACCGCAGCCGAACCCTCGATGCGTTTGACCGTTCGGGTGCCCATATCCAGACGCAAGTCGTAGTGCAACACATCCACACTGTCGACGATATTGTCCTGCGCCACAAGAGTGCCGCAAAGCGAAAACAGCGACACGACAAAAACAAACAATCTAGTTTTCATAGACATACAACTACAATTCTACATTATTAGATTTGCAAAAATACGAATATTTTTTCAATGAATTTGTTTCAAAACAACAATTTTAATAAAACAAAGCCGTTATACAGAAAAAAGAAACTATGAAATCACAAAAAATACTCATCGCGCTGCTGCTTGCCGCAACAGTGCTGACCATCGGATGCAAAAAGGACGGAGTCTACCGCCCCAGCGAAAAAATATCCGCTTTCTCCTTCTACTACGAGCGCGACCACCAACGTTACAATACCGAGAAAAAGATTTGGGAATCAATCCAAAAGGACAGCACACGGCGCTACACAACCGAAAAATGGGTGTGGAACGACAAACAGCTGAACCGCATAGACCTCTACGACCAAGGCAGCAACGCCTCCTACTGCCAACTGGGTTTCGTATACGACGGCAACCGCCTTACGCGAGTCAACATAAGCAACACAAAACACTATGTGACATACGAATACGACGGACGCAGAATCACAAGGATGACCGTACACAGCCAGAACGGCGACATCTGGTCGGACTACAGTTTCGGCTACGACGGAAAGAAAATAAGCACAGTAACCATTACGGGCAACTACCTGACAGCCAAATCCGAAGCCACCAGAGCACTGGCCCTGATGCCCGTGCTTGGCGACATCCAGGCGGCGCAAAGCATAGAATCGCTTTACCAAAAAACAACGGGCAGCAAATCGGACCAAACGGTGTTCGAAATCACCTGGAAAGGCAACAACATAAAGAGCATAAAGAATCGCGACAGCGGCGCCACCGAAGTGACATACACACACGACAACAAGACCAACCCCCTGCGCGGCCTGCTGACTTCCGCCCTGACGGGCATCAACGAGTTGTCGCACACCAGCGCCTATGGCAACGAGAACAACATCACTTCGGCCGACTATGGCACCGAGAAGCAGAGCTACAGCTACACCTACAGCGACGACCTGCCCACCTCGCGCTCGCGCAGCATCGTCGACCACTACACGCAAGGCTACCGCTATGTGAAGACCTATATCACCTACTACGAATACATTGAGGATTAAGCCATTCCGCAACATCCTCCCGCCCATCGGCGAGGGCTGGCGTACCGCAGGACCACCTGCACAACGCACCCCCTCTGCTCCGCCCGTTCCTATATCGTTCCTATATCGTTCTTATATCGTTCTTATATTTTTATATAGGAACGATATAAGAACGATATAGGAACGATATAGGAACGGGCGGAGCGGGTGGCTCGAAAAGGGAGGGCAAGGTGCACCCTGAGGACTGGTGCCGAAGAGCGCCGACCGCTTGCAACAAAACGAAAGAGGACGCCCGTTTTGGGCGTCCTCTTTTTCGTTTGCCTTTGGCAGCCGTGGCTGATTAGCCAAGGCGCTTGAACTGGCAGGTGAAGTGGCGCATCAGCTCGGCTTCCCAAGTGATTTCGAGACCGCGCTTGATGGTGTCGCGACGGTCGTAGACGTTCTTGAGGGCGGCGGCGATGACGTCCATATGGTTGTTGGTGTAGACGCGGCGCGGGATGCAGAGGCGCACGAAGTCGTTGCCACCGAAGCGGTTCTCGCGGGTCACGGGGTCGCGGTCGGCCAGCACATAGCCGATTTCGCAGGCGCGGATGCCAGCCTCAAGATAGAGCTCGCAGGTCAGCGTCTGGGCGGGGAATTCCTCTTTCGGGATGTTGGTCAGCACCTTGTCGGCGTCGACGAAGATGGCGTGGCCACCGGCAGGACGCTGGTAGGGGATGCCGTATTCGTCGAGCTTCTTGGCCAGGTAGTGGACCTGCTTGATGCGGGTTTCGACCATCTCGAACTCGATGTTCTCTTTCAGACCGACGGCCAGGGCGTCCATATCGCGGCCGTTCATACCGCCATAGGTGAGGAAGCCTTCGAAGGGGATGCAGAACATCTTGGCGCCTTCGTACCATTCCTTCTTGTTGGTGGCGATGAATCCACCCATATTGACGAGGCCGTCCTTCTTGGCGCTCATCGTCATCGAGTCGGCATAGCTGAACATTTCGAGGGCGATTTCGCGCAGGGTCTTGTTCTCATAGCCTTTCTCGCGGGTCTTGATGAAGTAGGCGTTCTCGATGAAGCGGGCGCTGTCGACGTTGACGGGCACGCCGTATTTGTGGCAGAGTTCGCAGGTCTCGCGGATGTTCTGCATCGAGACGGGCTGGCCGCCGACGGTGTTGTTGGTGACGGTGAGGACCATAAAGGGGACGTTGCCCTTGTTTTCCTGCAGGATCTTCTCGAGCTTGGCCAGGTCGACGTTGCCCTTGAAGGGGACCTCGAGCTGGGTGTCGTAAGCCTCCTTGACGGTGACGTCGATGGCGAAAGCCTTGCGGCTCTCGATGTGGCCCTTGGTGGTGTCGAAGTGGGCGTTGCCGGGGATGATGTTGCCGGGCTTCACCAGGTAGCTGAACAGCACGTTCTCGGCTGCGCGGCCCTGGTGGGTGGGGATGACATACTCGAAGCCGGTCAGCTCGGTGATGGTGTCCTTCATATGATAGAACGAACGGGCGCCGCCGTAGCTCTCGTCGCCCTGCATCATAGCAGCCCACTGGCGGTCGCTCATAGCGCCGGTGCCGCTGTCGGTCAGCAGGTCGATGTAGACGTAGTCGCTCTTCAGCATAAAGACATTCTGATGGGCTTCGTTGAGCCATTTTTCACGTTGTTCACGAGTGGATTTCTTGATGGGTTCCACCATCTTGATTTTCCACGCTTCTGCAAATGGGAGTTCCATAATTATTACGTTTTTTGATTAATTATTGAATAAGTTTTTTTTGTTTCCAAACTGTCAAAACACAAAAATCGGCATACAATTTCTCGTATGTCGACACCGTGAGACGCCCTGTCAAACGCCTCTAAAAAGGACAATAAACGTCTCTTTTCTTGATATTTAAGAAAAGCAAACGGGCGTTTATGTCGATACTGTTCATTGTCATAGTTTGGAATTGCAAAGATACGATTATTTTGGGAAATAGAGCCTCTTTTTCCGAAAAATAATCATTGGCAGTTTTCCGTCCGTGAGGCCTGCCGATGCCCATAGCCTTTACAGAACCAGCAATATCTCTTCGCGGTTGCCTATTTTTAGGCGGAAATAATAGTCCGTCAAGTGCAGCACAAGGCTGTACTTTGGGAACGGGTTCAGGATGCACAGGCCGTCGGCCGTGCCGTGCGCCACCAGGTTGCCGCTCAGGTCATAGACCTTGATGCGCTCGCCTGTTTTGCCTGTTATTATGATGTTCTCGCCGTTCACCGACAACGTCAGGCGGCTGTCGATGTCGGCCACCCAAATGGTGTCTGGCGAGGAGAGCGTCTCCGATATATCAAGGACAGGAAGTCGCTCTATTTCAACTCTTTTGATTTGTTTTCCCGCACTGGCTGTTTCGATGGCGGTCAGTGTGTCGGACATCTGGGAAGTGTCGACGATGCGGCTGTTGCTGTGGGCAATGGCAGTGTCGGGAACCGTGTTGCCGTCGTCGCCTTTGCCGAAGAATCTGTTCCACTCGGTGCCGAACAATCTGTTCCACGGCGGCACGACGGCAATGGCCGTAGCGCCGGCTGCCAGCAGCAACAGCAGCACCAGGACCGAATAACGCATCTTGTTGATTGCGCGGTGCATACGCTGATAGACAGCATCGCGGCTGACGCCGATCTGCTGGCCAATCTCTTCGGCATTGTAGCCGTCGAGGTAGAGCTGCATCATCTGCCGTTCGCCATCGCTGAGCGACGACATACAGCCTTCGAGGATCTCGGCCAGACGGTGCGATTCGTCAGCATCAATACTGTTGGCTATTTCGTCCGTAAGGGGTTCGGTGGACAATTGCCGGGTTCGTCCGATTCTGAAAAAAACCGACCTGGCCCGCCAGCCGACCCAGGCGCGCTCCTGGCTGGGAGTGGCGTCGGGACGGAGCTTGTCGAGATTGTTCCAGATGTCGATGGCCACCTCCTGCATCAGGTCTTTGCAACAATCGGTGTCCTTGCCGGAACGGCGCCAGCACATCCGCCACAGCATCGAGTGGTGGCGAATGAGCAGGGAGGTGAAAAGAGTCTCGCGGTCGGCGACTGTTTTATTCATCTTTCGGAAGCTAAATATAGTTCTACATTATCATAATACACATTTTTCAGGGAGAATCTGACAAGGGTCGGCACTTTTTTAACGTTTGCGCTCAAGAATTATTTTAATGGTTATTCTTTTTTTTCGCCAAAGCAACAAAAATATTCCCTATTTGTCAGATTTCGACGGAAAAATGCGTATTATATTATTGAACGAACCGGCAAAACGAACGGTCGACTTGTTTAATGAAATTAACCCAATAGCATCCTCAAACAATTTGATTATGAAAAAACTACTTACATTTTTGTTGTTAGGCCTGTGCGCAAAGGCTATGTGCCAGCCTGCCTATTTCGACGCCGACGGCATCGTCTACGGCATCACTTCGGAAGCGGACCGCACCGTGGA
>JAFWYO010000183.1 GCA_017517715.1 Bacteroidales bacterium
AGTGTGCACCTCTCCTTTTGTTCAATTGACGATGCAAAAATAAACAAGTTTATGTTATAAACCAAATAAAATTTTAAATCACACACTTATAATACTGGTTTAAAACAAAATAAAATTTTAAAAGCAAAAGAAAAAATCCACATTTTTCATCATTTTGAGAGTTAAAAAACACAAAAATCACCACATTATTTTATTTTTTGTATCTTTGCAGAACATTACTAATCGTGTTTATGGCAAGCAAACCTGATTTTGTGCAATTTATCGTTGACCAGTGCAGCGGAGCTGGCGAAGTGACAGCCAAGAAACAAGAAAATGGCGCAAAACCACATTTCTTCATCGAGGATGTCGACGACCGCGACTATCTGGCAGCCCTTGTCCGTGCCACCTGCTCTGCGCTGAAATGACAGAAAAAGCAACATACAAATCGCCACTGGGAACTATCGAGGTGGAATGCGACGGCGCTGCAGTCATCGCACTGCGGTTCGTCGCTGCCTCAAGCAGAACCAGCGAAAGCGGCTCCGCAACGATGAAAGAGACCATCCGCTGGCTCGACACCTACTTCGCGAGCCGCAACCCGGAGCGCGTGCCGCCACTTCGCCCGCAGGGCACCCCGTTCCAGCAGCGCGTATGGCGCGAACTGCTGGAAATCCCTTACGGCTGCACGGCCACCTATGGCGACATAGCCCGTCGCGTCGGCTGCCGCTCGGCGCAGGCCGTCGGGCAGGCCATCGGCCGCAACCCCATCGCCATCATCATCCCCTGCCACAGAGTGGTAGGTGCCGACGGCTCGCTTACCGGCTACGCCTACGGCATCGAAACCAAGGAAAAACTCCTCCAACTGGAGCAAGCCAAATCAAAATGACCTAATAACGCATTAACGCAATGAAAATGAGCCAAGAAAACCGAACGGCCTTCACGGCGGACGAAATCATCGAATACCTCGAAACGCAGCGCAACGACGCCCAGCGCGACGTGCTGATGCGCTTCTTCAAGACCGCACCGGGGCAGTACGGCCACGGCGACCAGTTTCTGGGCCTGAAAGTGCCGCAGACGCGCGAAGTGGTGAAGGCCGTGGCGAAAGAAACGCCCCTCGGCGAAATACCGCAACTGCTGGCCAGCCCCTGGCACGAAGTGCGGCTGTGCGGCCTGCTAATTTTGGTCTACAAATTTGAAAAACAGGCAACAAAGCGACTCGAAAACAACCCCGGAGCCATCGACGCACGCGACGAAATAGTGACGCTCTACCTGCAACACGCCGAACGCGCCAACAACTGGGACCTCGTCGACCTGACGGCGCCTAAGATACTGGGACACTGGATACTGCTGCCGACCCGGCTGGGCGCCACCTCGGCAGGGATGCACACGGCATACAAACAGCAAGTGCTTGACCGTCTGGCCGATAGCGGCAACCTGTGGAAGCAGCGGATGAGCATCGTCTGCACGTGGAAGACCTCGCAGCAAGGCGACCCGACGTGGTGCCTGCGCTACGCCGAAAAGCACCTGAACCACCCTCACGACCTGATGCACAAGGCCGTAGGCTGGATGCTGCGCGAAATGGGCAAACGCGTCTCGATGGACCTGCTGCGCAACTTCCTGGCCCAGCACGCATCCGAAATGCCGCGAACCACCCTCCGCTACGCCATCGAACTGATGGGCGAAACCGAGCGACAGGAATGGATGAAATGTTAAAATCATCCAACAATTTAACTTTTCATTTTAACATTTATAACTAATTGGTTTTCAGGGGTTAATTTTTTACCCGCTGAAAACTGCCCCTATTTTGCGCAATTTTTAACCCTTATAAAATTCTAACCAACAAGCTATTATCTTCTACTGAAGTAGTATTTGGTTAGAACTTAGTAAGAACTTGGGTAGAATTTGGTAAGAAGATGGTATATGGAAAACAGGGGGTTAGCAAGGGGCATTTCGGGGCAAAAACGGGGGTTGAAATGTTAAATTTTAAGTTAACGAAAGTTAAATTTTCGGAGGCTTGTAATAATGCGGGGCGATTATGCGACATATGTTTTGAAACACGTTCAGAAACTTTCGCGGCAGGGGTCGCTCGGATTATGGCATACAGGCGCAACAATATTATTACAAGTATTCCGTTATCGCATTATAAGACGTCCGATTCCCTTGCCGGTCCTGACGCGAGTCCAGAAGTGAACCGAACAGCTGCGAAATCATTTATAATCAAACATAAACAAAGAATTATACATCAACAAACAATTTTGAGAATTATGAAAAGATTATTCCGCAAACAATTTCTGGCTGGCATCGCTGCCGCCGCTATGGCCGTGCTGACGCTGGCCTCGTGTTCGAACGGCCCCGACCTGGGCGCCTACATCCCCGGCGACGCAACGGGCGTGATGTCGGTCGACCTGGACAAGCTTTGGGACAAGGCCGACCTGAGCAACATCGAACAACTGTCGTTCGCCAAGCTGGGCCTGCAGGAGCTGCGCAGCGAAGACCCGCAGGTGGCCGCCATCATCGACGGCATACTGAAGGACCCGCGCTCGACGGGCCTGGACCTGAAGGGTGACTTAGTTGCCTATGCCATTCCCGACCGCGAGAACGGAATCCGCGGCGGATTTCTGATAACGATGCACAAGCGCGCCAAATTCGAAGAGTTCCTCGAGAAAATGGCCGACGTAGAAAGCAGCGAAGTGACTTTCAGCGACTTGAAAGGCTTCCGCGTGGCCAAGTTCAGCAACTATGGGCCGACCGTTGTTTTCAACAACAAGCTGGCTATGATGTTCACTGACGAAATGGACTATGAGCCGCTGCTGGAAATGAAACACAAGGAGAGCCTCGGCGCCAACAAGCATTTCCGCAACTATTGGAAGAACCGCAGCGAGATAAGTATGTGGCTCAGTTTCGACAAAGTCTTCAAGATGGCCGAACTGCAGGGCGCGGACATCGAGGAAATGATGGCCGAAACCGGTATGGGTCAAGACTATTGGGACGCTTTCAAAGAGTCGGCAATGACTGTCAACCTGACGTTCGAAAAGGGCGTGATACGGGCCAAGACCGAGATGCAGGGCATAAGCAACAAAGTGTACGACACCTACGGACAGGAGTTTAACGACGACATTGTGAAGTATCTGCCCGAACAGACGCTGGCTTGCGTCACCGTCGGATACAACTTCAATCAGATTGTCAGCATCCTTCAAAAACAAAAAGATAGCAAGAGCACCATCGACGAGGTTGTCTTTGCCGACAAGACCGTGGGCGACGTGATTAAGGCCTTTGGCGGCAGCTTTGCCCTGAGCCTTTCCGACATCGTCAAGACCGAGCAGGGCGGCCTGATGCCTCTGCTGACCCTCAGCGCCGACATTAAAGACGCCGAAACCATCCGCGCCGGCCTGGCCGAAGCCGGACTGGAAGAGGCAAACGGCATCTACACGATACCCGACGAGTTCGGTCTGGGCACCGAAATATACTTCGCCATTGGCAAAAAGGCGGCCGTCGTGACCAACAGCAAGGCTACGGCACAGCAGTTTGGCGAAGGCGGATACAAGAAAGCCATCGACGCCGTGGCAAAGAAGGCCAAGGAGGGTAACTATGTGTATGCCAACCTCGACCTCGGCCAGTATCCCGCTGCCGTCACCGACCTGATTCCGTCGAACAGCGGTAGCCTGCTGCTCTTGCTGGCACAATGTTTGGATCGCACCGAGATTTACACTACCGGCAAAAAATCGGCCAACTGGGATATCTACATCAAGGACACGAAGCAGAACAGCCTGCTGGCAATGATGCACTTTGTTGACGACCACCTGGTTGAGCTTGGCAACCTGACCGGCTCGATGGGCGGCGACGACGAATGTCCTGTATACGAGGAAGAATACTACGTCGACGAAGAGGGCGACTGGGAATATGACGATTGAGCTCCACAACGTCAAACCGCGCTATATGTCGGAGTCGGAAGTGGCCGGCTCCGACATTTACCTGCAGCCGTCGGTGGTTTTCGAGCAGGGCCGCAAGTATATGGTCTGCGCCCGCTCGGGCCACGGCAAGACGTCGCTGCTCAACTTCATATACGGCATCAGCGACCAGTACGACGGCACGATTGAGCGGAAAGCGGAAAGCGGAGAGCGGAAAGCGGAAAACGGAGAACGCCTTCCGATTTCCATTTTTAGTTATATGTTTCAGGATTTGGGGCTGTTTCCGGAGCTGACGGCGATGGAGAACGTGCAGCTCAAAAACCGTCTGACGGGCTTCAAAAGCGACAGCGAGATTGAGCGGATGCTCGACGCGCTGCTGCCCGAAGGCAAGAAGCACCAGCCCGTGGCGACCCTCTCGCTGGGTCAGCGGCAACGCGTGGCGGCGGTGCGCGCGCTGTGCCAGCCGATGCGGTTCCTGCTGCTCGACGAGCCGTTCAGTCACCTGGACCACGACACCGCAGCGCAGGTGGCGGCTATGATTTCCGCCGAAGTGGAGCGCCAGGGCGCCGGCCTTATCGTCACCGCCCTCGACCCCACCGACCTGTTCCGCTTCGACAAGACGATGCGGCTGTGAGGTTTTTGGGGAGTTAAGGGAAGTTAAAGGGAAGTTAAGGGACAATAGTATTTGTATCTGAAGTTAAAGTTAAAGTTAAGGTTCTAAAATGCTACAAAAACTACAACGCAAGACTCTGATTCCGGCCCAGTTGGTGGGCTTTGCGCTGACTCTGCTGGTCGGTGCAACCATTTTGCTGCTGGCCTTGCAGCTCGGTGCCGACCTTAAACCCCTGCTCAACAGCCAGACCGACGTGTTTCGCGCCCATACCGTCACGGTGTCGAAGAACGTCACCGTCTTCAAGACCGCCCAAAAGAAAGGCATTTATTTTTCCGACAAGGAGCTCGATAAACTTAAAAACCAGGAGTTTGTCAAAGAGGTGGCGCAGTTCAACAGCTCGACGTTCAACGTCAGCGCCGCCATCAGCTTTGGCGGACAGCAGATGAGCACCGACCTCTTCTTCGAGAGCGTGCCCGACGGATACGTCGACATCCAGAGCGACGACTGGCGCTGGGACAGCACCTCGAACTTTCTGCCCATCGTCATTCCCGAGGACTACCTGAACCTTTACAACTTCGGCTTCGCCGAAAGCCAGTCGCTGCCGGTGGTTGCGCCGAGTCTGCTATCGCAGGTGACGTTCAACGTTTTTGTCGAAGGCAACGGCAAGCGGCGCGTCTACGAGAGCCGCATCGTGGGGCTGTCGGGCAAAATCAACTCCATCCTGGTGCCCGAGGAGTTCCTGCTGTGGGCCAACCGCGAGTTTGGCGACGCCGGCGACAAGGGCAGCAGCCGCCTGCTGGTGGAGTTCAGCGACGCCAGCGACGAGCGTATAGCCGAATATTTCAAAGCCAACGGCCTGAACATCAACCAGTCCGAGCTGGAATCGAGCAAGATGGCCTTCTTCTTCCGTCTGGCGATGGGGTTCGTGATGGCCATAGCTGTCATCATCGTCGTCCTGTCTGCGGCACTTATAATGATGAGTATGAACCTGATAGTGCAGCGCAACCGCGAGATGTTCGTCAACCTGCGCAACATCGGCTACAGTTCGCGCCAGATTGCGCGGTTCTACAAGGTCGTCGTCAGCCTGCTGACGGTCGCCGTCATAGTGCTTTCGGCTGTGATTGTCGTGTGGATACGCAGTTACTACCTGGCACGCCTCTCAACGATGTTCAACGCCGGCGGCACACTTGCCCCCACCATCATCGGCACCCTATCGCTCGCAGCATTGCTGCTTGTAATTAGCAACTATTTCCTCGTCCGCACCATAAAGCGCATAATCAGATAGGCGAACAGCGTTGTATCGGATTTGCAATCCAATACTGTTTAATATTAGGATTTGTAATCCGACACCAACAACGTTCCGACTTGCTGTTTTTAATGTTTTGCGGATTGAAAATCCTTATAATAAGTTGCGTCGGATTGCAAATCCGACGCAACGCAAAATCCGACGCAACTTATAAATAAATCTATATTATCAGCTAATCCCTGGCCAATTTATGATAAATCCTGTCGAAAACTACTTTCCGAACATCACCTTTTCGCTGTTGAACATCCTTGTAAGGACGAAGACGGCGATGGCGGTGTAGGCGATATTGGCGACAACGGTGATGCCGATGGCGGCAGGATTTATGTTGAACGAGAACACCGACGCCATCGACTGCACGCTGTTGTAGAACGGGATGAGGTAGGCCGTCAGCGCTTCGGGGGCGTCGCCGCCCAGCATCGGCGTGAAGCCGACAAACATCACCAGCAGCATCAGCGGAAGCACCAGCGTGCCGGCCGACTTGACATCCTTGGCCAGCGCCGAAAGGATGGAGATGCAGCTGACCATAACAAGCACTGTGCTAATCAAAACACAGAGAATCAGCAGGTAGTCGCTCGTCGTGTAGGGAATTGCAAAGTCGATATCCACTCCGTCGCCATTCAGCATTCGCGGCAGCGACAGGATGATGCCGAGGAAGCTCGACAGGCCGCTGAGCATAGCGAAAGTCGACAGACTCAGTATCTTGCCGATGGCCAGCTCGCTGCGCCGCATCGGCGTCACCAGCAGGGTGGCTATGGTGCCGCGCTCCTTCTCGCCGGCGATGGCGGTGGGCGCCACGGCCATACAGCCCGAGAAGAGCAACATCATCAGCAACATCGGGAACAGCTGGCCAAGAATCTCGCCCAGCGAATCGTCCTCGTCGGCCATATCGAAAGTCTCTTCTGCATCAGGACTTTCGGCATTGGCATTGATATCGAACATATTGTTGCGGCTGTTTTCCCAATCTTCGAGGTACGTCTTGACCGTCTGGTAGGCCAACTCCGAGTTGTCGGAATTGGAGTTGTGATAGATCTTTACATTCGGCGCCATCTCGCCGCCCATCGGGTCGTAGGCAGCAATGAGGCTGTCGAAATGGGGCGGGAAGTTGACATAAATCAGATTTTTCTCCTTGTCGGCCAGGCTGTCGCCGATAAGGGCCACGGCGTTGAAGCCCTCGGTGACCAGCTGGAACGGAATCGAGTCGAAGTCGCCCCGCAGGCTCTCGGGCAGGTTGTCGACATAGACCGTCGTGGGGCCGGCGTTGTCGTCCTGATGGCTCTTGCCGATGTTCTCGCCCATCAGCGAATAGACGATATAAATCAGCAAACCCGGCATAATCACTGCGGTGAACAGCAGCGCACGGTCGCCGAAAAAGCGAGCAAATTCCTTGCGGACAATGGTCCACACATTACCTTGTTTTCTCATTCCTCACCTCCTTTCACTGTTTTGTAAATTTCGAAAAAGCGGTCCTCGAGGCTCATCCCGTCGCGGATGGCGTCGAGCGTGTCGCAGTTGGTCATTCGGCCGTCGATGATGATGCCCACACGGTCGCACAACTTTTCTACGAGGCTGAAAATGTGGGTCGAAAGGATGATAGTCTTGCCCTGCTGGCGCATTTCGGCCAGAAAGTCGGTCACGGTGCGCGCCGTCAGCACGTCGAGGCCGTTGGTGGGCTCGTCGAAGATGATGATGTCGGGGTTATGCGCCAGCGAGATGACGATGCTGGCCTTCTGCTTCATACCCGTCGACAGGTTCTGCACCTTGACTTCAGCGAACTTGTCGATGCCGTAGCGCTCGAACATCACACGTTTGCGCTCGGCGGCCTCGGCCTCCGGCACGCCGTGCAGGCGGGCGAAGAAGTCGAACAGGTAGTTGGGCGTGAAGAAGTCCTCGAGCTTCAGCTCGCTGGTCAGGAACGCGATGCGCGACCGCACCTCTTCTTCCTCATTCACAACGCTGTAGCCATCCAGCACAGCATCGCCCGTGTCGGGCTTGATGAGCGTGGCCAGGATGCGCAGCGTCGTCGTTTTGCCGGCGCCGTTGGGGCCCAGCAGACCGAATATTTCACCGCGGTTGGCGGTGAAGCTCAGATTGTCCACAGCCACCTTCTTGCGCAGCGTGGTGCGTTCAATCTTCTGTTGTTTCTTTGAAAGCGTGAAGGTCTTCGAAATGCCTTCCACGCGAAGAATTTCATCCATATTGTTAATTTGTTGATTTGTTTGTTGTTGATATCGCTATTCAATATTCACCAATCAATAGACGTTTATAGGGCTCAAAATCTTACAGCTGGCCGTTGTTTTTCTTTGCTTCGCGGTATTCGTCCACAATCATTATTATGACCCAGGCGAAGAGAAGCAGCAGCACAAGTGCCAGAAAGACATTCTTCAGCGCCTCCGTCCACGGCCGCTGCCACAGGTCGTTGCAGTAGTCGAACAGGCCGTACAGCTCGAAGCAGAGCGTGATAAAGGGCCACCAGACCAGGCGCGTGCGGCGGATGTCCTGGACACGCTCGTCCTTGCACCACTTCAGGCGGCCGTCGACCATCCGGAAGCCCCACTTGTAGTTCTTCATATTGGGCATCCACGCGATGAACATTCCGCCGGCCAAAATCGCCAGCGAGTAGAACAGATAGGCGACAAAGAAGCCTGCACCCTGCGACTTTATCTGCGTCGCCATCAATATGTTGCCAGCCACGACAACCATCACCGCCAGCGCGCTGCCGACCATTCCTATCATTTTTTTGCTCTCTATTGTCATAATGTTTCCCCTTTCTTACGTTGGCGGGCGGAACTGACGATTCCAATAATGAATCCACTCAAAACCGGTACAGCAACAGCGATGCTGCTTAGCACACTGGCCGACAGCAGCCAGAACGTGTCGGACCATATCAGCCCGAATGCAAACAGCGGCACAATCAGCGAAAACGACCATCCCGAAATGCCCATCTGCAAGGCCTGCAGCCCGTCGTCGTCGCGCTGCATCTTGCGCGGCTCGCGGACAAAACGGCCCTTGCGCAGCTTCAGCATCGTGTACTCCATTCCACGCTCTGCCTGCCGCAGCGTCATCCAGTCGGCCACCAGACACACTACGCCAGCAAGCAACATTATACCGAACTCAAAGGCGAACACCTTGACATTCTCGCCCCTGACAAGGACGAATCCCATAATGGCGCCCACAAGGTAGTTCACCAGTGCCAGCGCTGTCAGGACGATAGTGGCGATTCTGATTTTATTCATTGCTGCCTCCCTCCTTTTCGGGCGCACTCGAAGCCTCGCCCCTACGGTTGGCGCTCTTCGGATGCCGCTTGGCCTTCTTGAGGGCTTCAGACAAAATCCACTCTATCTGACCGTTGGTGCTGCGGAACTCGTCCGCAGCCCAACGCTCGATAGCATCGTAGACCTCACTGTCCACCCTTAGAGCAAAGGTCTTCTTCATTGCTTAATAAATAGAGCCAGTGTTAATTACCGGGCTGGCACTTTCGTCGGCGCAGAGGACGACGAGGAGGTTGCTGACCATCATGGCTTTCTTTTCTTCGTCGAGCTGCACCACTTCGCGCTCGCTCAGCTTGTTGAGGGCCAGCTCGACCATCGACACGGCGCCTTCCACAATCTTCTCGCGGGCCGAGATGATAGCGTCGGCTTGCTGGCGGCGCAACATCACGCTGGCGATTTCGGCAGCGTAGGCCAGATAGTTGATGCGGGCCTCGACAATCTCGATGCCGGCGATGCTGAGGCGGCTGCGCAGCTCGTCCTCAAGCTGGTTGTTGATTTCCTCGGCGCCGCTGCGCAGGGTCAGCTCGGTGCTGTTGTGGTCGATGTTGTCGTAGGCATAGTGGCCCGCCACCTTGCGCAGGGCGGCGTCGCTCTGCACGTGCACGAAGCTGTCATAGCCCTTCAGCTGCTGCTGGTTGGGCTGCTGCGCCTGCTCGCCGTGCTGCGCCGACGACGTCAGCGTGTCCACATCGATGTCAAACACAGCCTTGTACGTGTCGGCCACTTTCCAGACCAGCACCAGGCCGATCATAATCGGGTTGCCGTTCTTGTCGTTGACCTTGATGGGCGGCACATCCATATTGCGCGCGCGTAACGATATACGACGCTTGGCATAGAACGGGTTGATCCAGAAGAAGCCGTTCTGTCGCACCGTGCCGCTGTAGCGGCCGAAGAAAGTCAGCACGCGGCTCTGGTTGGGCTGGATAATCATAAAGCCGATGCAGTGCAGGATGTAGACAAACATCAGCGCGATGCCGCCAAGGATGGGCAGCAGGATGAGCGCCGTCGGCTCGCCGGTCATCGGGTCGACCATTGCCTCGAGGCCGGCCATCCAGATGACCAGCAGCACAAAGCCCACCAGCATTGCCAGATTGAGGAAAAGATGCAAGAATCCGTTGTTCTTGCCCGTCAGCTGTCTGTTAAACTCTTTTGTTTCCATTTTGATTTTTGTTTTGATTTGTTTTGCTTTAATAACCTGTATTTTACCTTTTTCTGAAGATTTTTCATTATGATATCATTTTGATATCACTTTGCAAAAGTACGAACATTTTTTAAACCACCAAAATTTTTCGAAAAAATTTCATTTTTTTTCAAAACGCACCCCGTTCCCAGGCGAAAAAACCGTCCGAAAACGGCGCAGAGTTTTCTGAAAAAAAGTCCCGAAAAAGGGCAAAAAATGCC
>JAFWYO010000184.1 GCA_017517715.1 Bacteroidales bacterium
AGGCTTGCTTTGCCGGCCACCTTCTCCGCCCGTTCCTATATCGTTCCTATATCGTTCTTATATCGTTCTTATATTTTTATATAGGAACGATATAAGAACGATATAGGAACGATATAGGAACGGGCGGAGCGGGTTGGCGGCATTTATTTGCAACCCGCAAGATTGATAATCATTTAAGAGTTCGACAATGCAATATGATGAGATATTCCCACTATCGGTGCGACACACCCCGCCCATTTGTTCACCGCTTCGCTATCGGAACGGCCACTGGCAGTTCCTTCTCCCCTCTCCGAGAGGGGATGGCTACGCAGTAAATCATTTTGCAAATAATTGCATCAAATCAACAGATATACTGACCGCTACCGCAACATCCCCTCTTGGAGAGGGGTGCCCGAAGGGTGGGGTGTGTCGCACTGTAAAGAAGGGTAGGTTGATTCTGTTTGCTGTTACGGTCGTTCGGTGCCGTCGTGGAAGTTGCCTTTTAGCGTCAATCTTGCAAATGGATTCCTGCAAACTTGTGCAGTGCTTCCTCGTCGAGGCGCTGGATGGTCCAGTCGCTCATTGGGATGGCTCCGATGGCGCGGTAGGTCCGGAGGGCGTTTTCGTTCCAGTCGAGGCAAATCCATTCCATACGGCCGCAATTGCGCTCCACTGCAAGGCGAGCCAAGTATTGCAGCAGCTGACGGCCATAGCCGCGGCCGCGCTTCTCGGGGATGACAAACAAATCCTCCAAATACAAGCCTTTGCGACCCACGAATGTCGAGAAGTTGTGGAAAAACAGGGCGAAGCCGACAATGGTGCCGTCGGGCTCTTCGGCGAAAACGACCTCGGCAGAATGCTCGACGAAGAGCGAACGGTGCAGCGTCGGCACATCGGCCACCACCTCGTCGGCGCAGCGTTCGTATTCCGCCAGCCTCATAATAAAGTCCAGCACGAGAGGAGTCTCTTCCTCCCGTGCCGGACGGATTGTAAGCGTAGTGTTCATACTGAAAATCAGTAGTTCTCGGCCAGAACCTGGAAGTAGGCCTGGGGATGGTTGCAGACGGGGCACACCTCGGGGGCAGTCTTGCCGATGACGATGTGGCCGCAGTTGGAGCACTGCCAGATGGCGTCGCCGTCTTTCGAGAATACCTTCTTGTCGTTCAGGTTCTTGAGTAGTTTGCGGTAGCGCTCCTCGTGGTGTTTCTCGATGGCGCCGACCATCTCGAACTTCTTGGCGATTTCCTCAAAGCCCTCTTCGCGAGCCTCGCGGGCCATACGCTCGTACATATCGGTCCACTCGAAGTTCTCGCCTTCGGCGGCAGCCAGCAGGTTCTCGGCGGTCGAGGCAACCTCGCCACCGTGCAAGTACTTGAACCACAGTTTGGCGTGCTCGCGCTCGTTGACGGCGGTCTCCTCAAAGAGGGCTGCAATCTGCACGTAGCCTTCCTTCTTGGCCTTCGATGCGAAGTAGGTGTATTTGTTGCGGGCCATCGATTCGCCGGCAAAGGCCTCTTCGAGGTTCTTCTCGGTCTTGGTGCCTTTCAGTGATTTGGGCTCGTCGACGATTTCGACGAATTTCTCTTTAGGCTGTTTGCATTTGGGGCAGATGGCGGGAGCCTCGTCGCCCTCGTGGATGTAGCCGCAAACGGTGCATTTGAATTTCTTGCTCATAATTAGTTGTGTTTTACGGATTAAATGTGATTTATTTCAATAAGAAGTTTAAGTTGTCTTTCAGGCCGTATTCCTTGGTGTTTTCCATTTTGGTCTTGAAGACTTTCATCTTGTTGGGCTTGCCGATCAGCGACAGATTGCCCTCTTCGAGCAGCAGCGCCGTGGCCTCGCGGATGGCGGCAACGGTAGCTGTGGGGTTGACCATAATGTACTCTTTCAGGCGGTCGTCGCGTGTTTCGCCGCCGTGCTTGGGGTCGAAGAAGTCGGTGTAGTGGGGGTTGATCTGGAACGGCACGATGCCCATACAGTCGAACGAAGCCGGCATAACGATGGGCATATCGTTGGTGGTGCAGAGCGTGGGACCGGCCACGTTGCTGCCGGCGCTCCAGCCCATATAGGGCATACCGTCGAAGGCACGCTGGCGAATGGCCTGCATCAGGCCTGTGCGCTGCAGTTCGCGGACCAGATGGAAGGTGTTGCCACCGCCGACGGCTACGCAATCTGTGTCGTACACTGCATTGATGGGCAGTGCTTTATGGTGTACTGATTGAAGTTTTACTCCAAATTCGGCATACACCTTGGCCACCTTGGCTTCGTAGGCGTCGTAGCTCTTTTTCAGGCCGCCTTCGGCCAGGCTTACGCCGGCGTAGGGGACGAAAAGTACGCGTTTGACATTGTGCCGCTTGCAGAAGTCGGCAATCATATCCTTGCACCAGCCGAGGTAAGCCTCGCCGCGCATAGTGCTATTGCTGATCAGAAGGAGGTTACGTTTGTCCATACAGTTATTTATTGGTGTTTATATTATGTTCTCGTTTTTGGCTCGTTCGAGCAGTTCCCATTTGAAATATTTGTTGAAATAGATGTCGTCCAACTCCTGAAGCGAGAGGCGGACTTCCTTGTCCCAGTCGGACCGCAGTATCACCTCGTCGTCGCCAGACTCGCATTCGGCGGGCCTGATTTCGCGTCTGACTCCCAGCACCGCCGATTCGGTGATGAACGTCCGTCGGCAGATGTCCAGAGTCAGCCTTCCGCCGTCGAGCGTCATAGCTGGGAGCCAGAGGCTTTCGCCGTTGTTGGTTTCAACGATTATGGCCCATTGCATACTTACCGAAGGCGGGATGCCGAATTCGGTCCTCAGTCGTTGTTCTATTTCTTGTGCTACCATATCAGGGCGTTAGGCGTCGATATTGGCGTAGGTGGCGTTGCGCTCGATGAATTCGCGGCGCGGCGGCACGTCGTCGCCCATCAGCATCGAGAAGGTGCGGTCGGCGCTGGCGGCGCTGTCGATGGTTATCTGGCGCAGCTGGCGGTTTTCGGGGTCCATAGTGGTCTCCCACAGCTGCTCGGGGTTCATCTCGCCAAGACCTTTGTAGCGCTGCACGTGCACTGCCGACTCCTTGCCGCCGCCCAGCTCCTCGATGGCGCGCAGGCGGTCGTCCTCGGTCCAGCAGTAGACGTTCTTTTTGCCCTTCTTGACCGAATAGAGCGGGGGAGTGGCCAGGTAGACATAGCCGTTTTCGATGAGTTCCGGCATATAGCGGAAGAAGAAAGTCAGCATCAGCGTGTCGATGTGCGAACCATCGACATCGGCATCGGTCATAATGATAACCTTGTGGTAGCGAAGACCTTCCATATTCAGGGCCTTGCTGTCCTCGGCGGTGCCGACCTTGACGCCCAGTGCGGTGTAGATGTTGCGGATTTCTTCGCTCTCGAAGGCGCGGTGCTGCAGTGCTTTCTCGACGTTGAGGATCTTGCCTCGCAGGGGCAGGATGGCCTGGAAGCGACGGTCGCGGCCCTGCTTGGCGCTTCCGCCTGCCGAGTCGCCCTCGACGAAGAAAATCTCGCATATCGACGGGTCACCATCCTGGCAGTCAGCCAGTTTGCCGGGCAGTCCGCCGCTGCTGAATACCGTGCCGCGCTGCACCATCTCGCGGGCTTTGCGGGCCGCCTGGCGTGCGCGGGCGGCCAGGATGACCTTCTCGACGATGGTTTTGGCCTCGTTGGGATGCTCCTCGAGGTAGTTCTCGAGCATCTCGCTGACAGCGCTGTCCACTGCGGCGCGCACTTCGGTGTTGCCAAGCTTGGTTTTGGTCTGGCCTTCAAACTGAGGCTCAGCCACTTTGACGCTGATTACGGCCGTCAGACCCTCGCGGAAGTCGTCGCCGCTGATGTCCACCTTGGCCTTGGCCAGCAGGCCGCTCTTGTCGGCATAGGCCTTCAGTGTGCGCGTCAGGCCGCTGCGGAAGCCCGTCAGGTGGGTGCCGCCCTCGTGGGTGTTAATGTTGTTGACATAGCTGTGCAGGTTCTCGCTGAACGAGGTGTTGTACTGCATAGCGATTTCGATGGGTATACCCTGGCGTTCGCCTTCGATGTAGATGCACTCGGGCATCAGCGGTTCGCGGTTCTCGTCCAGGTATTTGATGAAGTCTTGCAGACCTTTCTCGCTGAAAAAGCGCACTTTCTGCGTCTCGCCCTTCTCGTCGCGGTTGCGCTTGTCCTCGATGGTGAGCTCGATGCCCTTGTTGAGGTAGGCCAGCTCGCGCAGGCGGTTTTCGAGGGTGGGGAAGTCGTACTCCGACACGGTGAAAATCTGCGGGTCGGGGTGGAAATGTATCATCGTGCCGCGCTTGTCGGTGGTGCCCACCTCCTTGACGGGGTAGAGGGGCATACCGCGGCTGTATTCCTGGCGGTAGACTTTGCCGTCGCGGTACACCTCGGCGGTCATATGGTCGCTCAGAGCATTGACGCAGCTGACGCCGACGCCGTGCAGACCGCCGCTGACCTTGTAGCTGTTCTTGTTGAACTTGCCGCCGGCGTGCAGCACGGTCATAACGACCTCGAGGGCCGAGCGGTGCTCCTTCTCGTGCATATCGACGGGGATGCCACGGCCGTTGTCGACCACGGTGATGGAGTTGTCCTCCTCGACGGTGACGTTGATGCTGGTGCAGTATCCGGCCAAAGCCTCGTCGATCGAGTTGTCGACCACCTCATAGACCAGGTGGTGCATACCGCGGAAGTTGACGTCGCCGATGTACATAGCGGGACGCATTCTGACGGCCTCGAGACCTTCAAGGACGGTGATATTATTTGCGCTGTAATTCTCTTGGTTAGTGTTGTTTAACTCTTCGCTCATTGTGTCTTTTTCTGTTTTGTTTTAGGATGCAAAATTACTAAAAAATATTTGATTTTTGCCCGTCCGCAAATTATAGTTTTCAACAAAATGTGAAAAAATATTATTTGTCGTTTATGCGGTTGGATTCCAGTTGTATAGCGATGCCGTTATGGCATCGGAAAGCAATTTTTCCGTAACGTGGCGCGGTCTGTGGCAAATTATGCCATAACAATGTGCAATAAAAACAAATTCTTGTCGTTAATATTAAAAATTTATTGTAATTTTGCAATTCGAAAATATGGTTTGAAATGTTGAGGAAACTATCGATGTTATTGATATTGAGTGTTTTCTTCTCAACGGTTTCTGCTCAGGAATTCCGTTGTGGGGTTACTGTTAACTATCAGAAACTCCAAACCACGACGCAGCAATACGAATCAAGCGATACCAAGATTTTTGAGACAATGAAGCGTTCGATTGAGGATTTCGTCAACGAGCGTCATTGGACCAATCTCGAGTTCGAACAGGTAGAACGTCTCGACTGCTCTATAAGTATTATCCTTTCGCAGCGCACGTCGGCAACGGATTTCGGCGGACAGATATCTGTGCAGTTGCGCAGGCCTGTCTACAATTCCAACTATACGTCGGGAATCTTCAACTATCTGGAAAACGGCAACGATTTCATCTTTAACTTCGACGAGAGCCGCCCTCTCGAATTCGACCCTAACTCGTTCTACGACAATCTGTCGTCGACTTTGGCATACTATTGCTATATTATGCTGGGCCTCTATTTCGACTCCTACGGCCCTAACGGTGGCCAGCCGTTCTTCGAAATGGCGCAGAATATAGCCATCACGGCGGGTTCTGCGGCCTACAAGGGTTGGAAGGCCAGCGACAGCCAGAAGGCGCGCTACTGGTTTGTCGAAAACCACACCAACTCGGCCTACGAGGCATTGCATAGTGTCTACTATTACTATTATCGTCTCGGCTTGGACAATATGACAAAAGACCAGCCCACCGCGCGGCGCAACATCATCCAGTCGCTCCGCTATCTGCAGCAAGTGCACAAAAAACGGAGCAACCTCTTGTCGGTCACGCAGTTCCTCGATGTCAATATGGCTGAAATCGTTTCCATTTTCACGCCCGCTCCTGCCGAGGAACAAAAAGAAATATACGATATTATCAAGGATGTCAGTCCGATAAATGTATCGAAACTAAAAGATTGGAACATAAAGTAACAAAGTTATAAATCCTTAATTTTAAATATTATGACTCAAATACCTATACAGAAAGAAACGATTGACCGCATCGCTGCGGCCAATAAAATCCAGAACCCCGGCAAGGCCAGCATCCGCGAGATGCGCAAGATGATTCAGGATGTCGAGAAGGAGACTGGTGTGCGCTTTGTCAAGATGGAGATGGGCATCCCTGGCCTTCCTGCCCCGCAGGTTGGCGTCGAGGCTCAGATCGAGGCCCTGCGCAACGGCGTGGCCAGCATCTATCCCGAAATCTACGGCACCGCCGATTTCAAGCAGGAGGCTGCACGCTTCGTCAAGAACTTCCTTGATATCGACGTGACTCCCGAATGCTGCGTTCCTACCGTCGGCTCGATGCAGGCTGGTTTCGCTTCGTTCCTGACTCTGACGCGCTACGATGCCAAAAAGACCAAGGTGCTTTTCATCGACCCTGGCTTCCCCGTCCAGAAGCAGCAGTGCCGCGTTCTCGGCATCCCGATGAAGACCTTCGACGTCTACGAATACCGTGGCGACAAACTGCGTGACAAACTTGAAGAAGAACTTAAAGACGGCGATGTTGCCTGCCTGATTTACAGCAGCCCCAACAATCCCGCTTGGTTCTGCTTCACCGAGCACGAACTGCAGATTATCGGCGAGATGGCCAACAAGTACGGCGTTGTCGTCCTCGAGGACGATGCCTATTTCCTGATGGACTTCCGCAAGGACTACAGCGTCCCCGGCAAGGCTCCTTTCCAGCCCACCGTGGCCAAGTATACCGACCGCTACGTGCTGATGATCAGCGGCTCGAAGTCGTTCAGCTACGCCGGCGAGCGCATCGCTATGATGATTTGCAGCCCCAAGCTGTTCAATATGGAATGCCCCGACCTGGCACGCTACTACAGCCAGACGCAGCTGGGCCGCGCCCTCATTTTCGGCACGCTTTACTGCCTCAGCTCCGGTACCGCCCACAGCGTGCAGTACGCTATGGCCGCTATGCTTAAAGGCGCCAACGACGGTACGTTCAATTTCGTCAAGGACATCAA
>JAFWYO010000185.1 GCA_017517715.1 Bacteroidales bacterium
CCCAACCCCACAACGGGACGGCTGGCAGTGCAGATAGACCAGCAGGGACCGTATGAGCTGACAATCTACGACGTTAACGGCAAGGCCGTAATGACCAGAAAGAATGACAATCAAGTATGCGAAATCGACCTCAGCGCGCTTGCTGCTGGACAGTACCTCCTTGTGGTGCGCACCAAAGACCGGTACGGAGTGAAGACCATTGTGAAGAAATAGCGCTATCGTTCTCTGACGAGAACATAGACAAAACGACGAAAACGGGAATGGCAGCAGCCATTTCCGTTTTTCGTCTTCGTTACACAACAGTTCAGTCCATACAAAAAAAGCAACAGAAGCAACACCCAATCGACATAGGACATTGTGCCTAAAATATTTTTCGGGCTTTTCTTGGTCGGCATATATAAAATGCGTACTTTTGCAGCCGATTTCAATTCAAAAGACAATAACTAAAATATTTAAAAAACAAAACCTTATGAATAAAATACTGAGTATTCTCGCAACCAAAAAATTCTGGATCGAGCTCATCATTATGACGCTCGGTATGATGGTCACCGCCGCGGCAGTGTACTACTTCCTGGTACCCAGCAAGCTGATTATCGGAACAATATCCGGTCTTTCTATCGTCATTGCCAAGATTTTTGAAGGCATAGGCATCAACATCACCGTCGGTACGCTCGTCACCATCATCAACATCATATTGCTCATCCTGGCTTTCCTCCTCATCAACAAGGAGTTTGGAGCCAAGACAGTATATACAGCCCTCATCCTCGGTCCCTTTATCGACCTCTGGAACAAGATATTGCCTTGGGACGCCAAGAACGCTGCCGGCGAATACATCCTGGCCCACGACAACCCCATTACAGGCAGCCCGTCGGTGATGGGCGACCCCTGGCTTGACCTCTGCTGCTTCGTGCTGCTTCTCAGCGCAGCACAGGCCCTGATGTTCAGCATCAACGCCTCGACGGGCGGCCTCGACATCCTGGCCAAAATCGTCAACAAGTACCTGCATTTCGACATCGGCGCCTCGGTGTCGGTGGCCGGAGCCGTAATTTGCTGCACCGCATTCGCTATCAACCCGTTCCGTATGGTCGTCATCGGCCTCATCGGCACCTGGATCAACGGCTTGGTGGTCGACTACTTCACCGCCACGCTCAACAACCGCAAGCGCGTCTGCATCGTGTCGAAGGAATACGACCGCCTGCGCCGCTACATCATCGACGAGCTGCAGCGCGGCTGCACACTCTATGAGGTGACCGGCGGCTACAGCGGCGAAAAGAGCATCGAACTCGAAACCCTGCTCAGCAAGGACGAGTTCTCTAAGCTGCTCGAATACATCAACAAGAACGAAATCAGCGCTTTCACCACTGCCGGCAACGTCAGCGAAGTATACGGCTTCTGGAACAAGAACAAGAAGAAATCCAAGAGTCACGCCGAACTGCGATAACACAAGTCCACTCAAAAAAATACCAGATAACATAAAACCCCGAAAGTCGGAAATGGACTTTCGGGGTTTTTGTTTTAAAACTGGAAAAATGTAAAATCTGGCACAGAACAAGGAACGGCCTAATTTACTGACAACAAATCTATTCTTTAAATAAGCAAAACACAATAAACAGTCCTCTGCAAGGTTGGAAAGAACACGATTTCAAATCACATTTTTGTCCAAAACACCACGTTTTAATATTATTTTCAAGATAAATGCTTTCAAATTCAAATAAAATACGTATATTTGCACTTTATTACAAACTGACTGAAAACATATAATATACTGATAATGAGACCCAACTTTTCAAATGTTGATTTCAAGGCCCGCAGCGAATCGCAAGAAAGCTTCGAGCAATGGGAGAAGGAGAACCATATCGAGAAAAACTGGACCACTCCCGAACAGATTGACGTAAAGCCTGTCTATGGCAAGGAAGACCTGGCCGGAATGGAGCATCTGAACTATGCTGCCGGTATCGCGCCGTTCCTGCGCGGACCCTACAGCACGATGTACGTGATGCGCCCCTGGACGGTGCGCCAGTACGCAGGATTCTCGACCGCCGAAGAGTCTAACGCCTTCTACCGCCGCAACATTGCCGCCGGTCAGAAGGGTCTTTCGGTGGCTTTCGACCTGGCAACACATCGCGGCTACGACTCTGACCACGAGCGCGTTGTGGGCGACGTCGGCAAGGCCGGTGTGGCTGTCGACAGCATCCTCGATATGAAGATCCTCTTCGACCAGATTCCGCTCGACAAGATGAGCGTTTCGATGACTATGAACGGAGCCGTGCTGCCCATTCTGGCCTTCTACATCATCGCCGCCGAGGAACAGGGCGTCAAGCAGGAGCAGCTGCAGGGCACCATCCAGAACGACATCCTCAAGGAGTTTATGGTGCGCAACACCTACATCTACCCTCCCCTGCCGTCGATGAAAATCATCGCCGACATCTTTGAATACACCTCGAAGAATATGCCGAAATTCAACAGCATATCCATTTCGGGCTACCATATGCAGGAAGCCGGCGCCACCGCCGACATCGAGCTGGCCTACACCCTGGCCGACGGCCTCGAGTACCTGCGCGCCGGTATCAACGCCGGTATGAGCGTCGACGATTTCGCTCCGCGTCTGAGCTTCTTCTGGGGCGTGGGAATGAACCACTTTATGGAAATCGCCAAGATGCGCGCCGCACGTATGCTGTGGGCCAAGATCGTCAAACAGTTCAACCCGCAGAATCCCAAATCGTTGGCACTGCGTACCCACTGCCAGACCTCGGGCTGGTCGCTGACCGAGCAGGTTCCTTTCAACAACGTTGCTCGTACCTGCATCGAGGCTATGGGCGCCGCCCTGGGCCACACCCAGTCGCTGCACACCAACGCCCTCGACGAGGCCATTGCTCTGCCCACCGACTTCAGCGCACGTATTGCCCGCAACACGCAGCTCTACCTGCAGGAAGAGACCAACATCTGCCGCGTCGTCGACCCCTGGGCCGGAAGCTACTATGTCGAGACCTACCCACGAGCTGGCACACCGCGCCTGGGCTCACATTCAGGAAGTTGAGAAGCTTGGCGGTATGGCCAAAGCCATCGAGAGCGGCATCCCCAAAATGCGTATCGAGGAGGCTTCGGCACGCAAGCAGAGCCGCATCGACTCGAACGTCGACACCATCGTCGGCATCAACAAATACCGTCTCGACCACGAGGACCCCATCGACACCCTCGAGGTGGACAACACCGCCGTGCGCGAAGCACAGCTGAAACGCCTTGCCAAGCTGCGCGCCGAGCGCAACAACGAGGAGGTGCAGGCTGCCCTCGACGCCCTGACACGCTGCGCCGAAAGTGGCAAAGGCAACCTGCTGGAGCTCAGCATCGATGCCGCCCGCAAGCGCGCCTCGCTCGGCGAAATCAGCTATGCCCTCGAAAAAGTTTATGGTCGTTACAAAGCTAAAATAAATCTGATTACCAACGTGTACAGTTCACAGACAAAAGACAGCGAGCTCTTCAAGAAAGCTCAGGCCCTGACCGACGAATTTGCCAAACTCGAAGGCCGCCGCCCCCGTATTATGATTGCCAAGATGGGCCAGGACGGCCACGACCGCGGTGCCAAAGTCGTTGCCACCGGCTATGCCGACCTCGGATTCGATGTCGATATGGGTCCCCTCTTCCAGACACCTGCCGAAGCCGCTAAGCAAGCCGTCGAAAACGACGTCCACATCCTTGGCGTCAGCTCGCTGGCAGCAGGCCACAAGACCTTGGTTCCCCAGGTCATCGAAGAACTCAAGAAACTTGGCCGCGAGGATATTATGGTAACCGTGGGTGGTGTCATCCCGCCGCAGGACTACGACTTCCTCTTCAAGGCCGGTGCCGCCGCCATCTTCGGACCCGGCACGGTGGTCAGCGTCAGCGCCATCAAGATGATGGAACTGCTCCTTGCCGCTCGCAAAGGCGAATAATCAAAGAACAGATTATAACAAAAAAAGGCTTCTCGATTGAGAAGCCTTTTTTTTTATTCTGCCGAACGTCGCAACGTGGGCGGCTTGGTATTCATTATCTCCTGCATCATTTCAATGGATTTCTGACTGCCGTTATTCTCAAATTTTGGCGACGTTGAGATAACCATAAAAATGGCGAAACAAATCAGAATTGCGCCAACACACTTATTGAAAATTCTAAGGAAACGGAAAGTTATAAGCCTTTGCAGCATAGACGCCAACTTGCACTTGAGGATGTCCATCGACAACGTGGCCGAAAGGACACCTCCGAAGAAAATGTAGCGCTGACCCAAGCTGCTGTCGTTCTCGCCACAAATAAGAATGGTGACAAGTGTGGCCCAATATAACCAGATTACAGGATTCAGGAAATTAAGCGTCAGTCCACGCAGATAGACATTAAGACGCGAGGGCATCATAACATTGTGGAAACTGATTTTGTCGTTCTCACTCGACTCGGCGGCGTGGCGTGTCTTTAGGAACATTGTATAAAGTCCGAAGCTGGCAACAACAATGGCACCAACATAGATAATCCACCGATTGTTAAGCATCAATATCATCTCATCCATCGGGATATTGCGCGAAATGAGGAGAAGTATGGCAACAATGAATACGTCGCTGGTACTGACACCGAAAGCAAATGGAACAGCATTACGGAATCCATAATGGATGCTGGCTTGAATCTGCGAAAAAAAAGCAGGCCCAAAGCTGAAAAAGAGTGAAAGCGCTATGCCCCCCAATATGCCCAACAAAAAATGCGTCATACTAAATGTTAATAAATTGTAAAACGGCAATCAGCCCACATTATTGTGCCGTGATACAAAAAATTGCATTTTTGGCTGAAAAATAATTTTTTCGTACTTTTGCATAGAAAAACAACCACAATAATAACAGGCAACAATTTGAACGAAAACGAGATAATAGAAGAGGGCGTTCTCGAGGCAATGGGCATAAGCCGCCCCGCATACGAGGAAATACAGACCATCATAGGGCGACTGCCATCGGTCGACGAGCTGAGCACACTGATGGCTATGTGGCAGACCCAGTCTGGTGGGCAAGGATTGCTGTCGTGGCTGAAAGGGCAACCGCACAGCACCGAGCGACACGACTATATTGAAAGCGATCTGGAGCCCCAAAGCAAGGAAATCCGCGAGCCGCGCGTGCGCGAATGCATCGACATAGCGCGTGCGTTGATACCCTCAATAGCGGCAGAGCCGACAGGCGAAACCTTTGTGCATCGGGGCGACGCACTGTATATGGTCGGCGACGTCTCCGAGCTGTTTGTGGATTCCGACTATGGCCGCAAATACCTGCACCTTGCGGTAGACCCTATAAATATGACGGACGAAAGCGAGGCCGAAGCCTATCTCGAATTGATTCTCAGCTCTATGCAAAGCAACGACGCCCTGTTCGGTTTCCGCCGCATCGGCAGCGGCGGATTGTTCGGCACGCTGGTGCAGAGCTGCATACCGTCGCAATGCGGCTTCGACATACTGGCCTGCCGCGAGGTTAGGCTCGACGCCTTCCTGTTCGGCGAACGCGGAGTCCGCTACATTGCCGTCCTCGACGAGCCGAAAGAGGATTTCTTCCTACAGAAACTGAGCGAGGCACGCGTCAACTGCTGCTTCCTGGGGCGCGCCACCAAGGGACGCATACTGATCGACGGAATGGATTTCGGCAGTATACACCGATACACGAAACAAGAAAGCGGCGGTTTGTAAAAACCGCCGCTTCAATCATATATCTATCCGAGCGAAAAAGACTAGCGTCTTCTCTCTTTGATACGAGCTTTCTTACCTGTAAGATTGCGCAGATAGAAGATTCTGGCTCTGCGAACGGCACCGCGCTTGTTGAGCTCGATTTGCTCAATGAAAGGCGAGGCGATGGGGAAAATTCTTTCCACACCGACACCGTTGGTGATCTTACGAACAGTAAAGGTTTCAGTGGAACCACTTCCGGAACGCTGAAGAACGACACCCTGGAAATTCTGGATACGCTCTTTGTTGCCTTCCTTGATTTTATAATGGACAGTGATGGTATCTCCGGCCTTAAATTCGGGGAACGATTTGCGTTCCGTCAAATTCTCTACAAATTGCATTATTTCTGTTTTTCCCATTTCATTAAAGTTTTACAGGTTCAACATTATTTCTTCACCATCTTGACAACAGCGGTGAAAGCCTCAGGGTTGTTCATCGCGAGGTCAGCAAGAACCTTGCGGTTCAGCTCGATGTTGTTTTTATGCAACTCGCCCATAAAGACAGAATAGGAGATGCCGTTGATGCGGCAACCGGCGTTGATACGGTTGATCCACAGTGCGCGGAACTCTCTCTTTTTGTTCTTACGGTCACGATAGGCGTAGGTCTGGCCTTTTTCCCATTTGTTTTTGGCTACTGTCCAAACGTTTTTACCTCTACCCCAATAACCTTTGGTACGGTTGAGGATTTTTTTTCTGCGTGCTCTTGAAGCAACAGCATTTACTGATCTTGGCATAATTCTTTAATTTTTTTTCGTTTCAGCGGTCGTTGCCACGGGTTTGTGGCGCCGACTCTTTGGTGCTGTAAACAATGGTTAATAACTCCGTTTTTTTAGCGGTATTGCTGCAATAAAATTACATTCCGCTACCCAAAAGCATTCTCTTCACGCGCTTCTCGTCATCGCGGCTCACCAGAGTGGTGTGGTCGAGATTGCGCTTCTGCGTTGTCTCTTTCTTGGTCAGAATGTGACTGTGATAAGCGTGCTTTCTCTTGATTTTACCAGTGCCGGTGAAAGCAAAACGTTTCTTGGCACTTGCTTTAGTCTTAAGTCTTGGCATTACTTTACTGTTTTTTAGTTTGATAACTTATATTAATGGATAGAAATATGATCTATTTTTTTGGTGCAATGAGCATCATCATCCTTTTGCCTTCGAGGCGCGGCATCTGCTCCGGCTTGCCGTATTCCAGCAGTGCCTCGGCGAATTTCAGCAGTTGCGCCTCGCCCTGCTCCTTGTAGAGGATCGAACGGCCCTTGAAGAAGATGTCGACCTTCACCTTGTTGCCCTCTTTCAGGAAGCGGATGGCGTGGTTCAGCTTGAACTCGAAATCGTGGTCGTCGGTCTGCGGGCTCAGGTTATCTCTTTGATAACCACCTTGCTCGACTTGGCCTTCATCTCCTTCTGTTTCTTTTTCAGCTCGTAGGTGAATTTCTGGTAGTCGATGATTTTGCACACCGGCGGTTGCGCGTTGGGCGAAATCTCCACTAGGTCAAGACCTTGGTCGTAGGCCATACGGAGCGCATCGCGCGTATCCATAATGGTGGGTTCCATTCCGTCGCCGACAACACGCACAGCCGGAGCTGTGATGCGGTCGTTGATGCGATGTTCCGGTTCTTTCTTTACCGGGCCACGGTTGGGGCCACGGTTAGGTTGGGGTTTGATTGGTGCTGCCAAATTGAATGTTGAATTAAATAATACTTTTGTTACTTAGCGGTTAGTAAGTCATTACTTTACTGATTTCGTCGTTGATAAGTGCAGCGAAAGCCTCGGGCGTCATCGAGCCCAAGTCGCCCGCACCCTGGCGGCGCACCGAAAGGGTGCCCTCGCCTACCTCTTTCTCGCCCATAATGAGCATAAACGGGTATTTGCCCAGCTCGGCGTCGCGGATCTTGCGGCCTATCTTCTCGCTGCGTTCGTCGATGCATCCGCGCAGGTCCATATCCTCCAGCTTGGCCAGCATCTGGCGTGCGTCGTCAACATATTTCTCGCTGACGGGCAGGATAATAAACTGCTCGGGGGTGAGCCACAGCGGGAACTTGCCGCCGGTGTGCTCTATCAGCACAGCGCAGAAGCGCTCCATCGAGCCGAAGGGGGCGCGGTGGATCATCACCGGACGGTGCTTCTGGTTGTCGCTGCCAATATATTCAAGTTCAAAACGTTCGGGCAGGTTGTAGTCGACTTGGATGGTACCCAGCTGCCAGCGGCGACCGATGGCGTCCTTGACCATAAAGTCGAGCTTCGGACCGTAGAAGGCGGCCTCGCCATATTCCACCTTGGCGGACAGGTTCTTCTCCTTGCAGGCCTCGACGATGGCGGCCTCGGCCTTGGCCCAGTTCTCTTCGCTGCCAACGTACTTGGTCTTGTCGTTGGGGTCGCGCAGCGAAATCTGTGCCTCGAAGTTGTCGAAACTCAGCGCTTTGAAGATTATCTCAATGATTTCCATCACCTTGATGAACTCGTCCTTCACCTGGTCGGGACGGCAGTAGATGTGGGCATCGTCCTGCGTGAACGAACGCACGCGCGTCAGGCCGTGCAGCTCGCCGCTCTGCTCGTAACGATAGACGGTGCCGAACTCAGCAATGCGCAGCGGCAGGTCCTTGTACGAGTGGGGCTCGTTCTTGAAAATCATACAGTGGTGAGGGCAGTTCATCGGTTTCAGCAGGTATTCCTCGCCCTCCTCGGGAGTGGTGATGGGACGGAAACTGTCGGCACCGTAGTGGTCCCAGTGACCCGAAGTGACATACAGCTGCTTACCACCGATATGCGGTGTGATAACCTGCTGGTAGCCATAGCGTTTCTGAATCTTCGACAGGAAAGCCTGCAGGCGCAGACGCAGGTCGGTACCCTTGGGCAGCCAGATGGGCAGGCCCTTGCCGACGGTGTCGCTGAACATAAAGAGACCCAGCTCTTTACCCAGCTTGCGGTGGTCGCGTTTCTTGGCCTCCTCGAGCATAACGAGGTATTCGTCAAGCTCTTTCTTCTTGGGGAACGAGATGGCATAGACGCGAGTCAGCTGCGGACGATGCTCGTCGCCACGCCAGTAGGCGCCAGCCAGGTTGATCAGCTTGACGGCCTTGATGGGGCTGAAATCCACCAGATGCGGGCCGCGGCATAGGTCGGTGAACGTGCCGCTGTCGTAGAAGCTGATTTCGCCGTCGTTCAGTTCGCTGATGCGCTCCAGCTTGTACTGGTCGCCCTTCTTGGTGAAGAAGTCGATGGCCTCGGCCTTGCTCACCTCGCGGCGCGTGATGGGCGTCTTGGCCTGGACCAGTTCCATCATCTTCTTCTCGATCTTGGGGAAATCTTCACTCGATATCTGATAGTCCATAAAATCGATATCGTAGTAGAAGCCGTTCTCGATGGCGGGGCCGAAACCGAACTTGATGCCCGGATAGAGCTGCTCCAGAGCTGTGGCCAGAAGGTGGGCCGAGGTGTGCCAGAAGGTGTCCTTGCCCTCCTCGTCGTTCCAGGTCAGAAGTTGAACGGTAGCATCCTCATTGATAGGACGATACAGTTCAATCACCTTATCGTTGACCTTGGCCGAGAGCACATTGCGTGCCAGGCCTTCGCTGATGCTTTTGGCGATTTCAAGTGGCGTTACGCCGGCTTCATATTGGCGGACCGAGCCGTCGGGAAACGTTATATTTATCATATTTCTTGTTTTTTCTGAATCAAAAATTTACTCATAACTCACACGCACAAAAGAAGTTGCAGCCTCCTACAGCCTTCTTTCGCACTCAATTGCAAAATGCAAAGATAAAGAAAATCCGATTACTGGCAAAATTTATTTTTTCTTTTGTTTTTCAGACGAAAAAGAGCAGCCGCACCGCCCCCTCCGGCAAGACCTCCACAAAGCATAAAAATGCCGCCCGAAATGTTAAAATTTAACTTTTGTTACGAAATAAATTTTAACATTTTCAACATATTGTTATTCAGAGTTTTAATTTTAGTACTTCCAAAAACGCTATCTTTCAGCACTGGATTTTACCTTTATAAAAGCCTTATTTACTTCTTATTATCTTCTACTGAAGTGGTCTTTGGTAAGAACTTGATAAGAACTTGGGTAGAATTTGGTAAGAAGATTGTATATGGAAAACAGGGGGTTATGTCGGACGATTTTCGGCAAAAACCGCCGCCGAAATGTTAAAATTTAACATTTTCAGGATTCAAAAACGGGAACTTTTGAAAAAAACGGCGTAATGGACAAATTTTAGGCTGAAAACTTTGTAACGTTTGTAATTATTAACAAGATATAGCGTTCATATTCTTTAACAGCAATTACCAGCAATTAATCAGCAATTATTTTTTAGAACGTGAATGACCGTGAATTACCATAAATGTCAAATAAATTTGACCAATTACTTAATTTGAAAAATTTGAATTTAATTTGTGAAATGTCTTGCCGTAGGCAATGAGAACGGAAAGCGGAAAACGGAGAACAGGCTGACGCGGTAGCCATTCCCGACGATGTCGGAATTAATTTACAAGATCTACGAGATCTCGCTCACCACGCGAGCAGGAAAACAGAACTGAGAACGGAGAACCGGCTGACGCGATAGCATTCCCGCCGACGGCGGAATTAATTTACAAGATTTACAAGATTTCGCTCGCTTGCGAGCAGGAGAACAGAACGGAGAACGGAAAACGGAGAATGGAGAGCTGGCCTTATTGCGCCGAATCGGCGTCGTAGCGCTGCACGCGTTCCTTGACTTCGTCGGGGATGGGGGCGCTGGCGGCGGCGCTGCGCGAATAGCCCGACATCACGGTCTGGCAGGTGGCGCAAGGCTGGCCGGTGACGGTATTGACCACTTGCTGCTTGACACGCAGGCTTTTATGGCCCCAGTTGGAAACGTATGACGTCACGGCAATCTGGTCGCCCCAATGGATTTGGCTATGGAAATCCACTTCGACGTGGACCACCATCACGCAGAAGTCGCCCTCGTCGGGCGTGACGGGTATGCCTGCGTCGGCAAAATATGTGGACTTGCCAAGGTCGAAGAATTCCATAATGACGGCGTTGTTGACGTGACCCATCATATCGACGTCGTTGAAGCGGAGTTGGAGCGGAAGGGTATGCATTTGGGGGTAAAGTTTAAAGTTTAAAGGATAAAGGTTAAAGGGGAGTTATAGGGAAGTTAAAGGGAAGTTAAAGGGAATTTAAAGGACAATACGTATCATTGGTCACAGGTCACTCATCACTATTCACTTTTTTCGTAGCGAAAAGAAGAATTCGAGGCCGCCGGCGTCGCGGTTGCGGACGAAGATGTCGCCGCCGTGGAACTGGACGGCGTGCTTGACAATGGAGAGGCCCAGGCCTGTGCCGCCACTTTTACGGCTGCGGCCTTCGTCGATGCGCAGGAAGCGGTCGAAAAGCTTGGGCAGATAACGATTGTCGACGCCTGTGCCTGTGTCGTAGAAATGAATATAGAATTTCTCGTCGTCTTTTTTGTAGCACTCGATGCCCACCTCGATTCCTTCGCCAGCATAGGAGACGGCGTTTTCGAGCAGATTTCGGAAGATGCTGTATATCAAGCTGTGATTGCCAACTATTTGCATCTGTTCCGGCAGGTGGTTGCTGACGGCGATATGGTGCTGCTGGCATTTTTCCTCTAGTTCTTTTATCGCCTCGTCGGCAATTGAGGTGACGACGATTTCCTCTTTGGGGAAGAGGTCGGCCGACTCCTCCAGCTTGTTGATTATCGACACGTCGTTTATCAAGTCCGAAAGGCGCAGCGTCTGCGAATAGCAGCGTTCCAGGAAGAAGTGGCGCTTGGCGTCGTCCACAGGCTTGTCGCCAAGCAGTATTTCGAGGTATCCGCGTATGCTGCTGACGGGCGTTTTCAGTTCGTGGGCGATATTGTTGGTCATCTCCTGCTTCAGCTGCCGGTTGCGCTGTTGCTCCTGGATGGTCTGCTGGCGCGACTGCTCGAGCGAGTCGGCCAGTTCCTGCAGCTGGCGTATCAGGCGCCGTTGCCGCAGGTGGTTCCACAGCAGGAACAACAGCCGCAGCACGATGACTGCAGCGATGATGTATGCACCAATCGGAATTTTCATAATGTCAGCGTTTTAACTGGTATGAACAAAAGCATATCCGAAGCCGCTATGGTTGACGATGCAGTCGGCACAACGGCCCATTTTCTTGCGCAGACGGGCGATGTGGACATCGACCGAGCGGTCGCCGACATAGGTGTCGTCGTCCCAAACTTTCTCGATAATCTGCTGGCGATGAAAGTGTTCGCCCGGATGCTGCATAAGCAGCGCAAGGATCAGAAACTCCTTGCGAGTCAGCGCGATGGGCTGTCCGTCGACAGAAACCGCCTTGCGCTGAAGGTCCACCTCGATGCAGCCGCAATGAATGATTTGCTCGTTGTCTTGCGGCACCTCTGGCGAAACCGAGCGTTTCAGCACGGCGCGGATGCGGGCCAGCACCGTCGGGAACGAGAACGGCTTGGTGATGTAGTCGTCGGCACCGGCGGAGAAGCCTTCCAGCTGGTCGTCCTCGGCATTGCGGGCTGTGAGGAAAATTATTGGCGTATTGTCGCCCCCGTCGCGCAACTGGCGAGCCATATCGTAGCCCGACATCTGCTCCATCATCACGTCGAGCAGTATCAAATCGAATCTGCCGTCGGCAATGAGCGACAGGGCCGATTCGGCGCTGTAGGCGCGTTCGGTCTCAAAGCCCTCGCTTTCAAGGTTGAAGCAAAGGATTTCGCACAGGTCGGGTTCGTCGTCGACAACAAGGATGCGCATCAGTTCTGGAGCAGCGATTTGACGATTTCGGAAACGAGCCGGTTGTCGGCCTTGCCTGCAAAGCGTTTCGAGGCCTGGCCCATCACCTTACCCATATCCTTGGGCGACGAGGCACCGACCTCGGCGATGATGGCGCGCACCTCGGCCTCAATCTCTTCGCGGCTCATCTGCTTGGGCAGGTAGCGCTCGATGATGCCCGCCTGGAACAGTTCCTCGTCGGCCAGGTCCTGGCGGTTCTGCTGCACGTAGATGTCGGCAGCCTCTTTGCGCTGCTTAACAAGTTTCTGGAGCATAGCGATTTCGGCAGCCTCGCTGACTTCGCCATTCACGGCGTCCTTGCCGGTTTTGAGCAACAGGATGGCCGACTTGATGGCACGCAGCGATTCCAGCACATCCTTCTGTTTGTTAAGCATTGCCTGCTTGATATCGTTGTTGATTTGAACTTCTAAACTCATAACTAATGTAATTAATTTCTAAATATAACGTTTTGAAGTCTGGTTTTATTGTACACAAAACAAAAAAGGGAAGTCAAAAACTTCCCAACTTTTGTGGCATCGACTGGAATTGAACCAGTGACACAAGGATTTTCAGTCCTCTGC